>JABJKT010000137.1 GCA_018660225.1 Kordiimonadaceae bacterium
AATCTTGATTTTCCAATTGTCGCGAGAAACGAATTTGATATCGGTGCCATTGAATATGTAAATACGTTCTTTTTTGATAAGGCCCGTGATAAAAATTATTTGGCTGAACTTAAAACCCGCGCTGATGGGGAAGGGGTAAGAAGCCTTCTTATTATGTGCGACTGGGAAGGGGCACTTGGTGATCCTGATCCAGCGGAACGTACGGCGTCCATCGAGCGACATTATCAGTGGGTTGATGCCGCGGCCTATCTTGGCTGTCATTCTATCAGAGTGAATGCGCAAAGTGCGGGCAGCTGGGATGAGCAACGTGAGCTTGCCGCGGAAGGATTAGTTCGCCTTGCCGACTATGCTGATAAATCAAATATCAATGTAATAGTTGAAAATCATGGTGGTCAGTCCAGTAATGGCAAATGGCTGGCGTCAGTGATGGATACTGCAAACCATCCACGGGTCGGGACTTTGCCGGACTTTGGTAATTTTGCTATATCTGACACGGAAGAATATGATAAATACCTCGGCGTTGAAGAACTTATGCCTTACGCCAAAGCGGTTAGTGTTAAATCATTTAACTTTGATGCGGACGGTAACGAGCCGGACATTGATTTTGACCGTCTGCTGAAAATAGTCGCCGATGCGGGATATTCAGGTTATCTAGGCATTGAATATGAGGGCGATGTTTTAAGCGAATTTGACGGCATCCACGCAACGATTGCCCTGATGAAACGTGTTATTGCTGATATGAGTTAAATAATATGGAATTAACGATGAGTTTAATTATAAAAATAAGTCTGATAACACTATTTTCAATCTCAAGCATGGCTCATGCAGCTGATGTGATCACCCCTTCAAAAATCACCAAAGACGAAGTGGCGGGAAAGATATTTGAGCGACCGGGTATGATCACCGAGGAAAGCGGCGCACTTGATGTGCGCACTATGCTTTCAAGCGATCGGAAGTTCGATACAGGCATGTATAAAGCCGGGGCGAGCCGTTTTGAAATAACTGAACCTTACGGCGTCGATGAATTTATGTATTTTATAAAAGGTAGTGTATAACTGACCTCATCCGATGGCTCCGTGCAAACCATAAATGCTGGTGAGGCGGTAACCATCCCCAAGGAATGGACCGGTATTTGGGAATCCGAAGGATATGAAAAAATTTACGTTATCTATTACCCAGAGGCGGTGCCTGAGTAAGGAAGCTAATTCTGCGCTACTCGCCCGAGCGGTCTGATGTTTTCTATTAGGCTTGCGTTAAATTCTTTGGCTAATTGTTCAAGTCTGGCGACCACGTCCGGATGATCTTCGCTGCGGTTATATTTTTCGCTTACGTCGCGGTGAAGGTCGTAAAGCTCCACTCCCTTTAGCGGCATAACGGCCCTTCGGTTTTCTTTCTTAAAATGAAGTTTCCAGCGACCTTGACGAACGGCCATAAGGTTTGCTTCATTTTCTGCCGGATTACCACCATAATAATAAAATTCGTTATGGGGGCCTTTCATTGTTTTTCCTGAAAGAAGATCCCAAATATTGCGGCCATCAAGCACCCTGTCCGATGGAAGATCAGCCCCTGCAAGGTGGGCAAAAGTCGGCATCAGGTCCATGTTTGACACAATTTCCGATGAGCGTGCGCCGGCAGGTATTTTGCCAGGCCATCTGACAATCCCGGGCACGCGAATGCCTCCTTCATAAACGGTTGCTTTACCGTCCCGAAGTGGTCCTGCGGAGCCGGCATCAATACCGTACTGAAGCCACGGGCCATTATCGGATGTAAAGACGACTACAGTGTTATCATCAATGCCGAGCTCTTTCAGTTTAGCGATAATCTCACCAACGCCCCAATCAATTTCCTCAATAGTATCACCGTAAAGGCCGCGAATTGATTTGCCTTTAAATTTTTCCGATGCAAATATCGGCATATGCGGCATGGCATGGGCGAGATAGAGGAAGAATGGCCCGTCTTTATTTTTTTCAATAAAGTCTAACGCGTGTTCGGTGTATCGTTTGGTGAGCAGGGTTTGGTCGGGATTATATTCAATAATTTCCGAATTGTGATAAAGCGGCAGATCGTTCTTACCTAGGGATTCATCGAAAGGATGCCCTATATCAGGAGAACCAGTATAGTTTGCCCTTTCTATTGCTGCAATCAAGCGCGGGTCTGAGTTTTCGGTGCGGGTTATAGCATCATGAAATCGCCACATGTCGTTTGAATAAGGTATGCCGAAATATTCATCAAAACCGTGCTCAAGAGGCATAAATTCAGCCACATCACCTAGATGCCATTTGCCGAGGTGAATTGTAGCATAGCCTTGCTCTTTTAGCATTTCAGCAATGGTTACTTCACCACTATTGATCCCGGTTTTAGCGTTTGGAAAATGATTAAAATCAAGCGCGTTTCGCGGTGGATAACTTGCCGTCATCAACGCCGCCCGTGAAGGTCCACAAAAAACGGCGGCATAAAAACTGGTAAAAGTCATGCCCTCTGCGGCTATATCATCAATGTTTGGTGTTCGAATATCCGGTGATCCATAACTTCCCAAATCACCATATCCCTGATCATCAGTGAAAATAACAACAAAATTTGGCCGTTCCTGCGCCTGCGCCTTTAAACCAATAAACGAAGAAGAGGCCAATATTGCAATAACGACGAGCCAACGACTGAATTCAAAACAATGTATCATATAAAAAAACCCTCTAACAAATTCAATAAACAGTATATATTATAGGTTTATTGTTGCCAATTTTAATCAGGATTGAATTATGAGGTTTTTTTTAAAAATAGCTATATTTATGGTCACTTTGACAATTTTTAATGCTGCCTATAGCGCCGAAGAATTAACAGTGGATCAAATCATTGAAGGGCATATTAAAGCGATAGGTGGCATTGAAAATATAAAAGAGTTAAATAATCTGGTTTATAGTGGGGGTACTTATCAGGAAGGTGACTTTACTGGTAATGGCAATGCTTCTATGTCGCTCGCCAGACCATATTTTAAACTTGTGGGGAATAAAAATGCCCGGGATAGTTATATGGAAGGATATGATGGTTCCGCATGGGAATATTATAGTTCTCAGGGTGTCGTCATTAGAACGGTCGGCCCTCCTTCTGAAGCCATCCGCCATTATGCCGGCGTTGAGCATCCATTGGTAAACTACCGAGCTAAAGGCTCAAAAGCGGAAATTGTCAGCGAAGTTCAGTATGAAGGAAGCGACGTTGTCGTGATCAAGCTAACCAGAATGGACGGCTTTGAAGAATTTTTTTATATTGATCAGCAAAACTATCAATTAAAAGCATCGAGTGCCGTTATCCCCATTCACGCATTCGGAGAAGCCATCTCACAAATAACAAAAATATCGGATTACCGTAATATCGGCGGCGTGATGATCGCCCATCGCTTCGAAGCCGTTCAAATGCCGGAAGGTAATGTCTTATCGTCTATGCAGTGGGGTAAGATTGAAGCAAATACGCCACTTGCTGAGGACTGGTTTTCACCGCCTGAGCTTGACAAAAAACCCGCTCAGCAATTTGCCGAAAAATTATATGAGCAACGCTCAGATATTAATTCCGTCATGTGGACATATAAGAATTTCCGTCAATCCTACCCCGAGATAAATACTAATAAAATGAGCAATTTTGCAGGATTTCAAATGTTAAAAATGGGGGAAATTGAAACGTCCATTGCCCTTTTGGAACAAAATGCACAGGATTATCCGGATCAATCTGACGCACGGTTTGAGCTTGGTAGGGCGTATCTTTCGGCGGATCGCAATAATGATGCGCGCGCGCAGTTTAATTTGGCGCTGGAATTTGATCCGAAAAATGATCAGGCTAAAAGAGAATTGGAAAATTTAAATAATTAAGTGCAAGCTTATAAGCTAAACATCAAGCTCACACCAGATCGGTGTGTGATCCGATGGGCGCTCGCGGCCTCGCGGAGTTCGGTCGATGTCGCATTTGATCAGTTTGTCGGCGGCTGTGGGGCTGAGTAGCAAGTGATCAATCCTGACACCATTATCTTTTTGCCACGCGCCAGCCTGATAATCCCAGTAGGTATAATTGGTGCCGGATGGATAAAATACCCTCAGCGCATCTGTAAGGCCAAGGTTTAGCATGGTGAAGTAGCGGTCAATGCTTTCCGGCTGGCATAAGGCGTCACCAGCAAATCTTGACATGTCGTAGCAGTCTTCGTCTTTAGGGCAGACATTATAATCACCGCCCAAGACGAAATCTTCTTCCAGTTCAAGAAGGTCTTTCATCCGTGCGATCAGTCGGTCCATCCAAGCGATTTTATAATCGAACTTTGGCCCCGGTAGCGGATTGCCATTAGGCAGATATAAACCACCAACCCTAACGGTGTTAACTGTTGCTTCTATATAGCGTGCCTGTTCGTCGCTGTCATCGCCTGGCAGGCCGATCATCACGTCTTCTATCGGGTATTTGGAAAGGATCGCAACACCATTATATGTTTTTTGGCCGTGGGTTTCGACATTATAACCGAGGTCCTCAATTTCCATGCGCGGAAAGTTCTCATCTGTGCATTTTAGTTCCTGTAGCACGACAACGTCAGGATTAAATTCAGTCAGCCATTCGGTAACCCGAGGAAGCCGTGCTTTGATCGAGTTCACATTCCAGGAAGCAATTTTCATCTAGGGTCAGTACCTGTTAATTTCATACAATTCTGTCGCATCATAAGGCAAAATAGGTAGAAAACAAGCGCAGACAATGGTAATTCCATTGGCAAGTTTGTTCTTCGCACATATTTTGTCTTATGCACGAGCAGAATGGATGAAATTAACAGGTACTGACCCTTTATACCGCGAAGGAAGAACCGCAGCCGCATGAGGCCGTGGCGTTAGGATTTTTGACAACAAACATTGAACCGGCGAGCTCTTCGGTGAAGTCAACCTCGGACCCCATAAGATACATAATGGATAAGCCGTCGACCAGCATAGTAGCACCGTCACGTTTAATAACGAGGTCATCATCTTTGCTATCTTCGACAAGAGCAAAATCATATTGAAAACCCGAGCATCCGCCGCCATTAATGGAAATACGGAATTTAAGGTCTTTATTGCCTTTGCTATCCACCAAAGTGTTAATGCGACGTGCTGCACTTTCGCTTAATGTCACTGGTGAGTTATCGTTTGTCATGCTTAATATGCCTTCAATTATTTAACCGCTTTAAGGTTTCATAGTATATGTATGTTATATGAATGATTTGTCAATACCAATAGAAAATGCTTATGATAGTATTTTATAACTAATTTTTTTAAAATATATGTGATTTATTGATGTCAGAATTTGAAATTTTTAATCCCCAAGCGGTTTTTGCGCCCTATGCCCTTAACCCTGCAACATCCAGAGGACGGCTGCACGGTGAACAAAGCACCAAAAGCCGTTCGGATTATCAGCGGGACAGGGACAGGATTATCCATTCAGGGGCCTTTCGCCGTCTTAAACATAAAACGCAAGTTTTTGTTCATCACGTCGGGGATTATTACAGAACCCGACTTACTCATTCCATTGAAGTAGCGCAGATAGGTCGCAGCATTGCCAGAACGTTGGGTCTAAACGAAGATGTAACCGAAGCGTTGGCATTAGCCCATGATTTTGGCCACACACCTTTTGGTCATGCTGGTGAAGAGGCGCTTGATGAAGTTATGAAACCATATGACGGTTTTGATCATAATGCACAGTCGCTTCGGGTTGTTACAAAGCTCGAAAATAGATATGCCGGTTTTTCAGGTCTTAATCTGACCTGGGATACGCTAGAAGGACTTGCCAAACATAACGGGCCTTTATGCGAAAAAGATGATTATTCAAATCTTCATGTGAATTTTAAAGAATATAACGATCAGCATGATCTTGAGCTTCATACTTATGCCAGTGCGGAGGCTCAAGTGGCTGCCATTGCTGACGATATTGCTTATAACAGTCATGATGTGGCGGACGGGCTTAAGGCTGGACTTATTACGTTAGAGCAGCTAGAGGTCGTGCCGCTGGTCGCGGATAATATAAAACTGGTCCGTGATAAATACGGCAAACTAGATAAGAGCCGCGAGCTGCATGAGATTATAAGACGCCTGATCGGCCAGATGATAAATGATGTGATCGATGCAAGCAGAATATCGTTAAATGAGTTAAAGCCACAGTCCGTAGGGGATATCCGCGCGGCTGGTAAAATGACCATTGGTTTTTCTAAAAATATGAGAAATCAAGATAAAGCATTGAAAAAATTCTTAATGAAGAATATGTATCGTCACTATAAAGTAAACAGGATGTCCAGTAAGGCGAGAAGAGTGGTTCGAGAACTATTTAATCTTTACATATCTGAGACAGAATGTTTGCCGACGGAGTGGCAGCAAGCACTTGAAAATAATACGGAAATGGAAAAAGCCAGATTAGTGGCAGATTTTATTGCCGGAATGACGGATCGCTTTGCACTGCTGGAACATAAAAGATTATTTGATACATCAACGTTTGAATTATGAATATATTTAAAAACTTTCAAAATAATATTAAAGATATCATTACTGCTTTAAGTGATGCGGGTAAACTGCCCGCTGATCTGGAGCTGAAAAATATCACCACCGAAGCGCCCCGTGATGCAAGTCACGGCGACATTGCCACAAACGCCGCTATGGTTTTGGTTAAACAGGCCAAAATGAAGCCGCGTGATATTGCGCAGTTGATTGAAGGTGAACTGATCAAAATTGACACGGTCGAAAGTGTAGAAATTGCCGGCCCGGGCTTTATCAATATTCGCCTAAATGCCGATTTTATTCAAAATCAAATTTCCGAAATTCTGGATCAAGGCCTTGATTATGGCAGAAGTGACCTTGGTGCAAATGAAAAGGTCAATGTTGAATATGTTTCGGTTAATCCAACAGGCCCGCTTCATGTAGGCCATTGCCGCGGTGCGGTATTTGGTGATGCGCTTGCGACCCTGCTTGATCATGTGGGGTATGATGTTACGCGTGAATATTATATCAATGATGCCGGCGGGCAGATTGATGTGCTCGCGCGCTCAGCATATTTAAGATATCTTGAAGCGCTCGGTGAAGTGGTCGGTGAAATTCCCGAAGGACTTTATCCCGGCGCTTATCTTATCCCGGTAGGTGAGGCGCTCGCTGCGCGCGACGGTGATAAATGGAAAGACCGCGACGAGAGCGAATGGTTGCTTCCGGTTCGATCTTTTGCCACTGATGCGATGATGAATTTAATTCGTGAGGATCTTAATACACTGGATATTCAGCATGATGTATTTTTCTCGGAACTGAGCCTGCATGAAAATGGCGGCATCCAAAAAGGACTGGAACAGCTCGAGGAAAAAGGCCTTATTTACACAGGTGTGCTTGAGCCACCAAAAGGAAAACTGCCTGACGACTGGGAAGAACGCCCGCAAACGCTGTTTAAATCTACGGATTTTGGTGATGATGTTGACCGTGCCCTTAAGAAATCTGATGGGGCATGGACTTATTTTGCCGCTGATGTGGCGTACCATAGCGATAAGGTAAGCCGCGGCTTTAACACGATGATCGATGTGTGGGGCGCTGATCATGGTGGTTATGTAAAACGTGTTCAATCAGTTATCACGGCACTTTCTGACGGAAAAGCGGAGCTGGATGTGCGGCTTTGCCAAATGGTGAAACTGCTTCGTGACGGTGAGCCGGTAAAAATGTCTAAACGTTCCGGTAATTTTATCACGCTGCGCGATATTGTTGATGAAGTTGGCAAGGACGTGGTGCGTTTTATTATGTTAACACGTAAAAATGATGCCTCACTGGAATTTGATTTTACTAAAGTTACCGAGCAATCCAAGGATAACCCGGTATTTTATGTTCAGTATGGTTATGCGCGGGTTTCTTCTGTCATGAAAAAAGCGGCGGCGGCATTTGCGGATCTGGATATTTCAGAGGTATCGCTTGCAAAAGCTGACTTAAGCTTACTTAATGATGAAAGTGAACTTAAACTAATCAAAACCATGGTCAATTGGCCGCGCATTGTTGAGAGCGCAGCCCTTGCCTATGAGCCACACAGAATTTCATATTATCTATATGATTTGGCATCTGAGTTTCACGCACTTTGGAATAAAGGTAACGACAGGGTTGATCTACGTTTTATTATTGATAATAATAAGCAGGTAACCCTTAGCCGCTTGGCGATGATTAAAGCATTTTCAAAAATTATCGCGTCCGGCCTTAATATACTGGGTGTTGAGCCATTAGATGAAATGTAACGTGCAAATAAGAGGTGGAATAATTTGACCAAAAAAAATGTTGATAACGCGTCTTGGTTGCGGCCTCTGCCTGAAGAATTTGCAAATAATAAAGGTATTACATCCAAAAGACGGCTTATTTTATCATCAATTACATTTACCGTGCTTGCAGGATTTAGTGCTCTTGTCTGGATGAGCTATACGTCTGAGAATACCCCTATGGGCCCGATACCTGTGGTTCGCGCTGATAATAGTGTGGTCAAAGAAAAACCCGATGATCCCGGCGGAAAAGAAATACTTTTTCAGGATAAAGAAATATTTGACCGGGTCGATAATATGGCCACTGAAAAAGAAGACGTTATTGCGCCGAGTTCAGAAATCCCCCTAAAGCGACCAGTGCCCGAAGTAACTGAAGAACAAGTACAGGTCGCCGCAGAAAAAGCGGAAGAAATTATCCCTGCTGCAGCACCAGTAAAACAGGCCGTGGTTACTAAGGGTGATTTTATGATTCAGATTGCGGCGATCGGTGATAAAAGTAAAGCCGAGGCGATCTGGGCAGATGTAAAGAAAAAGAACAGTTCTGCCTTAAGTAAACTTGCCCCGACTTATATGGCGGTTGATTTGGGTGACAAGGGTGTGCTTTACCGGGTTCGCGGTGGCATGTTGGAGACAAGAAAAGCAGCAGATGATGTCTGCGCAAAACTTAAAAGCAATAATCAGAACTGCTTGGTGGTAATCAAATAAATGTATCATCCCGTCATCATAGATGTAGAGGGTTTTGAGATAAATGCCGAAGAGAAGGCACTCTTTAATGAATTTCGTCCTTTCGGATTTATATTATTCAAAAGAAATTGCGACACTCCCGAACAATTAAAGGCACTGACGGATCAGATGCGCGACATTACTGGAAATGCTGATGTTCCCATTCTTATCGATCAGGAAGGCGGAAGGGTAGCAAGGCTTGGCCCGCCGCACTGGAGAAAATATCCCAGTGCAGAAATTTATTCACATATTTATGAAACAAGTCCTGATCTTGCTATAACGGCAGTACAGGTCCATGCCAGTTTGATGGCTGCGGAACTTACCAATGTCGGTATAAATATTGACTGTTATCCGGTCGCTGATCTGCTTTTTGAAGGGGCCGATAAAGTGATCGGTGATCGTTCTTATGGCGACCGGCCCAACAAAGTGTCTTTTTTGGCCCGTGCCGCATCAGAAGGCATGATTTCAAACGGTGTTATACCGATTATCAAACATATTCCCGGTCATGGCCGCGCGGATGTGGATAGTCATTTGAAATTGCCTGTCGTTGAAACGCCGCTCGATATTTTAAGAGAAACAGATTTTATCCCCTTCACTAATCTTAACGATATGCCGTGCGCCATGACGGCTCATGTTATTTATAGTGCTATTGATGCGGATAAGTGCGCCACCATTTCACCTAAGGTAATTAACGATATCATTCGCGGTGAAATGGGCTTTGAAGGTGTGCTTGTTTCCGATGATATATCTATGAAAGCCCTTAGGGGGACACCTGCTGAAAATGCGCTTGAGGCGCTTGAGGCAGGGTGCGATCTGGCCCTTCACTGTAATGGCACGTTTGAAGAACGACGGGCTGTGCTTGCGGCAACGAAAGATCAGTTGCTTGGTGAAGATAACCGGATCATTAATATCCTGAAAAAGAAACGTGCCCCTAGAGATATCAATCAGGAAATGTTATATGATTGGTTATTAGAAGTTATTAAAGGGTACTCGTCATAAATGTCAGACATAATGGTAAATATATCAGTTTGGGCCTTGCCGCTCCTGTTTGCAATAACTTTACATGAAGCCGCTCACGCCTGGGTCGCATGGAAGCTTGGCGATAATACGGCAAAATCAATGGGCCGGGTAAGTTTTAATCCTTTAGTTCATGTCGATCCATTTGGAACAGTGCTGCTTCCTTTGATGCTGCTTATATCAGGATCAGGTTTTATGTTTGGTTATGCTAAACCAGTGCCGGTAAATTTCGCTAGGCTCAACAATCCCCGTATGGATATGGTTTGGGTGGCCCTTGCGGGACCGGGGGCCAATATTTTGCTGCTTTTAATGTCGGCTTTTTTGTTAAATTTTCTTGGACTTATTCCTGAATTTGCCCAAATATGGCTTCGGGATAATCTGGTTAACATGATTTTGATTAATGCAATACTTGCTGTTTTTAACATGTTGCCAATTCCGCCACTTGATGGCGGAAGGGTGGCCGTTGGACTGTTGCCTAACTTTTTAGCCCGCCCCCTTAGCCGCCTTGAACGTTATGGAATGCTGATTATTATTATGATGATTTTCATTATTCCTGCCGGCGGAAGCTATTTAGGTTTAAATTTGAATGTATTTCAGTATATTATTTTTCCTCCAGTTGAGGTTATATTGGGAATTGCAAATAACTTGGCGAATTTGATTTAATATGAATGACAAAGTAGATAGTGACATAGACAGCTTTGAAATGCCCGACCCCCGACTAAGCAGGGGCGAGGACATTGATGACGAAGAACGGCTGATCGTTGATATCGAAGGTTTCGAAGGGCCGCTCGATGTGCTTCTCGCGCTGTCACGAACACAAAAAGTGGACCTTAAGCAAATATCTATTTTAGAACTGGTCAAACAGTATCTTGAATTTGTAACGGAAGCCCGTGCCCTGCGCCTTGAGCTTGCAGCGGATTATTTGGTGATGGCGGCATGGTTGGCTTATCTAAAATCAAAACTACTTCTGCCCGAAGAAGAAAATGATGATGAGCTATCCGCAGAAGAAATGGCCGCGCGCCTTACTTATCAACTAGAGCGACTTGGTGCTATTCGTGAGAGGGCAGCGATTTTAATGTCGCGAAATCAAATGGGCCGCGATATGTTTGCCCGCGGTGCTCCCGAAGCGGTCATTATAAAACAGCATCATACTTATGATCTTAGTATGTATGAACTACTCAAAGCATATGCCCAACATAAAACCCGTGAGGCCGTTGCTGATATTCGCATTCGTAAAAAGGCGGTTTTTACGCTTGATCAAGCGATCGAAAGACTATCGGGAATGCTGGGTCTTGCTCTTGACTGGACGAGCTTAGAGCAATTTTTACCGGATGATCTAATTGATCCGCAGCTTATAAAGTCTGCTAAAGCCAGTATGTTTTCCGCCACTCTTGAACTAGCAAAGGTCGGTAAAGCTGATCTTGTACAAAAACAGGCTTTTGGCCCGATGTTTATTCGTGCGAGAGCACAAGATAATAAAAAAACAGAGGACGATAATTAAAATGGATAATCAGGAACAATTAAGGATTTGTGAGGCTCTATTATTTGCATCCGACCGGCCATTATCTTCAATTGCTCTTGCCGAACAGTTACCCGAAGGAAGTGACGTCGAGGCGATTCTTTTAGAACTACAAAAAAAATATCAGGATAGTGGTGTAAATCTGGTTGAAGTTGCTGGTAAATGGATGTTTCAAACGGCTTCTGATCTGGCATTTTTGCTACGAAAAGAGCAGGAAAAAGAAAGAAAATTATCGCGAGCGGCTGTCGAGACATTGGCGATTATCGCTTATCACCAACCAGTAACGCGCGCCGAAATAGAAGATATTCGCGGCGTTGGCGTTAGCAAGGGAACGCTCGATGTTTTGATGGAAGCAGTATGGGTAAGGCCCGTTGGAAGACGAAGAACGCCAGGTAGACCAATGACTTACGGCACGACTGAAGATTTTCTTGTACAGTTTGGATTAAATAGTGTAAAAGACTTACCTGGTCTTGCGGAGCTTAAAGCAGCAGGTTTTCTTGATAACGTGAATACGGCAAGATTAAACCTTTTAAGCGATGAAGAACCAAAAGAAGAGCAACCCGACCTGCCGATGGATGATGATGAAAGCAGTTCTGAGGAGCAGGTAATCTCTTAAAAAAATATATTTCTATTGATTTCCTATCCAAGATCGTCGATCTTTTGCGTGAAAAAATGCCTCTGTGTAAGCATGAGGGAAATTGAATTTTTAGGAGATATACCATGGGTATAGGTTGGCCACAGATTTTAATTATAGTTGTATTACTAGTTCTTTTATTTGGACGGGGAAAAATTTCCGGACTGATGGGGGATGTCGCTCAGGGAATTAAGAGCTTTAAGAAGGGTATCGCGGAAGACGATGACGAACCCGAAGATGAAGCACCTAAAAACCTTGAAAAAAAATCAGACACTGTTGTTTCTGAAGAAAAAACTGAAAAATCAGATAGCGCAAGCTAGTTTTAAATTTTGCTAGGTATGTTTGATGCTTGATATTGGATTTCCAGAATTATTTATCGTCGCGGTGCTGGCCATTATAGTGGTCGGCCCGAAAGACTTGCCAAAAGTCATTCGCTCAGGAATGAAGATGGTGCGTAAAGTTCGTGAAATGGGAAGTGAGTTCCAGGCCGGGGTCAAAAAAATGGCCGACGAAGTGGAACTTGATGATGTTACCCGTAAGCTAAATGAGGCCGGTAATATTTCTCTTGATGATGTGGGTAAGAAGAAGAAAAAGCCTGCTGTCGATCCGACTGCTGAATTTTCAGATTATGAAGAATTTGATTATGATCAGTATGACTATGAAGGTGGCGGAACACATTCGCCGTCCAAACCGGATATAAAAGAAGAAAAAAAACCAGAAACTTCTGATAATGAAGAGCCGAAAGCTGAAGAAGTAGTAGCCAAAGCTGAGCCGCCTAAAGCTGAACCAACTAAGGCTAAGCCAACTAAGGCTAAGCCGGCCAAAGCTAAGTCAACTAAGGCTAAACCAACTAAGGTTGAACCTGTCGCTACTGCAGAAGCTTCTGAAACTGAAGTAAAGAGTAAGTCAGATGAGTGAAGAGGCCGCTGAAGAAAAAATTGAAGAAAGTTCCGCGCCGCTGTTGGATCATCTGATTGAACTTAGAACACGACTTATCTGGAGTGTGGCTTATATTCTGGTTGCGTTTTGTGTCTGTCTTGTTTTTGCAGATTATATTTATAATTTTCTCGCACAACCCTTTGTCGATGTTGCCAAATCATTTGGCAAAGAACCGAAGATGATTTTTACCGGACTTCAGGACAAGTTTTTTGTTAATATCAGGCTTAGTTTTTATGTGGCGCTTGCAGTGACTTTCCCAATGGTTTCAATACAAATATGGAAATTTGTCGCGCCAGGTCTTTATAAAAATGAAAGAAATGCTTTCTTGCCTTTCTTAGCCGGAACACCAATTCTTTTCGTTCTTGGTGCCTCAATCGCTTATTATCTGGTTATTCCAAATGCATGGGCTTTCTTTATGTCCTACGAAGTGGGCGGTGTTGGTGAACTTGTTGCCGGTGAGCTTAATAATGCATCATCGCTGCAAATTCAGTCACTTCCCGCCGTTAAAGAATATTTGTCACTGACTATTCTGCTTATGTTTGCCTTCGGACTTAGCTTCCAACTGCCGATCCTGCTTTTGTTGCTTGCCCGGGTTGGTTTTGTAACGGCCAAAGGACTCGCTGAAAAAAGAAAATATACTGTCATTGCGGCCTTTTGTTTTGCTGCCTTTATGACGCCGCCAGATCCTATAAGCCAGGTAGGGCTCGCGATACCTATTTTAATTCTTTATGAAATTTCCATTATCGTTATCAAATTAACAATAAAGCAGCCTGAAGAAGATGTTTGATATAAAAGCCATACGTGAAAATGCACAGCATTATGATAAAGGCTGGGCCCGCCGTGGGATGGAACCACAATCAGCAGCTCTTCTTGGTGTAGATACTGAACTTCGCGCTAAACAAACCGAACTGCAGGAATGCCAGTCAAAACGCAATGATGCTTCTAAAGCAATCGGAATGGCTAAATCCAAAGGTGAGGATGCATCAGACGCTATTCGTGAAGTAGGTGAGCTTAAAGATAAAATGGCATTTCTCGAAGAAGAAGTGCGCACTTTATCAGAAAATCTCACCGCAACACTTTCCAAAATCGACAATATTCCAGACCCGGAAGTTCCTGACGGAAAAAGTGAGGAAGATAATGTTGAGATCAGAAAATGGGGCGATATTCCCAGCTTTGATTTTGAACCTAAACAGCATTTTGATATCGGCGAAGACTTGGGTCAGATGGACTTTGAAGGCGCGGCTAAAATGTCAGGCGCGCGCTTTGTTATTTTACGCTCCCATCTAGCCAAACTCGAACGTGCTCTTGCCGCATTTATGCTCGATATGCATACGTCAGAATATGGCTACGAAGAAGTATCCGTACCGCTTTTGGTCCGTGATCAGGCGCTTTACGGTACTAGTCAACTGCCAAAATTTGAAGAAGATCTCTTTAAAACCACTTCTGGTCATTATCTAATCCCGACCGGTGAAGTGCCGCTCACTAATTTGGTGCGTGAAAGCATTATTGAGGAAGAAAAGCTTCCGCTTCGCTTTACTTGTCTTAGTAGTTGTTACCGCTCGGAAGCAGGATCAGCGGGCCGCGATACACGTGGCATGATCCGTCTTCACCAATTTCAAAAAGTGGAAATGGTAAGTGTTACGGTACCGGAACAATCGAATGATGAACTGGACCGCATGACGGGTATTGCTGAAGAAGTGCTAAAAAGGCTCAAGCTTCCCTACCGCGCTGTCATTCTTTGCACTGGTGATATGGGTTTTGCTGCTCATAAGACATATGACCTTGAAGTTTGGTTGCCGGGGCAGGATATGTACCGGGAAATTTCAAGCTGTTCAAACACCGGCGATTTTCAGGCGCGGCGCATGAAGGCCCGCTTTAAACCTGCAGGCGAAAAGAAAACAAAGTTTGTTCATACATTAAACGGCTCCGGACTTGCAGTTGGACGCACACTGGTTGCGGTTCTTGAAAATTATCAGCAAGCAGACGGATCAGTGATCGTACCCGATGTCCTCAGACCATATATGGCAGGACAAGAGGTCATAAAGGCCTCTTAAATATTCAAGAAAACAGATGAATAGCAGTTTAGAAGATAAAAAAAATCAGCTTTTAGCGAAATTAAGAAAACAAGGCATCAGTGATGAAGCTGTTCTTGAGGCACTCGCTGAAATTCCACGCGAAGATTTTATTGCTGACTATCTTAGAGCCCAAGCATACGAGAATGCGGCACTGCCGATTGAGAGCGAACAAACCATAAGCCAGCCTTTCATCGTTGCCTATATGACCCAAGAACTTCGGGTCGATAAAAGCCATAAAGTACTAGAGGTAGGCACTGGTTCCGGCTATCAGGCAGCGGTACTTGCCAAACTTTGTAAGCGTCTATTTACCATTGAACGTCATATGCCGCTTCATAAAACCGCCGAAGAAATGTTTAAAAAACTGCGGCTTTTTAATGTTACTACATTATTTGGAAATGGTATGCGTGGCTGGAAAGAGCAGGAACCGTTTGACCGAATTATGGTAACGGCGGCCGGTGAAGATATCCCCGATGAGCTACTCTACCAATTAAAAGACGGCGGTATCCTGATTATTCCCGTTGGCGGGCAGGAAGAAACACAGCATATTATCAGGGTAACCAGACACGGTGATGATTTTGATGTAAAAACATTGCTGCCAGTAAAATTTGTTCCACTACTGTCAGGTATTGTGCATTCGTCCTAATGCCTGCTATAACTTCCCTATGAATATGTTGCCCATAAATCACTTTAAAATGATATGCGGATTTATATCTGCTGTATTTCTTGCGGGCTGTTCACTTGGTTATGATAGTGAAGGACCTTATCCATATTCGAAGGCAAACCAACCACCGTCAACGACGTATCAAAGTTCTGGTGCAAACACACAAACCGCCAGTAATACACAGACACCTGATATCAGAAACAAACCCGTTTCGCCGCGTGCTAGTGCAACAAACAGCGCTTCATCCATTACGGTTGGCCCAGGTGATACGGTATATGCTATTTCGCGCCGTTATGGTGTGTCGGTCCGTGCGGTAATTAACAGTAATAAATTGCGCCCGCCTTATCTATTAAACCGGGGGCAAAAACTGAATATTCCCGCAGGAATAAGTTATGTGGTGAAGCGCGGCGATACGGTTTACGGCATATCACGGGCCAGAGGCACGACCATGAATGATCTGGTGCGTGTTAATAGCCTTAAGGCGCCTTACGCTTTAAATGTTGGCCAAACATTAAAGCTTCCCGGTGCGTCATCAGCATCAAACAGGCAAGTTGCCTTGGGACCACCACCAAAAATTTCAGGCAAAGGGTTCATGTGGCCGGTAACGGGCAGTGTCATATCGGGCTATGGCCCCAAACAGGCCGGGTATCATAATGACGGCGTCAATATCCGCGCCCCAATGGGAAGTTCCGTTGTTGCTGCGGAAAGCGGCGTGGTAGTCCATGCCAGTAATAAGTTAAAAGGATATGGCAACCTGATACTGATAAAACATCAAAATGGCTGGGTAACGGCTTATGCTCATAATGATAAAATACTTGTTAAAAAAGGCGATCAGGTTAGCCGTGGCCAGACCGTCGCACAGGTTGGCAGTACGGGAAGAGTAGATAGCCCGCAGCTCCATTTCGAAATGCGCAAAGGCTCACGCGCCGTTAATCCGACCTTATATCTCAAGAGCTGAAAACCTAAAACCTACTAAATAGTGTTAAGAGCGAAATAAGGCTCTCTCCAATCTTTATAACAATTTATGACTTCTACGCCGTCTACGGCCAACAATACCGTGTCGCGCGACCGGTAACGAAGTACCTTATGCTGTATTAATCCATCCAGAACAAAGACCATATTATCGCCCAGTATTGTTTGATCACCAGAACTTAAAAAGGGTCCTTCCATTGGAGATGCACCAACGCAGAACCCTAAGGCATGACCATCAATGATCGATATATTCAGATCGGCTGCTTTTGAGATAACATCTTTATAGACTTCGCAGCACTTGCGGCCGACTTTTAGCGCATCACAAAGAAGATCACGTAAGGTAACTAAGTGGCCGTAGGCGTCTTGTTGGTCTTCGCTCATTTCTTCGGACATGATGGCGATGCGTGTTGAATTGCTCCAATATCCGTTCTCGTTATTCATAGCATCAGCAATTATCGGGTCGCCGACATTAGTGAAATCACTAGCCGCGAAGCCAAATTTGGGAGCATAGGCCCATATATTTGAAATGCTATTCCCGATAACACCGCGTGAACATGCATTATAGCCCTCAAGATCGATATCACGTTCCAAGCTATGAATGCGTAAGTTTTCTGACACACTCATCGATGATTTTGACCTATCGGCGATTAAATGATGAAAATAACCATTAATCGCATGATCCGTTTTCATAGCGATAGATTTTAAATGTTTAATTTCGGTTTTGGTTTTTGTTGAGCGGGCCTTCCTTAAATCATCTGTGCAGGAAACATACTCAGCGCCCAGTTCGGCAATAGCATTTCTGATTAACCGTGCTATTTTAATGGGTGAAATGTCATCATCACTGCCTAGCCGTTTCGCAGAAGCGCATTGCTTTAATAATTCTTCAATGCCGCTGATGGTTTGATCATTTTCTAATGAATAAGAAATGATCTTGGCATTGTAGTTATATTGACTTGCGGCATTTTCCCAGCACTTCGGCACTATGACAATTGGCGCTGAATTTCTTTCAATATAGGCAAATATTCTTAAATCAGTTTGGGCATGGGCGCAGGGTATTTTTACCCCGGTAGCATATTGGATGTTGTAAATGTCGGAAATAATCAGCCCATCAAGATTTTGATCTTCAATGATTTGATTAATTTTGTTTGTTACTTCTTGAGCAAGGTTTTTCATGTTTTTAAATTTCCTTCATTAACCGTGACGCGCTGATGTGCCGTAAAGAACGTAAAGATCTTCCCAATTTTTATACCAATTAAGCAACTTCGGCTCACCGTCCGTAATCAAATAGACATCTTTATTGCAGATTAATTCTTCTTTTGGCCCGTAGGTATAAATCCCTAAGGCAATCACCATGCCGGCCTTTAATTCAGTGTCGTCATAAGGGGCAAGATAGGGGAGTTCTCGTTCACTTGTTCCGACACCGTGCCCTAAATCGGCACCTTGCCAAAATGGAATATTGCTCTCTTCGCTTGCTTTTAAAACTGCTGAATAGACTTCATTAGCCTTTACGCCAGTGCGCAGTTTTTTAAGGGCTATATTTTTTAAGGTTTGATTATTTGACCATGCAATTTCGGCTTGCTGATTGCTCTCTCCTAAATACACGGTTCTTGAGCCGGTGATCCAATAGCCTGAATTATGAAGTGAATATTCCAGCCGGACAAAGCCTTGCTCATTTAAAACGGCGCGTGGTTCGCATCTTGCGTATAAATCTTTACAATCGTCGCCTTGTGCAACGACCATATTACCGACGCCGGATCCGCCATATTCTCCCACATGAACGCGAAACCGTTCTGCATATTCCCAGAGTGGATAACTAAGGGTGTCTAAGGCCGCCCCTTCACTGTGATTTAACGCACTGACAAAACCACGGTCCCCCATGCGACAAGAAATCTCAAGCAATCTTATTTCGGCTTCTGTTTTAATCATCTTTAAATCCGCAAACGCTTGATCACCACTGAGCGAAATTAAACCATCAATACTCGTCTCTAATTCCCTTAGCTGCGCCGCGGACATATAGTTTTCGTCAATGGCTACTTTTCCCGTGACATGGTTTTTAAGGGAGGCTGCGATTGAGCTTTCCGGGGAATGCTGGTTAAGTTCATAGATGACCACATCGCCGTCCCAGTTTAATTGAAGGGGAATATCAGCAAGATCATTGGTGCATGCGATAAGACGCTTTCCTGTTTTAAAACAAATATAAAGCGCTACGGGCTGGACAAGCTTTTGATCCATATAGGGAAAAATAATACCGCAAGATAAATAGCTTAAGTTGCTACTGCCAAAAACGAGAATGCCGTCATAGCCTTCATTGCTCAATTTTTTCTCTATTTTCTCGTTGAGGATATTTTTCTCATTAGTTGATAAAGAAATGTCATTCATCGTGGACATTATTGTTTTTCCTTAAATTTTACCTTTGATAATTTTAATATGATAATTATAATATTTTCCCTAAAAACTCTTTAGTTCTTTGGTGGCTTGGATTTTCAATTACTTGATTTGACGGGCCGTCTTCAATTATTTCACCGTCAACCAGCACCAATACCCGTGATGATGCTTCTTTTATAAAATTAATTTCATGGCTAACGACTATCATGGTCATACCGTCCTTTGCAAGCGAGACCATAACATCAAGCACTTCGCGAACCATTTCAGGGTCAAGGGCTGATGTCGGTTCATCAAAAAGAAGTATCTTGGGATCCATAGCAAGTGATCTTGCAATGGCGACGCGCTGCTGCTGTCCGCCGGAAAGCTGTTCAGGATAACTGCTCGCTTTATCTTCAAGTCCCACGCGTTTTAGGAGGGCTAAGGCTGTTTCTTTTGCATCTGCTTTGGATTTTTTTTTCACTTTTGTCGGCGCTAGCATGATATTTTCCAGCGCCGTTAAATGAGGGAATAACGCAAAGTTCTGAAACACCATCCCAATATCACGCCTAATATTGCTGATGTTGTTGTCCGGGCCCGTAACCTCAATATCACCAAAGAATATTTGCCCGGATGTCGGTTCTTCTATTCGGTTGATGCATCTGATAAAGGTGCTTTTTCCGCTGCCGGAAGGGCCCATTATTGCAACAACTTCACCTTTATGAATGGTGGTCGTTAATGATTTTAAAATATGCAAATCATCAAAATATTTATTTAGACCTTCAATATGAAGAATTGGTTTTTCTTGAGGTTCGTTGGTCATTTTTTTAAACCCGCTTTTCTTTCAAGTTTCATGGTGAATATGGTCAGTGGAATAAGGATCAGAAGATAGAGTAATGTGCTCATAACAAGCGGGGTTGGGTTTGCTTTCCATGCGGCAACAATTTGCGCGGCTTTTAAAAGTTCGGTAATGGCTAAAATAGTACAAATTGACGTGTCTTTTATAATCCCCGTCCATTGATTGGAAAGGGTTGGCAGCACAATGCGAAAAGCTTGCGGCACCAGAATATATCGATAGGTTTGCAGTTGGGTCAGACCTAGCGACTGTGCGGCTTCCGACTGTGCGATGTTAATGGCTAATATCCCTGATCTAAAAGCTTCGCCAATATAAGCGGCGTGTACAAAGACAATAACGATCACCGCCGATTGAAAGGGTGAAAATGTGATGTTCAAAAAAGGCAGCCCGAAATAGACCACAATCAATGCGACGACGATCGGTGTTGCACGGCAAAATTCCAGGTAGCCAATTAAAAGTGCATTGGTAAAAGCATTACCCTTTAACCTTAAAATCGAGACGAGAAGTCCGAGTGCCGTAGACGCTATTATAGCAACAACAGCAATTTTAACGGTCATCCATAATCCGGAAAAAAGCAGTCCCCACTGGCCTTCCATTACCTGCATATTGAAAAAAATATATCTTATTTCATCTATGTCGAAAGCTCCGTCCATCTAACTTTTACTCCAACGGCGACTGCGCTTTTCAAGTCGACTTGAAAATATTACAACGGGTAAAATAATTAGAAAATACAGAAAAGAAACAAATATCAAGGGTGTTACCGATCCAATTACCCCTTCCATTTGACGCGCTCTAGCGATCAATTCAGGCACCCCGACCACATAGGCAATAGAGGTGGTTTTTAATATATCAATAAGAACGGAAGTTAGCGGAGGAATGATAACTCTTAAGGCTTGCGGCAGGATAACCCACCTCATTGACTGTAAACTTCCTATACCGAGTGATTTGGCGGCATCAACTTGTGCGCGGTCAACCGAATTTATTCCTGAGCGAAAAATTTCAGTTGTGTAGGCACTAAAGAGCAGCGAAAGAGAGGCTATCACCGAGTTTGTTGAAACCAGATTTAAGCCCACATAAGGCAAAGTAAAATATACCAGAACAACAAGCACCATCGCAGGAATGGAACGAAATAATACAATGTAAGCCGTAATTATACCGTTTAAAAACATGTTGTTATAATTTCTGATAATGGCCATGCTTAGCCCGATGGCGGTGGCCCAAAAGCAGCTATAAAAGGATATTTTTAAAACGAGCAGCAGCGGGGAGACAAAAATATGGTAACGGCCTTCCATTTTTTCAAAATTTAAAAACTGCTCCTTAAATAGTGACCAATCAGCGCCTGAGAAAAACATCACATATATTACCAAGGCCAGAAATGCAGCTATGCTCCCACCATAGGCTATATCTTTATAGTTTTTTGAAGAGATAATCTTAATTCTCCCCTTCATCATAAAGCACATAAGCGGAAGTGTTTTTATCGGGATAGACGCCGTGATATTTTTTGTAAATTTCGCCGATTGTTCCGTCTTTTTTCATTTCGCGAATTGCTTTGTTGAAGTCTTTGATAAGCGGTGAATTATTCCTAAAGGCAAAACCAACATTATAAGCCTCACCAAGCGTTGTTCCTCGTCTTAAACGTGATTTATGGCTAGCGATATACCAGTCGATAATACTAAGATCAGAAACCCCGCCGTCCAAGCGCCCTGTCTGAACATCCAGAAAAACATCGGGCGTACCATTATAGGATTGAATTGTGTAAGGGCCGTAGCGGTCCATATTTTCACGCAGCCAAACTTCAGCACCGGAACCTATATCTACCCCGAGTATTTTACCTTTGATATCTTTAAGCGACGAAATATCAGAATTAATGCCAACCAACATACCCATGCCGGTATCAAAATGCGGTTCCGAGAAATCCATCATGGCTTGGCGTTCTTCATTGATAAAGATATTTGACGCTGCCACATCCCATTTTTGTGAAAGAAGTCCTGTAAAAAGACCGGCCCACGCTACATCATAATAGACAATTTCTTTGTTAAGTCTTTTCGCCACTTCATTTAAAATGTCAGGCTCGTATCCTATCAAAGGCTGTGATGGATCGGAATTGGTGTAATATGAGCGTGGTGGTGTGGTGATAACTAGTCCCACATGAAGTAGGACATTACCAAGTGTGGATTTATCAGTACCGGGCGATACGATGGTTTGTGCATTTGATAAACTCGTGCAAAACATTGAAACGCAAAAAATTAAGCTGTGTATAAATACTTTCATCTGCTTCCCATCATGAATACCGTGTCTGGCCCCAAAAGCCGTCCGGTAATTCAAGAAACTCTTTCGCATCCATTCGTTCAATCATTGCGTCTGTTTCGCGCCCGGCTTCTTTTAAAATATCATCCTTATTGACCCGGGTCGGTATTTTATCTTCCATCATTATTTCCCCGCCAACAATCACCGTATCAACGTCATTGCCATTGGCATAGCATGCTAGGCGGAAAGCTTCCATATGAACTGGATACATATGAGCGGATTGCATATCTACTATGGTTATATCAGCGCGCTTGCCGACTTCTAAAGACCCAATTTCATCACCTAAGCCAAGGGCGTTTGCCCCGTCAATAGTCGCCATTTCAAGCGCTTTACCGGGCGGCATATATGACGCGTCCCCGTAATGGGTGCGGTGGTAATGCATTAATTGTTGAATGTGGCGAAACATATCGGATGAACGGTCAGGTGCCGTCGCATCGGAGCCAAGCCCAACAGTAACACCAGCATCAATTAAGTCGATTACGGGACAATATCCATAAATGGACGCAACAGCCGATGGATTATGGGCGATACGGGTATTTGTTTCGGCGCAAATGGCAATTTCTTCATCTGACAAGTTTGTTGCATGTGATAACAAAGCATCCGGCCCTAAAAGCCCTAGATCATGGGCCCGTTTTACGGAACCACCTGTATGTCCATCCTGAGTGAATAACACGCTCGCCTCTTTGGATATGGCGCGGACATGCTGGGCTTGGCGTTTTGCTTCTTCATAGTTGGTATCGGTCATTTTTTCTTGATGTTCATTGCGAAGAACGGGATAAATCATCGCAATATTGATACAGTCATTTCCCGCTTTATGCCAGCGCGACAAAACATTTTCGCATGTGGCTATTTGCCTCTCGAAATCAACTGGATACTTGGTGCATTGATCACCGTCCCACTTGGCATATGTTAAGGGGTGCGGCGCGCGGGTAGGGCCAACGGCAACTATGGAGCGGGTACCAACCTCTAGTACGCCTTGGCAGTGCGCATCTGCGTAAACGGGATCATCGGTTCGCATGATGGTATCGCCGCCACCCAGTAAGGACACGCCGCACGTTACGCCAAACCGCAACCTTTCCAGTGCGGCTAGCCTTGCTTCCGCATACCAATATTCAGGTGTTGATCCTGATGTATATACCTTGCCGCAAAATTCTTCCCAGTCACCATTCATGGCGATGGTTTTAACCAAGGCGTGACCGGCATGGGCGTGTACATCAATAAGTCCGGGAATAATGACTTTACCTGTCGCGTCAATAACGCGCTGCGCAGTGTAGCTATCGCTGATGGTTTTGGCGGGACCAATAAAAATGATGCGGTCTTTATCAATGACAATCGCACCCTCATTAATGATCTGCCGGCTTTTATCTATCGTGATAACCGTCCCGCCAGTAATTATAAGATCCGCCATCCATTCCTTCTTTATTTTTTAATCTATTAATTTCAAACATAGTACGAGAAATTATTGAGATATGCGATATAAAAAACAAGTGTTTATCAGAATATATTATTGGGCTACACTGGCCTTATCTTAGGGAGCATTACATGAAAATTCGCAGCATTATTATATTTTTTACAGTTTTAATTGGTGGAAGCCTGACCTCAATCGCGCAGGAAAGTGCTGAACACCTTAATAAAGGTGGTGGGGACCGGATATACGGTGAACCATGGGCGACTAGAAGCGCGGTGCTTGGTACCCATGCTATGGTGGCAACCAGTCATCCACTGGCCAGTCAAATCGCCATTGATATATTAAAATCCGGCGGCAATGCTGTAGACGCGGCTATTGCCGCTAATGCTACGCTTGGTTTGATGGAACCGACAGGTAATGGCATTGGCGGTGATCTGTTTGCGATTATTTGGGATCCGAAGACTGAAAAATTACACGGCCTTAATGCATCAGGTCGTTCGTCCATGAGCCAGACACTTGATCAGCTAAAAGCTAAGCTTGGCCCCGATAGGCGCACTATTCCAGGACGCGGGGTATATTCCGTGTCAATCCCCGGTGCTGTTGATGGCTGGGATATGCTGCGTAAGCGTTTTGGATCAATGGACATGGCGGAGCTGATGGCGCCGGCGGTAGGTTACGCCCGCGAAGGATTCCCAATGACGCAAGTGATTGGGAGTGATATGGCGAATAACATGGTTTCTTATGGTCGCAGCTTTGCAAACGGATCTATTGAAGAATTTGATAATTTTAGCAACCTTTATTTCAAAGGTGGAAAAGCGCTAGCTGAAGGCGAAATTTTCAAAAATCCTGATCTGGCGAACACGCTGGAAACAATTGGCCGCGAAGGAAGGGATGCTTTTTATAAAGGCAGTATTGCCCGCACTATGGCCGCCTATATGGAACGTAATGGCGGGCCGCTTACATATGATGATTTTGCTGCCCATAGTGGAAACTGGATAGAGCCGGTGTCCGTTAATTACCGCGGGCTTGATGTGTGGGAACTTCCACCAAACGGGCAGGGCATTGCCGCACTACAGATACTGAACATAATGGAAGGCTATGATGTTGCATCGATGGACCGCGCAGGTGCAGATTATTGGCATCTGTTCGTTGAAGCATCGAAAGTGGCCTATGCGGACAGGGCTAGATTTTATGCCGATCCAGATTTTTATAAAGTGTCCGTTGAAACTCTGCTTTCAAAGGAATATGCCGCTGATCGGGCTAAGCTGATTGATATGAATAAGGCCGCGACCAAAGTTGATCACGGCGATCCAAAACTGATGGAAGGGGATACAATTTACCTGACCATTGCCGATGAAGACGGTATGATGGTATCTCTTATCCAGTCAAACTATTCGCAGATGGGCTCAGGTCTTGTGCCGGACGGTCTTGGTTTTGCGTTTCAAAATCGCGGTGCGCTCTTTTCACTTGATGCAAATCATCCCAATGCTTATGAGCCAAACAAGCGACCCTTCCATACCATTATTCCGGCGTTCGTTACCAAGGACGGCAAACCATGGATGAGCTTTGGCCTTATGGGCGGTGCGATCCAGCCGCAGGGTCACGCGCAGATCATTGTTGATATGGTAGATTTTGGTATGACGGTACAAGAAGCCGGTGACGCGGCACGCTTTTTTCACACAGGGTCAACAGAACCCACCAGTAATGGCCGCGAAATGGAAGACGGCGGCACTCTGCTAATTGAAAAAGGTATTTCCCTTGAAATTGCCGAAGAACTCCGCCGCCGTGGTCACAAAGTCAGATACACAACCGGACCTTTTGGTGGTTATGAAGCGATCTATAAAGATCCTGTGACAGGCGTATACTGGGGCGCTACTGAAATGCGCAAGGACGGTACAGCGATCGGTTATTGATTTTACTAATTAACCTTGACCCTCTTATACATTTAGGCAATGATTTCCCCATAAAATAAAAGGAGGATATCTTGCATAAATCATTAGCTTTTTTCACGGGGCTTTTCTGTGCCCTTTTAATGTCGGCTTCGGCGCTGGCGCAAACAAATGTGCATTTCTTAAATTCATCACCGATGAGCGGTAATATTGTCCTTGGTATTCATGAAGACGGCGAACTTGGCAGTTTCGCGGGTACTATTGACGGTGATACAAATGGTGGACTTTCTCATATCCTAAAAGCTTCCGGGTTTAGCGGTAAAGCCCAGACCACTAAACTGGTTCCTGCACCAATGGGATCAGATTATGCTCAAATATTGCTTGTCGGCCTTGGCGCAAAAGATGGCGAAATAAGCGACCTGATTTTGCAGAAAATTGGCGGAAATGCCGTGCAAAAAGCGGTTACGGCTTTTAAGGTGGCCCCGCCGATGATTTTTGATGTATCGCCTGAAGTGGCCGCTCATATTGCTTATGGTGCGAAGCTTGGCAGTTATTATTTTGATAAATATTATACCGCTGAAAAACGTCATAAAAGTCAGGAAAGCCTGACTATAGTTACCAATGATAGCACTTCGACGAGCGAATTTTATCTAGCGGAACTCGACCCGGTGGCCAATGCCATGTGGCACACTCGTGATATATCCAATGAACCGGCTAATGTTATTTACCCTGAAAGCTTTGTGGAACGTTGGAGTGCCCATTTTGAGGGTATGGAAAATGTTACTATCAAAATCATTGATGAAAATGAAATGCTCGAGCGTGGTATGGGGGCAATTTATGGCGTCGGACGTGGTAGCACGCGCCCGCCGCGCATGATGATTATTGAGTATATGGGCGGTGATGAGGGCGATAATCCTGTTGTCATCGTTGGTAAGGGGATAACATTTGATAGTGGCGGTATAAGCCTTAAAAATCCACTTAATATGTGGAACCAGAAATTTGATATGTCAGGCGCAGCGAGCGCAATTGGAACGGTACATGCCTTAGCTGGGCGCGGTGCAAAAATAAATGCGGTCGGCATTGCGGCGCTGGCGGAAAATATGCCCGGTGCCAATGCACAGCGACCGGGTGATGTGGTAAAATCCCTGTCCGGTAAAACGATCCAAATTCGCTCTACGGACGCAGAAGGTCGTTTGGTTCTTGCCGATGCAATGTATTACGGTGATATGACCTATAACCCGCCTTTACTTGTGGATATGGCGACCTTGACCGGGGCAGCCCGCGGGGCGCTCGGGGCAGATTACGGGGCACTTTTTTCACGTCATGATGATCTGGCCGAAAAGCTTTTTGAAATGGGTAAAATAACCGGTGATGATGTATGGCGACTTCCGTTAAATGATAAACATTTTAAGGCCATTCAAAATAATGTCGCGGATGTTATGAATTCCGGGCCTTCTGCGCCCGGGGCGAGTGCGGGTGCCGCTTTTGTCGGCACATTCGTGCGCGACACGACTAATTGGCTTCATTTGGATTACGCAGGAATTGCTTATTCCGATGTGCCGTCACCAACAAAATCATCACCCGGATCAAGAGCCTTTGGTGTAAGGCTCCTAAACGGATTTATTAAAAAATATTACGAGGAAAAGTAACCATGTCAGATAAAACAAAATTAAACAGAAGAAAATTTCTTAAAACAGTGCCTGTTGGCGCAGCAGCGACGTTGGGAGCCGCTAGCGTCGCTAGCGCTCAAAACGCAGGAACGCGTATCAGCTATAATCACGGCGTGGCAAGCGGTGATCCGCTTCAGGACAGGGTGATCATCTGGACGCGTGTTACACCTAGCGAAAGCAATCATAACGGCATCGTTCATATAAACTGGGACATTGCCACTGATAGCGGTTTTTCAAATATCGTAACGTCGGGTCATATCCATACCGGACAAGGCAGTGATTATACCGCAAAAGCCGATGCCGATGGACTAGAAGCGGGGCAAAGTTATTTCTATCGCTTTCGTGTAGGTGATCAGGTGTCACCAATTGGTGAAACACGTACTTTGGCCGCATCAGGAAAAAAACCTGTTCGTCTGGCCATTGTATCCTGTTCCAATTATCCCTTCGGATATTTCAATGCGTATCGTGCGGTTTGCGATAATGGTCCGTTTGATGCGGTACTTCATTTGGGTGATTATATATATGATTATCAACAGGGCCGTTATCAGTCGCCAAATGCTGAAAAAATGGGTCGCTTGGTAGACCCGCCCCATGAAATAGTGACGATTTCTGATTACAGACGCCGTTATGCGCAATATAGAACCGACCCTGATCTTCAGGAAATCCACAAAAAATTCCCATTTATTTGTGCATGGGATGACCACGAATTTGCCAACAACACCTATTTTGAGGGCGCCGAAAATCATAATGGCGGTGAGGGAGATTGGCATACTCGTAGGGCGGCGGCTAATCAAGCCTATTTCGAATGGATGCCTATGCGCGAAGAGCAGTTGTTTGTCAGCTATCGTTCGTTTGATTTTGGTGATCTTGCAACGCTCGCCATGCTCGATACCCGCCTTATTGGTCGGGAACGGGGCCTTGAATATGGCAGAGATGCAGATTGGATCAAAACAGCGGTTGATGATGGCCGTGGCGGCAAAACGACGGTTCCCATCGCTTATGACGCGGATGGTAACGAAGTGACCGATGCTAAGACGCTTAGGGAACTGACCCCAAGAACCCTACTCGAAGGATGGGAATATCGCCGTGATTATCCGGCCTTTCACAAACGCTTAGAAACTGAAGAGCGTTCTATGCTCGGCGCGCCGCAAGAAAGGTGGCTCAAAGAGACGCTCGTGGCATCAAAACGAGCAGACATTCCTTGGCAAATTCTTGGTCAACAGGTGATTATGAGTTTTCAGGCAAGTCCACCAAGGTCTGACGTTTATACAGCAGAAGAAAGAGAGCAAGCATCGGACGGACAAAAGGCTAACTGGAAAAGACAAGATGATCTCGGCTTTACGTATAATCCCGATGCTTGGGATGGCTACCAGCCCGCGAGAAAACGCGTTTTAGATATGCTCGAAGAACACGCTAATAATTCTATCGTTGTGGCTGGGGACACCCATTGCGGGTGGGCCCATTCACTTTGCCACGAAAAGGGCGGTAAACATTACGGTGCGGAATTTGCCGTTCAAGGTATTACATCACCAGGACAAGGTGACAATAATTCTCATGCCGACGCCATAATGGACAAATATTACAAGGCCAATGACCATATGGCTTATGCGAGTACATATGGGCGTGGATATATGACCGTTACAATATCCGAAGACGCCTCAATCGCCGATTGGTATGTGGTATCTGATATTGAAAGTAAAGACTTCGAAGTCACTCACAAAAAATCCCTGCGTTATAAAGCCGGTGACGCTCTAGATGGTAAAGTAGAACTGGAAAATATACGGGTATAATAAAGAATATTACGAGGGGAATTAATTCTGCTCAGAATTAATTCACTACTCTTTACAAGGTTAAAATTAAGCTATATTAAGATTATTTTGTACACTTGAACAATTGGATAATTACGCATGAATAGCTCGGTAATAAAAACCATCTGGTTACGCTCAGAATCGCGCCCGACAGAGCGCCGGACACCGCTTCTCGCAGATGGTGCAAAAGCGCTTCTTGAAGACGGGTACCGTGTCGTTGTGGAACGGTCGGAAAATCGCATTATTGATGATAGTGAATACGCCGATGCGGGCTGTGAAATGGTTGATGCGGACGGCTGGATGGATCCGCCGGAAGATGCGCTTATTCTTGGGCTTAAAGAACTTCCGGATGAGCCAGCGGTGATTAAAAATCCTCATATTTTATTTGCTCACGCTTATAAAGAACAGATGGGTTGGAAAGAAATGCTGACACGGTTTGTTGATGGCGGTGCTGATCTGCTTGATATTGAATATATGACCCGTGAAAACGGAATGCGATATGTGGCCTTTGGTTACCGCGCAGGTTATATGGGCGCGGCGTTATCGCTTCTTCATTGGTTCAGTAGCCAGTCGGGGAACGGTAGTTACCTTGATAACACTCTGGTGCCTTTCGAAAATGGCGACCTACTTGATGAAACTATTGCGGGTCTTGCAAAAGGCACTAAAAAACCAAAAGTGCTTATCATTGGGGCGGGCGGACGCTGCGGTGCTGGGGCCACTGAAATTTATGAGCGCCACGGTGCTGAAGTTACCAAATGGGACTGGGAAGAAACGGTCAATATTGACCGTGAAGCCGTTATGGATCATGACATACTGATTAATTGCGCCTTTATCAAAAGCAAAGGTTCACCTTTTATTCGCCGTGAAGACCTTGTGCCGGGCACACGCCTTTCTATTGTCACCGATGTTTCCTGTGATCCGTTCAGTGATTTTAATCCTGTGCCGATTTATAGTGAGCCGACAAGTTGGGACAAGGCGTATATCGCCGTAGATGGTGAGGGTGATAAATCAATTGACCTAATCGCTATTGATAACCTACCGTCACTTCTTCCACGTGAAAGCAGTGAGGAATTTTCAGAGCTTATGCTGCCGCATCTTAAGGTTCTGAAAACGCGCGAGAATGAACAACCATGGCGCTCTTCCAAGGCCTGCTTTGATGAAGCGGTCGAAAGAATGAATAAAAGCTAATTTATAAATAAAAAGAGAATAGTTATGTCATCTAAAAAACCTTCAATACACTGGATTGGTGCCGGACTTGCTTCTGGACCGGGACTTGTTTCACTTGCTAATAAATGGGGCGAAGCCACCGTTTGGGATTTGGTGCTAAACCGTGCTAATGAATTAAGTAACTACGTTAATGAAGGCTCGACCCTTAATGTTCGCTCTCTTAATCTTGGTGATGAGGCATCTCTTAGAAATTTCTCTGACGCTCTTAATATTGGCGACATCATCGTATCCATGTTACCGACGGCTTTTCATGTACAGGCGGCAAAAATTGCGCTCGCTGAACAGTGTCATATGGTTACGTCGAGCTATTTAAACGATGAAATGCTTGCTCTTAATGATGAAGCGGTCAGTAAAGGTCTTTCTATTGTTAATGAAGTGGGGCTTGATCCGGGCATTGATCATTTGCTTACTCATGTTCTTGTTAATGAAGCCCGTAACGCAGGAGTTCTAGGTCAAGGCAACGAAATTGAATTTGTTTCCTATTGCGGTGGTTTTCCGGCAGAGGAAACACCCTTTACCTATAAATTCAGTTGGACACCGCTTGGTGTTCTTTCAGCACTAACCAATCCGGCGCAACTTATTAGTAACGGATCCGAAACAACTATTCCAACCGCATGGGAAAATGTTTCAAAACTTCCTGTCCACGGCGAAATGTTCGAAGCCTACGCCAACCGTAACAGCTTGCCGTTTATCGCGGAATATGGCCTTGACGGGGAAACTAATCTTAAAACTTTTGTGCGCGGTACTTTAAGAATGTCCGGCTGGAAAGAAGCGTGGAAGGATATCTTCAAGGTGCTTGAGAATATCACACCAGAAGATCTTAAGGCACTATCCGATAAATTAATGGCCGAACATTCATATGATGCCGGTGAAGAAGACCGCGTGCTTTTATATGTAGCCATTACCTCAAAATCTGAGGGCGGTGAAACATGGGAAAGCTCACTGACCGTTGACGCAAAAGGCAGCGGCTGGCAGTCCGCTATGGCCAATACGGTTTCTTACACCGTTGCCGAAGCCGTAAATGCATTAATGGCAGGCCGTTTAGCACTAGGCGTACAAGCAGCCCCGCATGATGTAACAGAAGCACGAACTTGGCTTAAAGGCCTTGAAGCAAACGGCATTGTCGTTAAAGCGGTCAATGTTGATCTTTAATATTACTCTTTAAACATCTTTATTCTACCGCCTTGAGGACATCCCTTGTGAAAGCGACCACATCAAATCGGGCGACGGTGCTGTCATCATGTCCACGGCGGATAATGACTATATCCCGACTTGGAATGACCATGATACGCTGGCCGCGGTTACCGTTTGCCATATACATATCTGCCGGAAGATCAGGGAATTTGCTGACCGGATATAACCACCACTGGGCGCCGTAACCGGCTCCTCTTGAAGGCTCAACCTTTGCCGGTGTTGAAACATAGTCGCCCCAACCTTTTGGTAGAATACGTTCGCCCTGCCAAACACCGTCATTTAGGTATAATATACCTAGACGGCCAAGATCGCGCGCCGTGGTCCAAACTTGCGATGACATAATGAAGTTGCCATCCCAGTCGGTTTCAAGCTTGGTATCAAGCATGCCTATTTTATAAAGAACTTCCTTAAAAGGGTATTCAAGATAAGTTTGACGGTCACCAATGGCCCCTCTTAGAGAGCGAACCGCGAGCATGGTGTCATTATTAGCATATTTCCACCTTGTGCCGGGTTTTGCTTCCAGTGATAGACCTGTCGACCAGTCACTCATCAGCATGCCGCCGAAATAGACGTCATCAGTTCGGTTTCCTGCTCTGTTATGGTGAAGGCCACTTCCCATATTAAGTAGATTTTCAAGGGTGATTTTTCCGCGCGGGTCGCCGGGCCGCTTCCATTCAGCTATCTGAGCAGGGGCTTTTACATCAATAATGCCATCATCAACGGCGGCACCAATAACGGTTACTGCAATTGATTTAGCAACTGACCATGTACGGTGAGCGGTTTTGATATTAAAACCGTCCCTATATTCTTCGCCGAGTATTTGATCAGGTGTAGTGACGATAACGGAAGTGGTATAGGTGCCATCGCCGTAAGTTTTACTGTCAAAGGCATTATGAATTATTTGATTGAGTTTTTGGTTTTTAAATTCGTCTACGTCATTGCCTATTGGCCATGGAGCTTTTGGCGCGATCGGTTTTTCAACATCAATACGCGGCATATGTATTGCATCATCTAGGCTTGAGCCAATGGGCATTTGTACACAGCCCAGATGATCACGCCAGATAACAATGCGCGGTGGCATAGTATCACTATAATTTGCCGTTACATATTTACCTTGCTCGTTTATAACGGCGTCAGGCAGTTCAGCCATCGCCGCGCGATATGCCGGATAAATGCCAGCAAGATCTTCGCGGATAATCTGTTCCTGCGATTTGCCACCGTTAAAGGTAGAGGAACAGGTAAAGGCCGCTTTATAACCAGCGACTTGCGCATTTAAATGGTTGTCGGTTATTGGATTCTGCGCAAGGGCAGAGCTCGAAGATAGCGCCAACAACAATGTCGTTGATTTTATAATTTTTTTCATGGTTTTTCCCATTAATTTCTTGGTCTGTTAAAGGCTTTTGAAAAATAAAGACCGTTTAAGAACATTTTGTTTGATCCGTAAAAATAAGCCCGGAAGTTGGGATTATCAGCAAATAATATTACTGATCCCTGACCAACCCTTTCGGCTATAACATTTGCTTTTCCAGCAAGGCGCGCTTGATTATCAGCCGATGCAAAGCCGGAGGCGAGTGCATTTTCAGGAATGCCGACCACCGTTGCATAAGGATTTTTCGGTGGCTCGAAAGCGATCAGTGTATCGCGGTGGGTATAAACTTCGCGGCTCGTATAGCCAAAACCGATAGGATGAGAGTTATCAAGATCACCGCGCATGATCGCGCCGCCGATGATGTTTTCCACTTCATTGGGAATTTTATCGGCGTAGTCTTCGCGTTCTAACGGGTATTCTTCCTTTTCATCCTTGATATCGAGCAGTATTTCACCGGCCCATTTTGCCCCCTGACGGTGAGCAATGACCGTGCCGCCGGCCCGAACCCAGCGCGACATTTTCCGCTTTAAAGCTTCGTCACTTGCGTTATAGGTTCCACCGACAAAAATGATATGGGTGTAATCTGATATATCCAGCCCGGCCAGTTTATGTTTGTCATAAAGCGTTACCGGGATATTCATGCGGTAATCAAGTAGATGCCATACTTCACCGGCATCATAAGCGCGGGTATCTTCACCAACCATCAGCAGAATTTTTGGTTTTTCGATCACTTTGAAATTATTACTGCCAAGATCCATGCCAGCGGTCGGGGTGCGTCCGCTACCGACAGAATGAATTTTAATGCCGTCTTCGGTGGCTATGGTCTCCAAAATCTTAGTAAGATCGCCGTGGGCAATACCGCCCTGCCAGCCAACCGGCAACATAATGCTGCCTGGGGCCATTTCAACTTTTCCTTCAGCGGTGCTTATGCTAAACGGCATGGTGGCGACTTTTGGCTTAAGACCAGCTTGTAGTAGGCGATTTAAAGCGCGCGGCGCGTAATATTCGTTCCATTCAAAAAGATAAGCGACCGTTGCTTTTTCAGGTGCTGTTTCCGTGCTAAATTCCGGCATGACGATATCACCAGAACTAGCAACTTCGCGTGAGCTTACCTGTGAATAATCCATGCCGAAAGTAAGCGGCATCGTAAAGCCCGACACATCATAAAATGTGTTGTTATCAAAGGTGGTTATTTTTTCAAATATGCCTTTAATCAATGTGTATTGCCGCTGACTGGTTTTAACCAGATAACTGTCACCCGCTAGATAGGTTTTACCGTCAACGGTCACATCTTGGTCAATGATATTCACTTCAATTTTATGGCGGTCTAACATTTTACGGAAATGATAACTGCGTGCTTTATCCTTGGGGGACGAGAATATATAGCCCTTAACATCATCATCCGCTGCAATATCCAGGGCATTTTGATAAAATCTTTTCTGATAATCAAGCAGGCGTGGGCGTAGCTCTAACCCAGCGCGGACAATTGAAAGGCTCATATTAAGATAAGTTCTAATATTATCACGAAAAGATAGAACGCCGTGAACCGTATCAACTTCACCAAGGGATCTGGCTTGCTCAAACAGCAGTCCGATACCGGCATTTAAATGGGGGTAGGTGGCCCCTTTGCCGATATAAAAATTATCGTAACCTTCTTCGCTGAAATAAAGTCTTGCTTCGCTGTCCATAAAATCACGTGGGCGGTCTGTCACTTCTTCAAGTAACTGCATACTTTCATCGGGAATATAAGGATAGCTGCGGTCTGGCGCACCCGGCGGGATATAAAAGGTGCTGTTGGTGCCCATTTCATGATGATCAACACTGACATTAGGTTTCCATTCATGGAATTTTCTGACCCAACCCTGCGGTCCTGGATGTTGTTGCAGTAACCACTGACGGTTTAGATCAAACCAGTAATGGTTGGTCCGTCCGCCAGGCCAAAATGTATTATGATTGCGGCCGTTAGGATCGGTAATTGAAACCTGTGAGCTGTGCATGGTGTTCCATGCGGATTGGCGGCTATTACCGTCCGGATTGAAAATAGCAATAAGCAAAATGACACTGTTTTTAAGGGTTTCATCCATATAATCGCTCTGGGCAGCGGCAAGGTAATAAGCAACCGCCATTGAGCTATCGGTGGAGCTTACTTCCGCACCGTGGACGCCGTAATTAAGCCAGGTAACAACCGGCATATCATCAGATGGTTGCTGGTTGGAATTAGGGTCGCTGAGCGCCACATGAGCCGCTTTAATATCATCAATGCGGGCCATGTTTTCAGGCGAAGATATGGTCAGCATTAAAATGTCGCGACCCTCATGGGTTTTAGCGATGGTTTCAACCTTAACCCGGTCGGATTTTTCGGCAACTGTGCGCATATATTTTAGAAGCAAATCATGACGAGCGACCCGGTGCCCTAAGGGATGGCCAATGATCTCTTCCGGTTTTGGGATGTCAGTATTATAAGTAACATTATCAGGATAGAAGCTTCTTCCTCTAACATCTTGAGCATAGCTCAAAGAAGTGGTTACTATAAGAATTGCACAAGCAATAACCAGATTGATCATTTTCATCATATTTTCCCTCTATTTTGCCGTTGTTATTTAAATCCTATTGAAAACTATATCATCACGCAAGAGAGGTGATGTTTTTTATTGTTCTTATTTCGCTTCACAATCGAAAAATTATAAAATACTATCCCATTTTGGATATTTAAAATGAGAATAAAAACACTATGAGTGAGAAACAATTACCGGAATTTAAAGACGTTCTTTCTGCGGCTGATCAAATTGAGGGTTATGCGGCAAAGACACCATTTTTAAAAGCCTATGACTTATCAGAAAAATTATCGGCGGAAATTTATATAAAGCCTGAATGTTTGCAGCGGGTTGGTGCTTTTAAGTTCCGCGGTGCTTTTAACCGTCTTAGCCGCCTTACGGATGCTGAGCGAAAACGCGGCGTTGTTGCTTATTCATCTGGCAATCATGCGCAAGGCGTAGCGGCATCCGCACAGATACTAGGTATGGATGCGGTAATTGTTATGCCGGAAGATAGTCCAAAAATGAAACTGCAAAATACCAAGGATTACGGCGCAGAGGTTATAACCTATGACCGTGAAAACGAAAGCCGTGAGGAAATAGCCGATCAAATATCAGAAGAGCGCGGCTGCATCGTTGTGCCGTCGTTTGAAGATTTTTATATTATTTCCGGACAGGGCACCGCAGGACTTGAAGCGGTAAAACAAGCTGAAGATATGGGCGTAAAGCTTGATATATTCATGACGCCGGTTGGCGGTGGTGGCCTTATTTCAGGCTGTTCGCTAGCGGTAAAGGGACTTAGCCCTGATACTGAAATATATGGTGTTGAGCCGGAAGAGTTTAATGACGTACAGCGTTCACTGGAAAGCGGAAAAATTGAAAGTAACGCGCGGGCGGGCGGCTCCATTTGTGATGCAATCCTAACGGTTCATCCGGAACCGATGACCTATAAAATAATGAGTGATAATCTTGTCGGCGTACTCACAGTCAGTGATGCTGAAGTGTTGGTCGCTATGAAATATGCATGGGAAAAACTGAAACTGGTTGTTGAACCGGGCGCATGTGTTGCTCTTGCTGCCGTGCTTCACGGTAAAATAGATGTTGCGGGCAAAAAAGTATGCATTGTCCTTAGCGGTGGTAATGTGGACGAAGAAACATTTAAGAAAGCACTTGATACATAATGGTAATTGAAATTGGTAGAATGGCGAATGGTGGCGGGATGCTCTATCCTTACCAAGGCATATGGCCCGAAATTGCTGAGAATTGTTTTATTGCTCCTGGTGCACGCATTGTCGGCGATGTTAAAATCGGTGCTGGTAGTAGCATTTGGTTTAACTGCGTGCTGCGCGGTGATGTGGGGGTCATCAGAATAGGCGAGCGCACCGTTATTCAGGATGGTAGTGTTGTTCATGTGGATAGCGGGGGTTTTGATACTATTATCGGAAGTGACGTGCTGATCGGTCATATGGCCTTGGTGCACGGTACAACCATTGAAAATGATGGCTTTGTCGGAATGGACGCCACAACAATGGACGGATCTATTATAAAACAAAAAGGTATGCTTGCGGCTGGCTCACTCCTTAGCCCCGGCAAAATAGTCGGCGAAGGCGAAATGTGGATGGGTCGCCCTGCTAAATATAATCGTGATCTGGATGAAAGCGCCTATAAAGCTTTAGCCAAGGGCGCAAAAAAATACGTTGTTACCGCTGACACATATTTAAAAGAATATAAAGATCTATAAGAGGAATAATTACGATGAATGAACCTACTTCCTTATTTGAGCGTTTTTTTTGGTGGCTACCCTTTGGCAGCGTACCGGAGGTGTCCTCGGAAAGCTTAGCAAACAATATAATGGATGCTAAGCTTGCCCCGCAGATCCTTGATGTAAGAAGCCCCGGTGAATGGAAGGGTGGGCATATCCCAGGAGCGATCAATGTACCTATTGGGGAACTAAAGGGGAGATTATCATCGCTTGCACTTGATAAAGAAAAGCCAGTGGTGGCAATATGCCTTCACGCGCGAAGAAGCATTCCGGCAGTACGTCTTCTTAAGGCTAAAGGGTATCAAAATGTTACCCAGCTTGAGGGAGGAATGACAGCCTGGCGTTCTCTGAGTTTGATTGAAGAATAGGTTTTAAGCAGATTTCTCATTGCTTTAAGAAACAATCTCTTTAAAATCAGCAAAAATAAAATATACAAAATATATTTGGGAGTGATGAATGGAAGCCACGTTAGCGGGCTTAGCAAGCCAACTGTACGGTATAGTCTGGGATGTGATAATGCCGGTCCTATTGCTAGGAACAGGTGTTTACTTAACTATTGGTCTTAGATTTATGCCGATCAGGCGCTTAAAGGCAGGTTTTTCAAGCCTTTTTAGTAAAAAATCAACCACTCACACCGAAGCCCACGATGGCATTACCCCCATGCAATCGCTTATGACGGCATTATCAGGCACCATTGGGGCGGGTAATATCATCGGTGTGGCATCGGCAATATTAATTGGCGGGCCGGGGGCTATATTCTGGATGTGGATGACAGCCCTTTGCGGTATGGCGACAAAATATGCTGAAGCGCTGATGGCCATTAAATATCGCACCCGTGGTGAAGATGGCCTTCTTATCGGTGGGCCCATGTATTATATTAAAATTGGCCTTGCCAAAAAATGGCTTTTTCTTGGAACTTCTTATGCCGGGATGATGGTTATTGCCGGTTTTGCCACAGGTCATATGATACAGGCGAATGCCATTTCCGTGGTTATGGAAGAAAATTTTGGTGTCGATAATATCTACACCGCCGTTATTCTTTCAGTACTGGTATTTTCCGTTATTATTGGGGGGCTTAATTCGATTGCGAAAATGGCGGAGATTACTGTACCGACTATGAGCATTTTATATCTCGTATGTGGTGCGATCATCTTGTTTTTAAATGCGGATGCCATACCGACTGCATTTGGACTGATTTTTGATGGTGCCTTTAACGGCACGGCCGCCGTTGGTGGCTTTTCCGGGGCCCTCATTGCCGCTGCTATCGCGCAAGGGGTTTCAAGAGGTCTTTATTCAAATGAAGCCGGCACAGGAAGTGCGGCGATTGCCCATGCTTCATCAGAAACCCAGGACCCTATTCAGCAAGGCGAAATTGCCATGCTTGGGACAGTCATTGATACTTTAATTATCTGTACCTTTACTGCACTGATTATTTTAACGGTGCAAATTGATATTGGTGGTGTTGTTCAAAGCACCTGGATGTTCGGAGAAGAAACTTATTCGGGTGCCGTTCTTACCTCGCAGGCCTTTGCAGAGGGACTCCCCGGTGGTGGCTATGTAGTGATCATTGGTCAACTTGTCTTTTCATTCACAACGATTATCGCCTGGAGCCTTTATGTGGAAAGGGCTGGGGTCTTTTTAAGCAGTGAAAAATATAAAATGATCTTTAGAGTGCTCAGTATCGTTTTTGTTTTTGCGGGCTGTATTGGAAGTTTTTCAACAATTTGGGCATTTGGTCTTGCGACGCTCGGTATATTGGCCGCGCCAAATCTGATTGCGCTACTAATTAAAAGCAAAGAAATATTTGCCATGACCCGTGAGGCTCACGAAGCAAGACAAAATATTGAAAATCAAAACGCAGAATAAGTAAATAATAAGGGTAAAATAACATGTCAGACACTATTAATCATGGAATGACCTCTCACTGGAAGTCGCAGCGGGGCTTCCTGTTTGCCGCTGTGGGCGGTGCTGTGGGACTTGGTAATATATGGCGTTTCCCCTTTGAGGCCGGTCAAAATGGTGGCTCGGCTTTTGTTCTGCTTTATTTTTGTTTTGTGGTCATTATTGGTTTTCCGCTTCTAAGCGCTGAAACCATGCTTGGCCGGTTAAGCAGGCAAGGTGTCGTGACAGGTTTTGGTCATATTGCAAAATTGGGTGGTTTTAGCCAAAACTGGAAATATATTGGCTGGTTTATTGCCGCTTCCGCCTTTATTTTATGTTCATATTATAGTGTGATCGCCGGCACCACGGCGGCCTATGCGCTCGAAGGTCTGCAGGGAAATTTTGCCGGTATTACGCCTGATCAATCTGTTGCGCTTTATGCGCAGTACGGCGCAAGTCCACTAAAACTTTCTTTCTGGCACGGGCTTTTTATGATTGGATGTGCTGTGGTGCTCTCTAAACAACTCAATGACGGAATTGAAAAATTGACGTCGATTGCTATGCCACTGTTTTTTATTCTGCTCTTCTGCCTGATCATTATGGCCGCAGTTATTGGTGATTTTGCCGCTGGTGCGGCGTTTTTATTCAAACCTGATTTTTCAAAAATTACTCTTGAGCTCGCCGCCGCCGCCATGGGTCATGCGTTCTTTTCTATTGGTGTTGCGCTTGGTATTATGTTTACTTTTGGTGCTTATCTGCCAGATGAAATATCCATTACTAAATCGGCTTTTATTGTTTGTATCACCGATACCTTGGTCGCGGTAACGGCTGGCCTTTGTATTTTTCCGGTTGTTTTTGCTTTTGATATGGCACCCGACGCTGGACCGGCACTGGTGTTTAACACTATGACCGTGGCCTTTGGACAGCTGGAATATGGTGGGCTCGTTGCTATGGCGTTTTTCTCGCTATTGGCCATTGCCGGCTTTACAACATTGCTCGCCCTAATGGAACCTATAGTGAGTTATCTTAATAAATTTTATGATATAAGCCGTAAAAAATCAGCAATGATAGTAAGTTCATCGGTTTTTGTTGCCGGGTTGCTCGCGGTTTTTTCAACAAATATCCTCGCCTCCGTTAAAATTTTCGACATGAATTTTATGGATCTGTTTGACTGGTGGATTAACCGGATAGGTCTGCCGGTTGGCGGCATACTGATTGCCGTATTTGTTGGGTGGGTTGTTAAAAAAGAACTTGTTATCGAAGCATTTGGTGCTAATGAAATGGCGGTTAATCTGGTTTATTTCCTCATTCGCTATGTTTGCCCGATTGCGACACTTATCATTTTGGTTACACCGTTCCTGCAATAAAGAGTATTTTTTTACAGATAGCCGTTCCCTGAGCGGGATTTTGCTGTTATTAGAGGCCGGAAAATATGTTATCATGCCCTTTTGATGGAAAGAATGATGGATTCTGAATTTTACAGAATAAAAAGATTGCCGCCTTATGTATTTGCAGAAGTGAATGCCATGAAGGCCGCTGCGCGCGCGGCCGATGATGATATCATTGATTTTGGTATGGGAAACCCGGATCTGATGCCGCCGCAACATGTAATGGATAAACTTACAGAAACGATGAAAGATCCCAAGGCGCACCGCTATTCGGCGTCAAAGGGAATTTTCGGGCTTCGTAAAGCTATGGCTGCTTATTATAAGCGACGCTTTAATGTCACCCTTGACCCTGAGAGTGAAGTAATTGCAACCCTTGGTTCTAAAGAAGGACTTGCCAACCTTGCTCAGGCTATTACCGCGCCCGGTGATGTGATTTTGGTGCCTAACCCGAGTTATCCGATCCATCATTTTGGTTTCATTATTGCTGGCGCGACCATTCGTCATCTACCAACCACTAAAGATCACGATTTTATGGAAATGCTAGCGCAGGCCGTAAAACACAGCGTTCCAAAACCGCTTGCGCTTGTGATTAATTATCCGTCAAACCCAACCGCAGAAGTGGTCGATCTTGATTTTTATAAAGAGGTTGTCGCCTATTGTATAAAACATGAAATATATATTCTTTCCGATCTGGCTTATGCTGAAATTTATTTTAATGATGTGCCGCCACCATCTATCCTTCAAGTAAATGGTGCCAAGGATATTGCCGTTGAATTTACATCCATGAGCAAGACATATTCTATGGCCGGATGGCGCATGGGTTTTGCTGTTGGAAATAAAGACCTTATCTCTGCGCTAACGCGTATGAAGTCCTATGTGGATTACGGCGCTTTTACGCCGATACAGGTTGCAGCGATCGCTGCTCTTAACGGGCCACAGGATTGTATCGATGTCGCGCGAAACACTTATAAGAAACGCCGCGATGTGCTGGTTGAAGGAATGAAGGGTTCCGGCTGGGAAATCCCGCCCCCCGACGCTACAATGTTTGCCTGGGTGCCTTTGCCTGCAGCGTGGCAAGAGGCCGGTTCGATGGAATTTTCAAAAGCACTTCTTAGCCATGCCAAGGTTGCGGTGTCGCCTGGTATTGGTTTTGGTGAATATGGCGATGGTTTTGTGCGAATTGCGTTGGTGGAAAATGAGCAAAGAATTCGACAGGCCGTCAGAAACATGAAGCAATTCATGCAAAATAGTGATAAATATTTAAAAGAAATAAAATAAGGGTAAAAGATTGAGTGAATCGTTAAAAGTTGCCGTAGCCGGCCTGGGAAATGTTGGCGTAGGCGTTGTGAAAATCCTTGAAGAACATAAAGAGCTGATCGCCGAACGTGCTGGACGTGAGATTGTTATTAAAGCAGTTTGTGCCAGAAATCATAATGTTGATCGCGGCGTTGATCTGTCAGGATACATTTGGGTGGCTGATGCAACTACGCTGGCTGATATGGATGATGTGGATATCGTTGTAGAACTTATCGGCGGCGAAGATGGTATCGCTTTTGAAGCCGCTAAAAACACACTGAATAAGAAGAAATCACTGGTAACAGCCAATAAAGCAATGGTCGCCCATCACGGTGCAGAGCTTGCGGACCTCGCCCAGGATAACGGCGTGGCGCTTCGTTATGAAGCGGCGGTCGCGGGCGGTATTCCGATTATTAAAGCAATCGGTGAAGGTCTTGCCGCCAACAAGCTAAGCCAAGTTTACGGCATTATGAACGGCACCACCAATTATATGCTTACTCATATGGAAAGCCGTGGCCTTAGCTATGACGAAATTCTTGAGGAGGTTGAAGAACTTGGCTATCTTGAAGCCGATCCGGCGCTTGATTTAGACGGGATAGACGCCGCTCATAAGCTTGCCATATTAAGCAGTGTGGCTTTTGGTACTAAAACCGATTTTGATAATGTTTATATTGAAGGTATCCGTAAAATTCAGGGTGTCGATATTGAATATGCCAAGGAACTTGGTTACCGGATTAAACTTCTGGGTATGACAAAATTTGAAGACGGCAATTTATCACAGCGTGTCCATCCGGTAATGATTGACCGTAATCTTCCAATCGCCGGGGTTATGGACGGCTTTAACGCACTTGTAGTTGATGGGGATTATATTGATAGGACTTTTTATCAGGGACGCGGCGCAGGTGAGGGGCCAACGGCTTCTGCTGTTGTTGCGGATATTATTGATATCGCTCGTGGTCACAGTGGACCTGCGTTCTTTAAGCCGGCGGCAAAACTAGTATCAGCCAATCCGGTTTCGATAAACGCACGAAAAGGCGCTTATTATGTCCGCCTTCATGTGAAGGATGAAGCGGGCGTAATTGCTGATATTACTGCCGGTCTAAAAAGTGCGAGTGTGTCAGTGGAAACCATGCTGCAAAAAGGTTCAGAGCAAGACGGTACTGTCTATGTGGTGATTACCACTCACGAGACAACAGAAACTGCAATCAAAGATGCACTTAACCGTATCAATGAGCTTTCATCTGTGATAGAAAACCCGTTATCAATTAGAATTGAAAATTTATAAAATTAAGATATATTCTGTTTAAGAATAAAATAAAAAAATAGGAAATAAAAATGGCTATTAATTCGACTTTAGATCGTGTTTTTGTACTAGAACTCGTTCGTGTCACTGAAGCAGCAGCAATAGCGGCAGCGAAACTAGTAGGAATGGGCGACGAAAAAGCGGCAGATGCTGCTGCGGTTGAATCAATGCGCAATGAATTTAATCAATTGGATATTAAAGGCCGCATTGTAATCGGCGAAGGTGAACGCGACGAAGCGCCAATGCTTTTTATCGGCGAAGAAGTGGGTACGGGCAATGGTCCGGAAATTGATATTGCTCTTGATCCTTTAGAAGGAACTACCATCGCTGCCAAAGCAATGCAAAATTCGCTTGCTGTTGTAGCGCTTGCTGAAAAAGGCAATCTTCTTAATGCACCAGATGTTTATATGGATAAAATCGCTGTTGGTCCCGGTCTTCCTTTAGGTGTGGTTGATCTTGATAATTCCGTTGAAGAAAACGTCAAGGCTGTAGCGAAAGCTAAAGACCGCCCGATAAGTGATATGCTGGTCTGTGTTCTTGACCGTCCTCGTCACGCGGATATTATTGAAAAAATTCGTGCAACAGGTGCCCGGGTTAAACTTATTGGTGACGGTGATGTGGCCGGTGTTATTGACACAACGGACCCCGATACTTCAGTTGATCTTTATATGGGTTCTGGCGGTGCGCCGGAAGGTGTTCTCGCCGCGGCGGCACTTCGCTGCATTGGTGGTCAAATTCAAGGCCGTCTGACTTTCAGGAATGATACAGAGCGCGGACGTGCTCATAAATGGGGTATTGAAGACCTTGACCGTAAATATTCAACCGAGGATATGGCATCAGGTGACGTGATCTTTGCCGCAACCGGTGTTACGGACGGCACGCTTCTTCGCGGTGTTCATACTACGCTTGACGGTAAGGGATATACTACGGACACGGTTGTTATGCGTTCGGCGTCAAAAACGGTCAGAAATATTAAAACCGTTCATAACCGCGAAACCAAACTGTCTTAAAAAAAATAGATGACAAAAGAAAATAATTCCACAGCTGAACTTGATCTTATATTGGCTGTGGAAAGCTCGGTTATGGGCCGCGCTTGGGTCGCGAGACCTGCTGAGCACCGTATCGTTCAGGCTATCTCCCAAAATCATAATCTTCCTGAAATTTTTGCAAGGGTTGTTGTCGGTCGCGGGATTGATGTTGATACGGCTGAGGTTTTTTTAAAGCCTACATTAAAAGAAACACTGCCTGATCCTTCCCATTTTAAAGATATGGATAAAGCCTGCACGCGTATTGCTGATGCAATTGTGGCAGGTGAAAAAGTCGCCGTTTTTGGTGATTATGATGTGGACGGGGCCACTTCATCGGCCATATTCAAACGTTTTTTTAAATCCGTAGGTAGTGATATCACCGCCTATATCCCCGACCGGATGTTGGAAGGTTACGGCCCCAACACCAAAGCGCTGCTTGAGCTTAAAGCAGCGGGGCATGATCTGGTAATCACCGTTGATTGCGGCATCGTATCTTATGACCCGCTGAGTGCGGCGACGAAGGCCGGGCTTGATATGATTGTCGTTGATCATCATCAGGCCGGTGCAGAGCTTCCGGACGCGGTGGCGGTTGTTAACCCGAACCGCCTTGATGAAGAGCCGGGCTACGGTCAGCTCGCCGCGATCGGCGTCAGTTTTATCACCATTGTCGGCGTTAACCGTGAACTTCGAAACAGGGGCTGGTATAAAGAAAATGATAAAGCTGAACCGGATATTATCCAGTGGCTTGATCTGGTAGCGCTTGGAACGATCTGCGATATGGTGCCGCTAACCGGCGTTAACCGGGCACTGGTCGCGCAAGGTTTAAAGATCATGGCATCCCGTAAAAATATTGGTCTTAAAGCACTAAGTGATGTTTCCGGCATCACAGAAGAACCAAATACTTATCATTCAGGATTTTTACTTGGTCCACGTGTTAATGCCGGTGGTCGTGTCGGTCGTTCTGAAGCCGGAACGATTTTATTAAGCACTGAAGATGAGCAGGAAGCGATTAACATATCGCAAGAACTTAATACTTATAACGCTGAACGAAAAGCCATTGAAGCCATGGTCCAAGAAGACGCCATGAACCAAGTACTCAATAAAATTGGTGTCGGTGGTGTGGTGCCACCGGTTATTATTGCTGCTGGTGTAGGCTGGCACCCCGGTGTGATCGGTATTGTCGCCGGTAGGCTTAAAGAACATTTCGCCCGCCCGACCATTGTTATTGCTATTGATGATCGGGGGGATGCTAAAGGTTCTGGCCGTTCAATAATGGGGGTTGATTTAGGCTCGGCCATTAGTGCCGCGCGTCAGCTTGAAATCCTTAGCGCAGGCGGCGGTCATGCCATGGCGGCGGGGCTTAGTATGCGGTCAGAAAAAATAGACGAGCTTAGTGAATTTTTAACCGAACAACTTTCGGCAAAAGTGGGTGATGCGATCACGTCGCTTAGTTTAAAACTGGACGGTGTTTTAAGTCTATCGGCCGTTAATCCAGAACTGGTTCATACACTTGATAAAATTGGCCCTTACGGGCAGGGCAACGCCCAGCCGCGTTTTGCGTTTAGTGATGTATTTGTTTCATACGTTGATATTGTTGGCAAAGATCACATCAAATGCAGCTTTAAAGGCGCAGATGGATCAACGGTTAAGGCGATGGCTTTTCGGTCCGCCGATAAACCACTAGGCCGCTTACTGATAGAATCCCGCGGTAAAAATATAAAAATCGCCGGAACCATTAGAAATAACCACTGGAATGGCCGTACATCGGCGGAAATTTTCATTGATGACGCCGCAAAATAAGCCAATATCAAAAAAAGATATCTTAATAGCAAAAAATATATTGACCGCAGCACCTTGAACGGTTAGAAACCACCCACCGACTAAGACGGCCCCTTCGTCTAGCGGTTAGGACGCGGCCCTTTCACGGCTGAAACACGGGTTCGATTCCCGTAGGGGTCACCAACCTTTCTTAGGTTGGACTATCAGGAAATAATCTCTTCCAACGCCTCAATAAATTTATCAATCTCACTTTCATCGTTATAATAATGTACTGATGCTCGGACCAAATTCGGCAATCTGTTTTTGGTTGCGTCTAGTAGGGTGCTGCTCGGGTCGGACAGGCTTGTGTTTATGCCTCGTGAGCGAAGGGCATCGACGATTTCTCCTGCTTCATGGCCATCTATATGGAATGTGGTTATGGCGCATTGTGCTTCGCTTATTGTGTGAAGGTGAACGCCGGGCAGGGTGCTGAGTTTACTGCGTAGATATCCGGCGAGTTCATCATTGCGGGCTTTGATGTTTTCAAGGCCGATATCAAGGGCGTAATTGACGGCGGCACCGAAGCCTAGCTTGGCGGCGCAGTTATCTTCCCAATTTTCAAAACGTCTGGCGTCGGGCCTAAGTTCGTATCTGGTCGGGCTGACCCATGTGGCGCTTCTTAGATCAACAATCGGCGGGTGAAGGCTTTCTATCACTGATTTTCTAACATATAAAAAACCAACGCCGCGCGGACCGCGTAGATATTTGCGGCTGGTGGCGGATAGCATATCGCAGCCCAGCTCTTCCACATCTATCGGCATTTGTCCAACCGACTGGCAGGCATCAAGCAAAAAGAGGATGTTATGTTTTTTGGCGACCTTGCCAAGTTCGGCGACCGCATTGACTAACCCGCTATTGGTCGGGACATGGGTCGCGGAAATGAGTTTTACTTTGTCATCAATCATACTTTCCAAAATATCAATGCACAGATTACCATCTTCACCGCTAGGAATAACTTCAATCGAGACGCCCTTTTCATTGGCCATGTGAAGATAGGCGATGAAGTTTGATACATATTCCGCTTCAACGGTCAGGATGCGGTCACCGGGTTTAAAATCAATCGCGTAAAAGGCCATGGCCCAGCCAACCGTTGCATTTTCAACGATGGCAATTTCTTCGGCGCTTGCATTGATTAAACGAGCAACCGATTTATATACATTTTCCACTTGGCTTTGTGACTTTGCAAGTGCTTCATAACCGCCGATCGACGCTTCGAGATCAAGATAGTTTTTTTGCGTATCCAGAACCACTTGGGTCACGAGGGAGGCACCAGCATTATTGAAATGAATGACATTCTTTTTGCCGGGGGTGTCTTCATATATTTTTTCTTTATCAAGTGTCATTTTTGTTCCTTCAGATCTTAAATGCACTAGATCATAATTTTTACTCTTCCTCAATTGAAATAATTGAGTTAGCATCTGCCCTTAATTAAAAAAAATAATGGGAATGTTATATTGCTTAAATCTTTTATTACCTGTGTATTATTTCTATTTAGTGCGCTCAGTGCTCAGGCGCAAAATTTTCAATTTGTTGAAGCAACTATTGATGATATTCACGCCTCGCTTAAATCCGGCGAAATGTCGTGCCGTGAAATTGTTACCGGCTATATTGAGCGGATTAATTATTATGATCAAGACACGAAACTAAATGCCATTACGGTGATAAACCAAAATGCTTTAGCAAAAGCCGATGCCATTGACGTTAAGCTAAAAAATGGCGAAACCTTGGGGCCGCTTTATTGTGCACCAATGCTGATTAAAGATAATTATGACACTCATGACCTGCCGACAACTGGCGGCTCTATTGCCCTTAAAGACAGCTATCCGCCAGATGATGCGTTTATGGTGGGGAAACTGCGTGAAGCAGATGCCATCGTCATTGCCAAAACCAATATGGCCGAATGGGCTTTTAGCCCGCGCCAATCGGTAAGCTCATCTTTTGGAACCACAGCTAATGCTTACGACCTTGCAAGGGTTCCTGCGGGATCAAGCGGCGGAACGGCGTCTGGTACAGCGGCAAGCTTCGGTGTGGCCGGAATGGGATCAGATACAGGAAACAGCATCCGCGGGCCGTCTTCTCATTTAGCGCTTTTTGGTATCCGCTCGACCATTGGCCTTACGAGCCGCGACGGCGTCATTCCGCTCGCGTGGGACCGGGATGTTGCGGGACCGATGACCCGCACAGTTACTGACGGTGCAAAAGTTTTCAATGTTGTGGCGGGTTATGATCCCAAAGACAGGATGACCGAACTCGGCCGCGGCAAACGTAAAGATGATTACACAAAATATCTTGATAAAAATGCTCTTAAGGGAAAACGGATTGGTGTGCTTCGCTCACTGGTTTTTACTGAAGATGCTGATCCTGAAATTACCGCCCTTTTCATTCAGGCAGTGGATGATTTAAAAGCGGCAGGAGCCATCATTGTTGACTCGTTTGAAATCCCGAATTTTGCAGAACATCGGGACGCGCCAAATTTTTGCATGCGTTTTCGCTATGATATGCATGAATATTTAAAAACATTAGGGCCGGATGCACCGTTAAAAGATGTGACGATGGTCTTGGAAACCGGGCAGTATTCGCCGGATGCCAAAGGCGGGTTAGAGCGCTTTGGCGCGGGGCCGCTTGATATTCATCCTAATGATCAAAATCCGCCCTGTTTGGAATTTCCTAATCATCCTGGGCGTAATGCCTTTAAAGCTGATGTTGAAAATGCCATGGACGCCCATAATGTTGAGGCGATAATTTATCCAAGCTGGACCAATCCGCCAGCACTGCTTGCTCGTGCTAACGAAGATTATGCAGGCGATAACAGCCAAATCGTTGCCCCGGCAACAGGGCTTCCTGCGGTCACCGTTCCTATGGGTTTTTCCCACGGAAACCTACCGGCAGGGCTTCAGATATTAGCGCGGGCTTATAGCGAGGATATTTTGTTTTCATTTGCCTATGCTTATGAGCAGGCAACAAAACACAGAAAGCCACCAAGACGGTTTCCTGAAATTGAAAAACAAACAAGATTTGCCGTAAGGAAATAAAAGCGATATTGAAAAGTCGGGCGATTATATTCCCGCCTTGCGCCCAATAGTGGATTATTCTATAACTTTATAATAATAAAAAAAGATATAGGAGCCTTCATTGTTAAAGGGTATGTGCTTTAAAAATATAATTCTCATTATGCTTAGTGCCGCATTATCGTTGATGCCGGTATCGTCATCACTGGCGGCGCGTAAGCAATTTAACATTGGTACAGGCTTTATCGGCAGCTCCATGCATGCGCTTGGTACAGTGATGGCTAAGCATATGCAAAAAAATCTTAGAATGCGTGTTACGGCGAGACCTTATGTGGGGCCGAGCGCATTTTTACCGCTTGTTAATGTCGGGGAGCTTTCAATGGGGCTTTCTTCCATGGGGGAAGCTCACGCCTCATACCGTGGGCTTGACACGGACCCGATGAAAGATGTTCGCACTGTCGCACGTATTTTTGCTATGCCATTTGCCTTTATTGTTCGAAAAGACAGCGGCATTAAAACAATTTCTGAACTGCGCGGCAAAAAAGTCGTGCTTAATTTTGCTGCTGCGGGGGCCCTTGGCGATATGTCACAAACCATGCTTGATGGCGCTGGGCTCAGCAGCGATGATGTGGACGTGATCACCGTTTCCGGTGTTGGGCCGGGCATTGAAGCGGTGGTTGTAGGAAACGCCGATGCGGCGCCCGGCAGTGTCAGTATGGCTGCGGTCCGAAAAGCCAATGCAACGGCAGGCATTACAGTCTTAACGCTGGCTGCAGAAGGCTTCGAAGAAAGGTTAGAGCAATCAACATCATCCGACATCAGACCACTTGTGGTGGATGCGGGGGCTTATCCCGGAGTTGAGGAGGAAACAAGAATTTTTGCACTGGATATTTTCCTTGTGGTGCCAAAAGCATTGGAAGACGAAGATGTGGTGAAAATACTCGACGTGCTTCATAATAACTGGGACGATATGGGAAAGGAATATAACGGACTCTCCAATTTTTCAACTGATGAATTTGTTCATGAAACCCAAACCGTGCCTTATCATCCGGCGGCGATAGATTATTATAAAAGCGCTAAAATCGGCGCCATCTGGGACGAAGCGGCGGAGCAAAGAAATCAAATGCTGCTTGATGTCTGGAACTGATTAACCGTGAGCGAGCAAGCAGAAATATCCGAAAAATCAGAATCTTCAGGTAAAAAACTATTCAATCTTTTCATTTTTGGCCTTCCTATTCTTTGCGGCATTTGTTGGATTATGGGTGTGCCGTTGCAGCTTGGCATCGCTATTCTTAGTGGTAATTATCTGGCCTTTTTGATCGCCTTTGCTCTTGGGGCGTCTTTTGTTTTTTGGCCTTACGGCGCAAAACCATCCCTGTTTGATTATGGTCTGGCGATTATGGCGGCGGGAGTTTGGTTGCTGTGCGCTTATAATTATCAGGAATGGCTGCTTAATCAGCATGATAGGACCCCTTTTAAGATCATAATGGCGGTGTTAGCGATCGGGCTACTCACCGAAGGGGTGCGAAAAACAACTGGTAACGGTATGGCGGGGGTTATTGTTCTTTCGCTTTTATACGGGGTTTTTGGCCATAACGCGCCCGGCATATTTGAAGGTGCGCAAAATGATTATGATGCGCTCTTCACTTATTTATATATTGATAGCAGTGCCGTGCTTGGCTTTATCATCATGGTCGCGGGCACATTGATCCTTGGCTTTTTGGTAATGGGGCAGGTGATGCAGGCAAGCGGTGCAACCAACTTTTTTTCCGATGTAGCCATGGCGGCCATAGGTCACAGGCGCGGTGGACCGGCAAAAGTGTCAGTGGTCGGTAGCTCGCTTATGGGCATGGTCAGCGGCGCAACGGTTGCTAACATCATGTCAACCGGGATGGTTTCAATTCCGCTTATGAAAAGAAACGGCTTTAAAGCCTCAATGGCGGCGGGGATTGAGGCCGTTGCCTCAAACGGTAGCCAGCTTGCGCCGCCGGTGATGGGCGCAACTGCCTTTATCATCGCGGAATATCTTGAGCTTCCCTATACGACAATTGTTGCGGCGGCTATTATTCCGGCGATAGTTTATTATCTGTTTCTATTTTGCCAGATTGACTTTTATGCTCGTGATAAGGGGCTCGAGGGCTTAAAAAAATCTGATCTTCCGAATTTAGCGAACGTTCTTAAAGCGGGTTGGCTGTTTATTATTCCGCTTGGCGTACTTGTTTTTTACCTGTTTGTGCTTAGCTATAATCCCGCTAAATCTGCGCTTTATGCCTCACTTTCTTTGTTGATGTTGGCGCTTCTCAAATATAGGAAACTGCCCACTTGGGATATGATCTACAAATCAATTGTTCAGCTTGGTAAACCTTTCGTCATGCTGGTGATGATCTGCGGCGGCGCAGGGATAATTATCGGTGTGATTAATATGAGTGGTCTTGGCTTTAGCCTCGCTCTTGCATTAAGTGATGTGGGGGCGCTTTACGGGCTATTTGTCATGCTGATCCTTACTGCTATAATATCGATAATCCTTGGTATGGGAATGCCGACATCGGCGGTATATATCATCGTCGCCATGCTGCTCGCCCCAAGTATTGCTGATATGGGTGTGCCATTAATAGCAGCGCATTTCTTCGTTTTTTACTTCGGATTAGCATCATTTCTCACTCCGCCGGTGGCCATAGCGTCTTACGCGGCGGCGAGCCTCGCCAAAGCGGATTTAACAGAAACCAGCATTGCTGGGCTCAAGCTCGGCCTTTCCGCCTTTATCATCCCGTTTTATTTTATCTATAATCCGGAAATTCTACTGATCGGCACATGGCAGGAAATCGCTATAGCCGCAACCATGCTCGCCATCGCCGGCGTGTTACTGGCCCGGGCGATTACCTTTTATGGAAGCGATGCTGATAGTTCCAATCTGCACGGCACAATTGATATCGTAGTCTGCCTTCTCGTCGGCACAGCAACAATCTGGACCCCTGAGGGAAGCCTTTTGATTTACGCTGTTATGGCTTTTGGTTTTAGCATGATTATTTTTGGCAATCGCTTTTTGAGAAGCAAATAATACTTCACATAAATGTTATTTCATTTTCTTGATAAATGTTATATTATATCAAAAATTATAACAGGGTCTCTAACATAAAGAGGAAATAATGGTAAAATTTACGGTCAATGGCAAGTCTCACACTTTTAATGGTGATGAGGAAATGCCGCTTCTCTGGTATCTCAGGGACGATGCGAAATTAACAGGTACAAAATTTGGTTGCGGCATCGCCCAGTGTGGTGCTTGCACGGTTCATATTGGCGGCGAAGCGCAGCGCTCTTGCTCTGTTCCTATTGGCACTCTTGACGGTGAGGATATTGTTACCATTGAAGGACTTGGTACTGCTGAGCGGCTTCATGCGGTGCAGCGGGCTTGGATTGATGAAGATGTGGCACAATGTGGTTTTTGCCAGTCGGGTCAGATTATGGCGGTTGTTTCTTTTCTTAAAGATTATCCAAACCCTACCGACGACGATATTGATGAAAATCATACTAATTTATGCCGCTGCGCCAGTTACGCGCGGATGAGAAAAGCCATTCACACGGCCGCCGGTTATTTAAGAGGGGAGATGTAAAATGAATAAAATGGATAGAAGACATTTCCTTAAAGTTACCGCCGCTGCTGGTGCATTAGTTATTTCAGCGCCTCATATGAGCTTCGCACAAATGGCAGGTAATGATCGTTACCGTAATTTGGCTGCGAACTTAGGATTTTATTTAAAAATTGATGCGGATAACACGGTAACCATTGGTTATTCCGTGCCCGATGATGGTACTGGCGTTAGCACAGCACTGCCGATGCTTGTCGCAGAAGAGCTTGATGTAGATTTTGATCAAGTCAAAGTGGATAAATTACCACCGCTTTATAAAGAAAATGATGGCAGTAATCCGCGTGGGGGCAATGATCCTTATATCAATCAGACTTATAAAGATCGTCCCATTCATCAATCAACGGGCGGCAGTCAGGCCATTCGTCAAAGTTATGAAATGCTCCGCCAAGCGGGTGCAGAAGCACGGGCCCTTCTTATGAAGGCTGCGTCTGATAAGCTTGGTGTTCCTATGTCCGCTTTAAAAACGGATGGTGGTTTTGTCATAAACGGTGCAAGTAAATTAAGCTATGGATCACTTGCCAGTGAAGCAGCGAAGGCAAAAATTGATTTTGAGCCAAAATTAAAAACACCGGACGAGTATAAAATTATTGGTACTGACCAAGGGCAGAAAGTCGCTAAAGACATTACCTTGGGCGAGCAAAAATACTGTATGGATATGGAACTTCCGGGCATGTTAAATGCTGTAATTGCGCGCTGTCCTTATATTGACGGTCTTGTGAAATCATATGATGACACAGAAGCCCTTAAAGTGCCGGGTGTGCGCCATGTTATTCGCATAAACCGTATTCCAGAAGATTTGTCTGAGCAAAAATATATTGCTGACGGCGTTGCGGTAATTGCCGACAGCCATTGGGCCGCGCTAAAAGGTCGTGAAGCCCTTGAGATTGAATGGGATAAAGGCCGCTGGTCACATGTGGATAATGCATGGATTGATGCCAATTTCGATGAACTGGTTGAAAATGGTGAGACGAATGTCCGCCTTGAACATGGTGATTTTGATAAAGCATACGCCGGGGCCGATAAAACCCTTGAGGTTGCTTATGATCAGCCATATTGGGCTCACACGACCATGGAAACACCATGTGGTCTTGTGGATGTTCAAAAGGATAAAGTTGTTGTGATTGCCGGAAATCAAACGGCTGTGCGTGTTATGAATGATTTGATGAATGTACTTCCCGGTTATAGCCATGATCAGTTTGACGTAACGCTTATGCGGATCGGATCAGGCTTTGGCCGTAAGTTTATCGTTGATGCTGCGACCGAAGCTGCCGTTCTTTCGAAAGAAGTTGGTAAGCCTGTAAAAGTGATCTGGACCCGTGAAGATGATCTCGAGCAGGATTTTTATAATCCGAAGGGCCGCCATGTTTTCCGTGGTGGAATAGATAAAGACGGTAAGCTCGTGGCGGCAAACTACCTTCATTGTTCAACGGATAATGATTTTGCCACCCACGCATTTCCGGCTCATTATGTGGCCAATTATCGCGGTGAAGTTATTAATAGCAAAGTTCTTCCAAGTGGTCCGTGGCGCGGTCCAACGGAAAATGTAGCCGGATATGCCATGCAGTCTTTCGTTGATGAAATGGCGCATCTTGCAGGGGAGTGCCCGCTTAAATACCGCATAAATATGTTCCGCGAAACCGGTGATACCCCGCATCCGGGCTTTAGTAGTGATTTTATGGTCGCTGAGCGCTTTATCAATGTACTCACTATGGCCGCGAAAAATGCCGGTTGGGGTAAAGAACTTCCCAAAGGCCACGGTATGGGTGTCGCCAGCTTTATGACGTTCGGTGGTTATGCGGCCTGCGTTGTGGAAGTGAAGGTGGATAGTGACGGAACATTAACGATCATCAACGCTTGTGGAGCTGCCGATCCGGGTATCGCTATTAACCCACAAGGCTGCCGTGCACAAATCGAAAGCGGAACCTTGGATGGTTTCAGTGCGGCACTTGGTCAAAAGGTCGTCATTGAAGGTGGCCGTGTGGTTAATAATAACTTTGATAGCTATGAAATGGCCCGAATTGGTTCGGCGCCACATAAATTTACCGCAGAAGTAGCAAGAAATACCATCACACCAAAAGGACTTGGCGAAATGTCATTGCCGCCGGCTATTCCGGCGCTCACCAATGCCATATTTGATGCTTGCGGTGTGCGGATAAGAAAACTGCCAATTGCTGATCAACTTGAAAAAGCAATGAAGGCCTAGACTATTTTTTATAAAGATCGTCCGGATTTTTAAGAACATCTGCGACGATCTTTGTATTTCCGTCTTTGCTAACTTCTTCAAAGAAACAATTTCGCCTTCCGGTGTGGCAAGCGACGCCAGTTTGATCAACAAGCAGTAAAATTGTATCGCCGTCGCAGTCGATGCGGAATTTTTTTAAGGTCTGGATCTGGCCAGAAGTTTCACCTTTACGCCATAGTTGATTTCTAGATCTTGAAAAATAACAAACCCGATCATTATTAAGAGTTTCCTGAATCGCCGCTTTGTTCATCCAGGCCATCATCAAGACTTCACGCGAATCAAATTGTTGCGCTATCGCAGGTATTAATCCATTTTCATTGAATTGTATTTTACTGAATAATTGTTCTAAAGGGTTGTGATTGTCTGGGTTTGTCATAATATTTTCCTGATGACTTGATATTCTATAACATTCAGGGCAATATCACATTTAGGGCAACTATGGAATATATAATAAGAAGAGAAATATGGTGTTGAAACATAAGCATGATCATGACGCGTGTATCGAAACAGCTCTCGAAGCGGCGCAAAAAATTTGTGAAGAACGTGAAACAAGGTTTACACCGCTAAGGCGCAGGGTACTTGAACTCGTCTGGAGTAAGCATGAGCCGATAACGGCTTATGAAGTTCTGGATTTGCTCAGTGAAGGACAAAAAAGAGTTGCTCCACCGACTGTATATCGCGCACTAGACTTTCTTATTGAAGAAGGTTTTGTTCACAGAATCGAATCTTTAAATGCATTTGTTGGCTGCAGTGATCCTGCCCATAAGCATCAGGGCCATTTCATGATTTGCACAAAATGCAGCAACGTAACAGAAATGAACGAACGCTCCCTTCATGATGTGATTGAAGCAGCGGCGAAAGCAAATGGTTATAGTTACGAAAATTCCATTCTCGAAATTGCTGGAATCTGCGAAAACTGCAGGAACTAAGCGAGATGAGCGACGGTCCTAATCAACTACTCAGGTTAGATAATGTATGTAAAAGCTATCACAAGAACCTTGTGCTGGAAAATATTTCCTTTTGCGTAAATAGTGGTGAAACCGTTACGCTTATTGGCCCTAATGGCGCCGGTAAAAGCACCCTGATGAAAATATCACTTGGTATACTTGAGGTCAGTTCAGGTGAAGTTCACCGTTCAAAATCAATATCAGTTGGTTATATGCCGCAAAAAGTTATGATCGATGAGGTGTTGCCGCTTAGCGTACGTGATTTTCTCTATCTTAGGCCTGGAATAAATTATGATGATGTGGAAGAGGCGCTTGAGACCGTTCGGCTTTCTCATTTAGCAATGCAGCCTGTTCAAAGCGCATCAGGCGGTGAGATGCAGCGGATATTGCTGGCGCGGGCGCTGCTTGGTAAACCGGATTTACTCGTGCTTGATGAACCAGTGCAAGGCATTGATATTATGGGCCAGCAAGAAATATATGGCTTGATCGCCAAAGTTCGTGATGAAACGGGCTGCGGGGTATTGATGATATCCCATGATCTGCATCTTGTTATGGCCTCAACCGATCAGGTGCTTTGTCTGAACCGCCATATTTGCTGTAGCGGAACGCCGGAATTTGTACAGGACAATCCTGAATATCACGCCATGATGGGTAGACCTATGGAGGGTGTTGCTATTTATACCCATCATCATGATGCCGAGCATGAGCATAAACATCACGGTCATGAGATAGAGGATCATCACCATCATGATTGATGAATTTATCATAAATGCGTTAATCGCCGGAACTTTGGTGGCCGTTATTGCCGGCCCGCTTGGCTGCTTTATGGTATGGCGAAAAATGGCTTATTTCGGTGATACCGTATCCCATTCTGCACTTATGGGGGTCGCGCTTGGCATTGCATTTGATAGCGAAAATCCGCTTATTATGATTGCCACTTGTTCCTGTGTAGCATTATTTTTGTTATTTCTTCAGCGGGATAGGCGTTTTTCTTCTGATACGCTGCTTGGTATTCTTGCCCATAGTGCGTTATCCATCGGTATGATTATTATATCGATGATGGATCATTTCCGTACTGATATGATGTATTATCTGGTTGGGGATATTTTAGCCATTGGCATGGGGGATATTTATACCATTGCCGGGGTGGTGATCATTTCTGCCATTTGTCTGTTTATGATCTGGCGTCCTTTGCTATCGCTTACTGTACATGAAGACCTAGCGCGAATTGAAGGCATAAATGTCAACGGGATAAAAATCGCCTATATGCTGCTTATCGCTTTTCTGGTTGCGGTCGCGCTTAAGGTTATTGGTGTGCTGCTTATTACAGCGCTTATGATCATTCCTGCCGCCGCGGCGCGAACTATATCAAACACACCGCTGCAAATGATTATTTATTCATCATGCGGCGGGATAATTTCAGTTTTTGCAGGAATTTTCGCATCAAGCCAATGGGACGTTCCAGCCGGCCCGTCTATAGTGTTAAGCGCAACGGTGCTCTTTTTATGCGGACGTTTTTTTGTGGCTCACCGGGCCTGATTTTAGAGCGCTTTATTGAAATGCTCAAAGCCCTGTGTAAGATCATCAATAAGATCATCCGCATCTTCCAGGCCAACATGCAACCTAATTAAAAGCCCGTAATCATCCCAGTTTGGCATATCACGTTCTTTTTTAAGGTTATAAAAGCTCATGACAAGGCTTTCAAAGCCACCCCAGCTAAAGCCCATTTTAAAAAGTTTCAAATTATCAAGAAGGGCGGTTAAAGCTTCTTCATTTCCCGCTTTTAAAGTGAATGAAAATAGACCGTTAGAGCCGTTAAAATCACGCTTCCAAATTTCGTGGCCGGGACAATCTGGGAAGGCCGGATGAAGGATTAGGTCAACTTCGTCGCGCGCCTTAAGCCAGTTTGCTATTTTAAGCGCGCTCTGTTCGTGTTGTTTGATCCGTGGCTTGATGGTGCGAATGCCGCGCATGGCAAGATTTATATCGTCCGGTGCCGCCGTATAGCCCATGAAAAAGCTATTGTCATATAATTTGGACCAATATTTTTTTGATGCGGTTATAGTGCCAAGCATCGCATCCGAATGACCGACAATATATTTTGTTGCTGCCTGTATGGAAATATCAACACCGTGGGCATAGGGATCAAAATTAATCAGATTGCCGTAAGTGTTATCTAGCATCAGGATAATATCATTAGCGCGCGCCACTTTTGATATGGCGGGGATATCCTGAATATCCATTGTCACCGAGCCAGGGCTTTCGGTAAAAATAACTTTTGTATTCTCTTGAAGTAATGTTCCAATGCCGCTGCCGATGAGTGGATCATAATAAGTAACCTCGATCCCCATTCTGGTCAGTACTTTATTGCATAAAACACGGGTAGGGCCGTAGGCCGTATCAACCATCAAAAGATGATCGCCACTGCTGAGGAATGATAGCAGTGCTGCATTAATGGCGGCAAGGCCACTTGGATAAATAAGACAGTCATGACCGCCTTCAAGTTCCGTCATCGCTTCACGGAAAGCATAGTGGGTTGGGGTGCCGCGCCGTCCATAATACCAGATTTTATTTTTAAAGTTTTTAAGGGCGTATTTTAAATCGGCAACGCTGTCATGCAAAATGGTTGAGACGTGATAAACGGGCGGATTTACGGCCTGTCCGGTCCATTTTTTATCGCGTCCTGCATGAACTATTTTGGTATCTTTTTTCATCAATTTTACTTTTCTATTGGTGTGTCGGGATGGGTTCCCCATTCTGACCATGAACCGTCATAAAGTGCATTGTCTTTATGATCGATCAGGTGAAGGGCAAATAAAAGAACGCAGGCGGTTACACCGCTACCACAACTCGTGACGATTGGTCTTGAAAGATCAACGCCGTTATCTTCGAAGCATTCCTTAAGTTCATCAACGGGTAAATACGTGCGGTCATCTTCATCGAGTAGTTCTGTGAAGGGGACATTGATACTTCCGGGAATTCTTCCTGATTTCGATTCTGGGCGTGGCTCAGGGGCTACGCCTAAGAAACGACCACGTGCTCTTGCGTCGACCACTTGTTCTGCTTTGCTTTCGATGTTGCAGGTAATTTGATCCCTACCGCGAATTTTGCTTTCATCCTTTTGGGCATTAAAGTGACTGCTGGGAAATGATTGAAGGGTTGTTTCCGTCGGATGATTTTCTGAATTCCATTTTTCCAAGCCACCGTTAAGGATAAAAACATTTTCATGGCCGAAGTTTTTAAACATAAACCAAGCGCGGGCCGCCGTGCTAAAATCACTGTTGTCATAAACGATTATATGGTCGCTATTACTAATGCCCATAGCACTAATGCGACTGGCCATTTTTTCATTGCTCGGCATCATGTGGGGAAGGGGATTATCTAAATCGGCTATTTCATCAACATCAAAAAATAAAGCGCCCGGTATATGACTTTCTTCAAATTCTGCTTTTGCATTTCTGTCAGAATTCGGTAAATGCCATGAACTGTCCAAAACTCTAATATTTTGACCTTCCAGGTTTTTCGATAACCATTCAGTTGAAACGAGCGATGATATTTCCGGCATTTTTTATTTCCTGTAATTACGTTGGTTTAAGATATGTTTTATCAGTGTTTACGTCAACAATTGGCTTGATGGATTTTAACTTTTCCATATCAATGATGACATTTGGACTAAATTGGATTATAGAATGGGAAAATATCAATACAGGACGAAAAAATGACAAATGAAATTTATGAAGGTTTATCGCAACTTGGTGGCGCAAACGTGCAGGCAAATAGCCCCGAAGAAGCGGTGCTTGAAAAGGTGCCAAACCCAAGACCAAATTCTGATTATTTTGTGCGCTTTACCTGTCCTGAGTTTACATCGCTTTGCCCAGTAACGGGCCAACCTGATTTTGCTCATATGGTTATTGATTATGTTCCGGGCGAGCATTTAGTTGAAAGTAAATCCTTGAAGCTTTATATGCATTCTTTTCGCAATCACGCGGGCTTTCATGAAGATTGCACCGTTGGTATTGCGGAACGCCTCGTCAAGGAATTAAATCCTAAATGGCTTCGTATTGGTGGATACTGGTATCCTCGCGGCGGCATTCCAATTGATGTGTATTATCAAACGGGCGAACCACCGATAGATGTGTGGGTGCCTGATCAGGGTGTTCCGACGTATCGCGGTCGCGGATAGATACAAAAAAGGAGGCTTTCGCCTCCTTTTTCTTTATTTATGTTTTTCTTAACTACCGAATATGATGCTCGGTAACCAAGTGACCAATCCTTCGAAGTTATAAAGGATGACCAGTGCTATGACCTGTATGACAATATACGGCAGCACCCCTTTATAAATATCCGTCGTTTTAACCAAATCTTCCGGTGCAACACCACGAAGATAGAAGAGTGCATAGCCAAATGGTGGTGTCAGGAATGATGTCTGCAGGTTCATCGCCATCATAATACCAAGCCAAATCGGGTTAATATCCATCATGAAGAGCACCGGTGCGACAATCGGCACCACAACGAATACGATCTGAATGAAATCAAGGAAGAAACCAAGGGCAAACATAACGAGCATTACTACCAAGAAAGCTCCAAGTCGTCCGCCAGGTAAGTTTGTCAGAAACTCAGTAATATAAAAATCACCATTAAATCCAAGAAAGATCAAAGTGAAAAGAGCGGCTCCAACCATGATGATAAAGATCATTGAGCTGATTTTTGCAGTCATCTGCATCACTTCGTGGATTACATTATTTCGGTAAACGCGCATAAAGCTATCTGCGATTCCCCAAAACATAGCAATCAGAAGCGGAATAGAAAGGCCAAACGCTATATAATCCATAAATGCGATTTCTTCGCGACCCATACGAAGGTCAAATACACCACCTAAGAATAGTAGAAGCACTATGGATGTTCCTGCAACAATAACCGGCATTGGTTTTGATTTATCGTTTTTATATCCAGACATCAATATCGCACCAACCGCCCCTAAAGCAGCTGCTTCAGTTGGCGTCGCAATGCCGCCAAGGATCGAGCCAAGAACAGCCACCACCAAGATAATTGGCGGAAGGAATGCGGCAAGTACAGGCTTAAGATCAATTTTTTCTTTAGTGTCCATTACCGGAGGGCATGAGGCAGGGAAGAAGGTAGCGACTAAAATTTGGTATAAAATGTATAAAAGCACAAGACCAAGTCCCGGGATCAAGGCGCCTGCAAATAAGTCGCCCACTGATAGAGGCGTAGGTGAAAAATTACCCATCGCCAGTTGCGATGCCTGCCAGGCCGATGATAGCTGGTCACCAAGAAGCACAAGCACAATCGAAGGGGGGATAATCTGACCAAGCGTTCCCGCGGCGGCAATACCGCCCGTCGCTACAGCAGGGCTATAACCACGTTCAAGCATTGTCGGTAGGGCCATTAGACCCATAATCACCACTGTCGCACCCACGATACCCGTGCTGGCCGCAAGAAGCGCGCCGACGATGGTAACAGAGATGCCAAGGCCACCTTTCATGCGGCCCATTAATTTACCCATACTATCAAGCAGGTCTTCTGCGATTTGCGAGCGTTCTAACATCACGCCCATAAACACAAATAGCGGGACGGCCATCATCACCACATTTGTCATGGTGCCGTATATTCTTTGCGGAACACCGCCTAGGAATGAAAAATCAAAGATTCCCATTGAAAACCCAAGACCGGCAAACATAAGAGAGACGCCGGGAAGGGTGAAAGCAACAGGGTAACCGACAAGCAAAGAGCCACAGGCTACAACAAACATGACAGTGCAAAGAAGCGCATCTAATGGCATACCAGTAAATTCGCTTATCATTATTCCAAAGATAACAAAATCAATCTGAAATCCGAACCAAGATAAATCTAAAATCATTAGACGCCCTCCCCAAGTGGTTCTTCTACGAGGTGTTCATGTCCCATTATAACAAGAAGGGAATGAAGCGAAATAGAAACACCCTGAAGAAAAGTACTGGCGACAAATAGCAAAATCATAGACTTTAATACATAGACAATATGAAGCCCGCTGGTTTCAATTGATCCCTCTAATATCTGCCATGATTGTCCAACGAACGGCAGTGCGTATACCCCAATACAAATAAGCACGGGGAATAAAATAATGAGAGAGCCAATTAGATTAATGTAGGCTTTACCCTTTTCATTCATTTTGCTGTAGAAAATATCCACGCGTACATGGCCGTTATGAAGAAGAGTATAGCCAGCCGCTCCTAGAAATACGAGCGAATGCATATACGTCAAGCTTTCCTGCACAGCGATAATACCTTCACTATAAAGATAATTGATCATCACGATGGTAAACTGTACGAGTACCAGCGTTAATGTTGCCCAAGAGGTGATCTTACCGATCATCTCATTTACGGCATCCATGCCGCGGGCTAATTTTGCAATTCCATCCATAAAATTGATTGTTCCCGGTTGTTAGTCCCTAATTATTATTTGCATGGTCAAACTATTATAGTGCTTGGCCAAATTTATCTGACAAACGACGTGATGCCAAATACGGTTCCTCGGCAATGCCACCCCATTCTTTAGCAATAGCAAGTGTTTCCATGTAGCTGTTGTAAATTCTGACTGATATGTCATCGGTTTTATCAATATCAGCAGCTACATCAGCGGCTGTATCGGCAAGGGCCTTCATTACCTCAGGCGGAAATTGGCGTATTTTAACGCCATGCTCTGTGATTAACGTGCGAAGCGCACCAGCATTGCGGGCATTAAATTCTGCTAATGAGCGTGCATAATGCTTCTCAGCAAGTGCCTCGATAATCACTCGCTCTGAATCGCTTAATGAATTCCATACATCAAGGTTCCAACCAGCACAAACAGATGCGCTTGGCTCATGATAAGCAGATGTGTAGTAGTATTCTGCGGCCTGATGAAAACCAAGCGTCAGGTCATTCCATGGGCCGATCCATTCAGTAGCATCAATATTACCCTGAGAAAGCGATAGGAAAATTTCACCACTAGGAAGTGTTACAGGCGTTCCGCCCATGCGCTTAATAATCTCACCGCCAAGGCCGGGGATACGCATTTTAAGACCTTGGAAGTCTTCAACACTATTAATTTCTTTATTAAACCAACCAGCCATTTGAGGACCAGTAGCATTCGCGAGCATAGGTTTCACGTTGAAGCGAGCAGCAAGCTCGTCCCAAAGTTCTTGCCCGCCACCATACTGAAGCCACTGTGTCATTTCAGTAGCCGTTAGACCAAATGGTACCGCACCGAAAAAGTTAAACATTAGATGTTTACCTTGCCAGTAATAATCTGGACCGTGGTAAATGTCTGCGTTGCCTTGTGATACGGCGTCAAATGCTTGAAGCGCTGGAACAAGTTCTTCCGCGGCATAAACACGAATTTTGATACGGCCGTTTGTTGCTTTTTCAATATCTTCTGCAAATTCAACAGCCCTTGTACCCAAACCAGGGAAGTTTTTACCCCAGGTTGTCACCATTTTAAGTTCAAGTGTGGGCTGTGTTTGAGTAGCACCAGCCGCACCCTGTACAGTGCCTGATTTTGGGTCTACGGGGCTTGGGCTACACGCTGCTACTGCGCCAGCAGCGATTGTACTTGCGCCAACGGTAGCAGATTTTTTAAGAAAAGAACGACGTTTCATGAGTAAACCTTAATTTTGTTTTCGTGATTAATTTATGGTTATAATATATCAGTTACTTATAAACAGGCAATTCAGAAATTTCAATGCTTACTGTGGCGTTAGGTCAATTTATTTATTTAATTTCCAGCCTGTTGAGGTTAGTAGTTCCAGCGGTCTAAAGTTCATTTTATAGCTCATTTTAGGACTGCCTTTTACAAGGTATCCTAAGTAAACATGATCTAAACCTCTGGATTCAGCTATGTTTATATGATTTAGAACGATATATACCCCAAAACTGCGCTTGTTAATTTCACCCGATATATCAAAAAAACTATAGACCATAGAAAGACTATCGCTCAATTGGTCACTAAGTGCAGCGCCGATAAGCTCGCCACTATTAAGCCTATATTCAATTATCACTGTGCTAATTGGGCTACATTCAACCATATCTTTATATTCTTCAAATGATATGCCGGCCATGCCGCCTTCAGTATGTCTAGATTTGATATATTTTTTTAAAAGCTCATATTGTTCACCAGTTGCAATATTTGGTTTTATTTCAATAATGATATCTTTGTTTTTATTAAGGATACGTTTTTGACTTTTTGACGGGTTAAAAAGCACCACCGGTACGCGGGCTGATTTACATTCATGACATTCTTCGCAGGCAGGGCGGTAAGCAATATCCTGACTTCTTCTAAAACCAACCAGCGCGAGTGATTGATGAAGTTCTTCGGATTTAATTCTATTATTTTCAGGACCGCGATGTTCTATAATAGCTTGCTTGTCATAGGCGAGTGGCTGATTGGTGAGTTCGGTAAATATTTTCCGTTCCGTATGCCCGTCCAGATACGGACAGCTTGACGGTGCCGTCACATAAAATTTTGGAAAATGGGCTGATTGATCGGTCATGATTTAATTTATACCATAATACCAAGGCGCAAATAAGGAATAACTTACCCAAAGTATAATAATAAGGGGGACGCCCACTTTCATGAAGTCAGAGAATTTATAATCTCCCGGGGCAAGAACCAGTAGATTTGTCTGATATCCCATTGGTGTAGCAAAGGAACAATTAGCCGCAAATATTACCGCCGTTATAAAAATAAACGGATCAACACCAAGTTCACCAGCGACATTAATGGCGATGGGGGTAAATAGTACCGCAGTGGCATTATTGCTTAAGATGTTTGTTAGAAAGGCTATAAGCAGGAAAAAAGCCGATAATATGATAGGGACACTGGCCCCGTCTAATATGTTTAGAAGTTCCATGGCAAGATAGGACGCGCCGCCTGTTGCCTGAAGTGATGTACCCATGGCAAGGGCCGCACCGATCAGCATAAATATTTTATGGTCAACCGCGCTCACGGCTTTTGATACGTTAAGGCAGCCTGATATAATCATAACAAAGGCACCAAGGGTCGCGGCGATGGCAATAGGTACGGTGCCACTTGAAGCAAGTATTACCACACCGAAAAAGATACTAAGTGCTTTCCATGTGTCCGCTTTAATAGGGATCTCTTTTACAGACCATTCCATCAGCATTACATCGTTATTAAGCCTTAAGGATCTAATCTGGCTTTGGCTGCCAATGGCGAGCAGGGTATCATTAGCTTCTAGCCTTATATCATTTATAGAGGCGCGGTTCATTCTGCTACGTCTTTGGATGCCGAGGATTTTACAGCCGCCGGGTAATAAAAATCCTGCTTGGTCCAAAGTTCTACCGTCCAGTCTTGATTTAGGCTTAACGATTAGCTCAACCAGTTTCTGCCCTCGTGATAAGCCAGTGCCCGGATCTTCATCAAAATCGATGAGCGATTGGTTTTTAACATCAGATAGTAATATATGATCTTCTGCAATTTTTTTGGTTAGCTCCTTACGTGTCGTGGCAATAACCAGACAGTCGCCTTTTTCAAGGGTAATATCATCGAAAGGGGGCAGGAAATCATTTCGTCCGCGTTTAACGAGCTGCACAGTAAGTCCGGATAAAATTGGAAACATGCCTGCTACGGCCTTTTTGCCAATTAGTGAATTGCCTTCAGTAAGGTCAATTTGTACGATAAATTGTTTGCCGGTAATTTTGGCTTCTTCGTTTTTAGACGATTTTTCGCTGGGTAAAATTCTCGGCGCTATGAGAATTACATAAATAAAACCAATAAAAGCCAGAAACAGCCCGGGCACAGCAAAGTCAAAAAAGCCAAGTGTTTTGCCGCTCAAAGATTGATACTCACCTGCTACCAACAGATTGGTACTTGAACCAATTAAAGTCGTCATTCCGCCTAGAATGGCTACAAAACTTAGTGGCATTAGGTATAGCGATGGTGATTTACCGATATTATCTACCAGAGTGATCATAATAGGGATAAATATCACAACCACCGGTGTGTTATTTAAAAACGCACTGATTATCATGACAGTAACCAGTGACATAATAAGAACTGTTATGGGATAATTGCTACCAAGGCGCACCAATTCTTTAACAGGGCTATCAAGGGCGCCTGTCTCGACCATTCCTCGGCCAATTACCAAAAGTGCTAGAATAGCGATCAATGCTGGGTCGGCAAAACCTGCCAGTAATGATCTGGTGCTTAGTAAAACTTCACCGTCTGCGCCCAAAACGGGCATAAAATTAAATAATAAAAGCAGGGCGGAAATTATACCAAGAGACGTGAGTTCCATGGGAAATTTATCTAGTATGTAAAAGAATATACCGATAAAAATCAGTCCGAAAGTTAACCACATTTGAAGTGATGGTTCTAATAATTCCATACAAAGTTTCCTTGCTAATGATAATTTTAGCAGGAGTCTTTGAAATAAAACAAGCTTTTTATAAGCTTAAAAGTTTGTGGGTAGTGTTGGAGCTTCACGAATAACCAAAATGGTAATTCTGCGATTTTCAGGACGGTCAGGTCTGCCGGGAAGCAGGGGCTCTGTCGCAGCCTTGCCTGTAATCTCAGCAAAACGGTCGGCGGATACGCCTTCTGAACTTAGTACACGCCTTGCCGTATTAGCTCGGTCAGCACTTAATTCCCAGTTGGAATAATTGACTCCAGCTCTAAAAGGTGTGGAATCCGTATGCCCGGCAATGGCAATGCGGTTTGGCATTTTGCCGACATTACCGGCAATATGGCGTATCATTCTTTCAGCATATTCATAAAGATCGGACGTTTCATTTCGAAACATTGAGCGGTTATCTTGATCAACCAGTTGAATACGCATCCCGTCTTCCGTCACATCAATAAGAACCTGATCGCTCATCTGGGATAATTCAGCACTTTCCTGAATGCTTATACTCAGCTCGGATGCCATATCTTCAAAGGCTTCCTGCTCTCGGTTGGCCATGGCGGTTTCAAAACTGACTTCCTCGGCAGCAGCAGCGCCGTCAACTTCTACTTCTTCTTTCTGTATAACAACTTCTTCAGGCATTGGTGTGGTGACGGCACTGGCTTGTGTGCCATCTTCATTTATAGAAATGCCGCTTAAGATGTCACCGGCGCCCGATGACGATTCGGTACTGGCTACCGTTGGAGAGAAATATTCGGACAGTCCCTCTTTTTGTTCTTTTGACGTTGAATTAAGCAGCCATAACATGAGAAAGAAAGCCATCATCGCCGTAACAAAGTCAGCATAAGCCACTTTCCAGGCACCACCGTGGGCACCGCCAGAAACTTTTTTAATCCGCTTAATTATTATAGGGCGTGGTTGTTCGTCCGACATAAAAAACCTTAATTCAATAATTTTAACCAGTAATTCAAGCTATAATGACGCCTGATGGTTAATTAAATATTATCAAAAGGCTAAATTTTACAATTACATGTCAATATTACGGTTAACGGAAACAACAAACCCTTCTTCACGAAGCTCATCTAGAATGTCCTGTAAATGCTGTGCATCACGGGTTTCCAGAGTTATATTTGAGTATGTTTCTTTGGCGGGAAGCTCCGTGAACAACCGGTGATGTGATACATCAATAATATTGCCGCCTTTATTACCAATTATTGAGGATATTATTGATAATGCACCTGGAATATCAGGAAGTTCTATGCGCAGGCGGGTTATACGGCCATCACGAACAAGGCTTCTCATTAAAATGGAAGCGAGAAGGCGCGTGTCGATATTGCCTCCGGTGACGATCAGGCCGACTTTTTTATCTTTAAATATTTCAGGGTAACGAATAAGGGCCGCAAGCGGGCAAGCGCCAGCGCCTTCTGATACTGTTTTTTCAATAGTGAGCAGTATTCCAAGCGCTTTTTCTATTTCATCTTCATTAACCAGCAAAATATCATCAACCAAATCACGGCAGATTTTTAATGTTTTTTCGCCTATTGTTTTAACGGCAATGCCTTCGGCAAGGGTAGAACCCTGATCTTTAAATTCCATATCATTTAAAGCGCGGTAAAGTGAAGGGAAACGTTCTGACTGAACGCCAATGATTTTAATGTTCGGATTAATGGCTTTAGCCGCTGTAGCAATACCGGCGATTAAACCACCACCACCAACAGGGACTAAGATTATATCAAGATCAGGAACATCATTTAAAAACTCGGTCGCAATTGTTCCTTGTCCAGCCATCACATGGTAATCGTCAAATGGATGTACTATGGTGAGTCCTTGCTCCTCAGCCATTATTTTGGCCGCTTCAGCGGTTTCATCAAACCTATTGCCCACTTGCACTACTTTTGCACCTAAAGCCTCAGTATTACTGATTTTTACAAATGGAGTTCCAAGCGGCATAGCAATAGTCGTGGGGATACCCAGTCGGCTGCCATGATAAGCGACGCCCTGCGCATGATTGCCCGCACTAGCGGCTATTACACCCTTTTTTTGCTGTTCGGGGGTCAAGTTTAATAACTTATTTAACGCCCCGCGTTCTTTAAAAGATGCTGTAAACTGGCGGTTTTCCAACTTGTTATAAACATCGGCCCCTGTCATTTTTGATAAGGTAATGCAGTGGGTTGCCGCAGTATGTTTAATGGCGCCTTTAAATGCTTTTTGTGCATCTTTAACGTCTTCAAATGTTATTCCGCTCGAATTTATATTATTCATTTTTTGCCGTTCAATATATTACATCAATCTTATAAGTCTTTGATATATTGGATTTTTGATAAAATGTCCAAAAATATTATTGAATTATTTTTTGGTTTTTTTTTGCGTTATTAAAACTTGATTAATATCCTTTAACTATAAGGTTAACTATAAAAAGAAATTACAGAGGTTTTTTGTATGTTAATTATTATTGGTATAGTTACTACGTTGGGTTTGGTCTTTGGCGGTTTTTTACTGTCAGGCGGAAGCATGGATCCAATTTTTCATGCTCTTCCATTTGAAGGTATGATGATCGGTGGTGCAGGACTTGGGTCATTTTTAACAGGTAATGGCGGGGCTGTATTAAAAAAAGCAGGTAGTGGCTTAGGTAAAGCAATGAAAGGCCCTAAATGGAAGGCTGAAGATTATAGCGATCTTCTGGTCTTGTTGTTTATGTTATCCAAACTTATAAAAACCAAAGGCGTGATTGCGCTGGAAGCTCATATTGAAGATCCACATGAAAGTAAAATTTTTAATCATGTTGGTAAAGTTACAGATGATCATCATATAACGGATTTTATTTGCGATTATTTTCGTATGACAACTATGAATTTCGATGATCCATATCAGGTCGAGGATGTTATGCTTAAAGATCTGGAAAAACATCATCATGAGGAAAGTGAAGGGGCGCATGCCTTGGCTATTCTTGGTGAAGCTTTCCCCGCACTTGGTATTGTGGCTGCCGTTCTAGGTATTGTTAAAACTATGGGATCAATTGATCAGCCGGTAGAAATATTGGGTGCCATGATTGGTGGTGCTTTGGTGGGAACATTCCTTGGTATCTTGATTTCATATACAATGGCCGGTCCATTGGCGTCCAGATTACAGCAAATAATTGATGAAGAAGGGCATATCTATGATGTGCAGAAAGACTTTATAATTGCTCATCTGCATGGATGTGCGCCACAAATCGCGGCTGAAATCGGCCGTAAAGCGGTACCTGGTGGTTTCCAGCCTACATTTTATGAATTAGATGAGCTATTGCAAGAAATACCGAATGACGTCTTTGCTTAATATTTAGGTGTCATTTAATATCTTAGCAACGACCGGGGCAAAATAAGTCCATACACCGGTTGCGCCTGCACGTTTAAAGGAGAGCAGACTTTCCATCATTGCCTTTTCCAGATCAAGCCAGCCATTGGCAGCAGCGGCATGGATCATGGCATATTCACCGCTCACCTGATAAGCAAAGGTTGGAATATTAAATTCACGGCTCACTCTTTCAATAATATCTAGATAAGGCATGCCTGGCTTGATAATAATTGAATCGGCCCCTTCATTAATATCCATTGCCACTTCCCGAAGTGCTTCATTTGTATTGGCCGGATCCATTTGGTAGGTTTCCTTGCCGCCTTTTAAACTACTAGATGAGCCAACGGCATCACGGAACGGGCCATAAAAAGCAGAGGCATATTTCGCGGCGTAGGACATGATTTGTATATTATGTTGTTTTTTTTCTTCGAGCATGCTTCTAATCGCGCCGACGCGGCCATCCATCATATCGGATGGTGCAATGATATCACAGCCAGCTTTAACTTGGATATGGGCCTGATTAACGAGCGCTTCTAACGTTAGATCATTATCCACATAACCATTTCTAATAAGGCCGTCCTGTCCGTGTGTTGTATAGGGATCAAGCGCAACGTCGCAAATAATCCCTATATCCGGCACCTGTTCCTTAATGGCGCGAACGGTACTGCAAATCAGATTTTCTGGGTTTACGCCTTCATAACCATCATCAGATTTTAATTTCTCGGGCGTTTTCGGAAAAAGAGCAATAGCCGGAATGCCGAGTTCTTTTGCATTTGCGGCATATTCTACGGCTATATCGGTGGTAATTCGCTTTACGCCCGGCATGGAGCTTACATCGGTGGCCGTATTGCTGCCTTCTTGAATGAATAGGGGCCATATAAGGTCATTTACGACAAGGGAATTTTCGCGCATCATATCACGCGTCCAGCTATTTTGCCGATTTCGTCTAGGGCGGCTACTGGGAAAAGATCCTTTAATCATGCCTCGCTCCAAATTTATTTAAATTTATTTAAACTATTAATTCATTGTAAACAAATTTTTAACAGCTTGTTAGGTATGTTGTTATATAACGAATATCGATAAAGCAAAATAATTTTATGAATTATAGGATATAAGTATGTCATTAACACATCATAGCAGCAACCTCATTGGTGGCCATGAAACACAAGAAACTAGAACAAGACATAACTTTCTTGAATGCCTTAGACTTATTGAAAGGCTTCACAGAAGAATGCTTGATATTGTCAAGCACCGTATTGATTCCAAGGGTATGAGCGATATTAATTCTGTGCAGGCACTTCTCCTTTATAATATTGGAGACCATGAAATAACTGCTGGCGACTTGCGTAATCGCGGCTATTATCTTGGTTCAAACGTGTCTTATAATCTGAAAAAACTTGTCGAAGCAGGGTATATCAAACAAGAACGTTCAGAGCATGACAGAAGGGCGCTTAGAATTTGGCTTTCAGATAATGGTAAATCTGTTTGTAATATGGTTGGGGAACTTTTTGATGAAAATCTTGATATGGTAAAAGATCAAAATCTGTTTACCGATCAGGGTGTGACAGAACTTCGTGATCGTCTACGGTCGCTTGAAAGTTTCTGGACCGATATGCTGCGTTTTTCCGGAGATTAAAAGTATTTCCACAATTTTTATATTGTGGTTTGAATTTGGGCAATAAAAATAATAAAATGCTTTATAGTAAATAAAGCGCAAATTTTTCCTTCCTTTGTTAAATAAACTAGGGTACGACAAAGAAATGGAATCAGGTGGAACTATTGCAATGAATTACGACAGTATTTTTTCTTTAGCTTTAAACAGTATAAAAGATGAAGGACGCTACCGCGTCTTTATGGATATCGAACGCAAGAACGGTGAATTTCCAAGCGCTACATGGCATAGTGAAGACGGCGTAAAGGATATCGTTGTTTGGTGCAGTAATGACTATCTTGGAATGGGACAGCATCCCGACGTCACTAAAGCAATGAAAGATGCTATTGATAAAGTAGGGGCCGGCTCCGGCGGCACTCGCAATATCAGCGGCACCCATCATTATCATGTAAAGCTTGAAGCTGAACTCGCTGATCTTCACGGTAAGGAAGCCGGCCTTCTTTTTACATCCGGTTATATTTCCAATGAAGCATCGATTTCAACAATTGCAAAATTACTGCCTGGCTGCATAATTTATTCAGATGAGCTAAACCATGCTTCTATGATTAAAGGGGTTATTGGCGGTGGTTGCGAAAAAAGAATTTTCAGACACAATAATGTAGCGCATTTAGAAGAATTACTTTTGGCGTCCGATCCGTCGGCACCAAAAATTATATTGTTCGAATCCGTTTATTCCATGGATGGTGATTTTAGCCCGATCGAAGAATTTTGCGATCTTGCTGATAAATATAACGCCATGACCTATATGGATGAAGTTCATGCAGTTGGTATGTACGGACCGCGCGGCGGCGGTGTCGCTGAAAAACGTGGCCTTATGGACCGTGTGGATATTATTGAAGGTACGCTTGGTAAAGCTTTTGGTGTAATGGGTGGCTATATTACGGCTAGTAAAGACATCGTTGACTGTGTTCGAAGTTTTGCGGCGGGTTTTATTTTTACTACATCTTTATCACCAGTGTTAACGGCAGGCGCCCTTGCCAGTGTTCGTCACTTGAAAAATTCAAATATTGAACGTGAAATTCATCAGGAACGCGCTGCGACACTTAAGAAAAGAATGCGCGAAGCTAATTTACCCGTTATGCCATCGGAAAGTCATATTGTCCCGGTTCTAGTGGGCGATCCTGTTGTTTGTAAACAAGCATCGGATATTCTGCTAAATGACTATGGCATTTATGTTCAACCGATTAATTATCCTACCGTACCCCGCGGTACAGAACGCCTTCGTTTTGCGCCAAACCCGCTTCATACAGATAATATGATTGATCATTTAATTGATGCTTTATCAAAAGTATGGCGCGAGCTAGACATTGAAAAATATTCAAACGCAGCCTAAAAACTGATTAAGGAAAACCCCTAATGAGTGATAGTGAATATATTATTGAATTCATTGCTATGGGTAATTCTGTCAAAGTAACCTGCGTTGATCCGAAGACCGGCCGTGAAGTTTCTACCATCGGCCCGGCAAATTTACCAAAATCACAATTAAGCAAAGCTGCCGTCAATAAAATGCTCTATGTGTTGAATAAAGAGCAAAAATAAAAGATGCATTCGTCCCTTTTTTCAGTAAACTGATAAAAAATAAGAATAGGGAGGACGGTTTATGTCAGAAGGAGCTAATAAAAAGCTGCTCGGCTTTTGGGATTTGATGAGCATTTCGCTGGGTCAGATCATTGGTACTGGTGTTGTGGTTCTTACAGGTATTAGTATCAGCATGACTGGTTACGGTGCGCCGTGGGCGTTTATTTTTGCTCTTGCGATTGTTGCTATTCCTACCATCTGTATTGCGGCTCTTGGCTCTGCTGTTCCTAGCACGGGCGGGAATTATACCTATGTTCGTGACTTGCTAGGCTCAAAAACATCGTTTTTTTATCTATCGCTACTGATCGCTGGTCAGGTCATTCTAGCCAGTTACGCCATCGGCTTTGCTGAATATGCGGATGCGATCATTCCGGGGCTTAATATGAAATTTATTGCCGCCTTTATTATGGTGCTTTGCTTTTTGGCTAATTTGCTCGGCATTAAAACGGCGGCGCGTTTTCAAAGTATTATGGTACTGATACTGGTTGTTTCATTGGTGATTTATATTTTTTCAGGCTTAGGTCATATTAAAGATTATAGTCATTATACTAACAGCGTTGAAATTTTCCCAAGTGGCTTTGCCGGCTTCTTTGCGGCGGCATTTTTACTGCGCCTTAGTCTGATAGGTTCTGAATTTGTTTCTGAATTCGGCGGTGAAATGGAAAATCCGGGCAAGCTTATCCCGCTTGTAATGGGGCTATCCTTATTAATGGTCGTGATCCTTTATATCGGCATTGCCATTGTTGCGACGGGTGTATTGCCGCTGGAAGAGATACAAGGTAAGAATTTAGCGGCAACGGCACAGGTCGTCTTTTCACCAACGGTTTATTATGCCTTTATCGGCGGCGGAATTATGATTTCGCTGGTGACGTCGCTTAATGCCATATTTGCATGGTGCACCCGGGGGCTTTATATGGCGACGGAGGATGGCTGGCTTCCCATGAAATTGGCGGCGAAAAATAAATACGGTACGCCGTATATTTTCCTAACCCTGTTTTTTATTGTTGGTATCGGCCCGATTTTAGCTGATTTAAGCCTGAGTTATGTGGCGATCCTTGGTAACGCCGTAGGGGCTATATTTGGCCTGTTCCCGGTATTCGCTCTTTATAATCTGGCGAGCAGAAATCCAGAAGCTTATAGCAACGCCCCGTTTAAACTGCCGATCTGGGCCACCAAGCTACTGCCGTTAATGGCCGTGGTGATTTATGGTTACGGCATTTATTCTTCGTTGGACTTTATTGGCAACACGGGCTGGACCATGCTGGCTGGCTATGTGGCCATCATCCTGGTTTACATCCATCTAAGATCGCCATATGTGAAGGCATTACGGACGGATTAACTGTCCGATAATGAACAGTCATTGTCCATTAGTGAACAGATATTAGATTTCCTGTTTTGATCAATCTTTATAACACATTGATTTTGTTTAACTTTGTCGGTGGCATGCTATTTGCTTAGTATAGGTGAGGAAGATTAACTTATCGGGATAAAATTTTATGTATAAAAATTATTTCACCACAGCATTTCGTAACATGATGCGTCACAAACTTTATAGTCTCATTAATATTGGCGGACTGGCCATTGGCCTTGCGGCTTGTATTTTAATTTTTCTATTTGTTAAAGATGAACTTTCTTATGATGACTGGGGAACGGGGACCGATAACCTTTACAGATTGGAAGCTTCCTATAAACAAAGCCTGGGTGAAGATGCCTATATGGCCCTTTCACCCGGTAGGTTGCGGGATAGTCTGGCTGATAGTTTCCAACAGGAATTTTCGGCCATAGCCCGCCTTTATAGAAACAGGCATATATTACTTAAAGACGGTAATGCTTTTCGGGAGCAGTTCTGGGCGGCGGACAAACAATTATTTGATATTTTTGACATAGAAATGGTTAGTGGTAACCGGACCGATGTTTTTCTTGATAATCGGTCCGTGATTATTAATCAAACAATGGCCCTGAAATATTATGGAACCGATGATCCTGTTGGACAAATTCTTGAACCCGACGATCAAGATTTTGGCTACAAAATTGTCGGCGTCATGAAGGACCTTCCGGAAAATAGTCACCTTGATTTTAACTTCCTGATTTTATTTGATCCTGAGCGTTATGTAGATACTCCGTGGGTGGCAGAGCTCTGGCTTTCTTCAAACGTTCTTACATATGTCAAACTTGCTGATGGGGTATTGCCGGGCACAATTGAAGCTAGTATACCTGATTTTCTTGACCGAACCGTTATTCGCAGTGAGCAGCCCGGCCTTGAAGGGGACCCAAGCGATTTCTTTAATGTGCGATTAATGCCGGTATCTGATATTCATTTATATTCAACGGGCCGTTTTCAAATGAAGCCGGGCGGTGATATTAAAGTCGTCTATAGTTTTGCAGTCATTGCACTGCTTATTCTGTTTATTGCCAGTATTAATTTTATCAATCTTTCGACGGCCCGCTCAAGCCTAAGGGCGCGGGAAATTGCCCTGCGTAAAGTTGTTGGTGCGCGGCGCGGGCAGCTCATTACCCAATTTTTAGGGGAAGCTGGATTGATGGTTCTTGTGGCTCTGGTTTTTGCCTTGGCAATTGTTGAATTTAGCTTGCCATGGTTCAATGGTTTTGTCGCAAAGTTGCTCTCCTTAAATTATGGATCAGATCCTATGACAAGTTTGGTTCTTATAGGACTGCTTGTGGTGGTTGGTATCGGTGCTGGCATTCATCCTGCGATGCAAATCACCCGGTTTCGCCCAGCTGCGGTACTGCGCTCAAATAATTCAAGTGCCACTGGCGGTAGCAAATTACGTGCTATATTGGTTACCGTTCAATTCGCTATTTCAATAGGGCTCATCGCCACCACTATTATTGTTTATTCACAAACGAATTATACTAGTAATAAAGATCTTGGTTTTGAAACAAAAAACCGTCTGACTCTCGATAATATGGATTACCAATCTATTGAACCCGTAGCAGATACTATCTTGCAGGAAATTGAAAGACTTCCTGGAGTCCTTAACACCGCTTACACAGCTCGTTCGATACCATTATTTGGTTTTTGGGACTTTCCAATACAGAAAAGGGATGAGACCGACCCTAATCAATATAGATTGGAAATGGTGCCGGGGGATCTTAATTTTCTCGAATTTCTGGGAGCACGAACCATTGCAGGGCGCATATTCAGTAAAGATTTTCGCGCTGATGCGGTCACCTTAGAAGAGCAAGGCGGCACAATACTACAAAAAAATGCCGTCATCAATCTTGCCACTGTTAACTATTTAAATCTTGGCACTCCTGAACAGGCTCTCGGGCAGGAAATAAAGTTTGAAGGGTTTGGCGGTCAATCTACACAAATGACAGTTATCGGTGTCATTGAAGATATGCATATGCGTTCTCTTAGAGATGAAGTAGAGCCGCTTGCTCTTCATGTGGAAGAAGATAGTCGTACCGTGCTTAATATTGAGCTAGATCCACTATTTCAGGAAGAAACGGTAGCCGCGATCAATATGATCTGGAAAGCACACGTGCCAGCATTTCCCATTGATTTAACGTATATGGATGAAAATTTTGGTAGACTTTATGAAGCTGATGCACAGCGTGGCCAAATGTTTGGTTATTTCTCAATATTTGCCGTGATTGTATCCTGCCTAGGGCTATTTGGACTTTCATCCTTTACTGCAGAACAACGAACCAAGGAAATTGGCGTGCGTAAAGTATATGGTGCGGGGAGCATGTCTATTGTACGCTTACTGGTTTGGCAGTTTTCAAAACCGGTTCTTGTCGCTAATGTTATAGCCTGGCCAATAGCATGGTACATCATGCAGGATTGGCTCTCTGGTTATGCTTACAGGATAGATTTAACCTTACTGCCATTTGCACTTTCGGGGCTTGCTGCATTGCTGATTTCGTGGACGACCGTTAGCCTTCACGCATGGCGCGTTGCTAACACAAACCCAATCAATGCCCTTAGGTGCGAATGATAGGCTTATATTTTTAAGGCGCCGAGCAGGCGGTCGATATCATCCATATCATTAAAAACAGATGGTGATATTCGGAAGCGGTCAGGGTAAAGTGATATTTGTATTTTTGCCGCGTCGAGCCGTGGTCTTAATATTTTGGCTGCATCGGGCATTTTACCGACTACGATCGGGCCATTACTATCTTTTGGTGTCCAAAGGTCATAACCCATTTTCGGTAGTTCTTCCTTAAGCCTGTCAGTCATGGTCCTAGAATGTTTATGAATATTTTCCACACCGAGCTCTAAAATATAATCAAGAGACTGTCCGAGGATTGCCACACCGGTGAATGACCGCGTGCCGATGGCGAAATGGCCGGAAGCCGTTTTTGGGAAGCCGTAATTTTCAGCGGCTTCTTCGGCGCCAATACCTTCTCTTGGGGTGTTAAGTCCGAAATAACCAAAATTGGTTCTTGTTAAATGTTGTTGCGCTTGCTTGCTGGCATAAACAAAGCCGACACCAAAATCACCCATCAACCATTTGTAACTTGAGCAGGCAGCAAAATCGACACCGCTGTCTTTTACATCAATTGGCATGGTACCTGCCGCTTGGATGATATCAGCATAAACAAGCGTGCCATTAGCATGGGCTAAGTCGCAGACCGATTTTAAATCATGTGTAAAGCCGTTTTCCATGGCAACAAGCGATAACGCGATCAGTTTTGTATCGGGCCTCATGGCGTTTTTAATGTCTTCAAGTTCAATGCGGCCATCCCGTTCTTCAACGCGGGTTACGTCCATTCCCATACGGGCTAGTCCGTCATATGTAGCCCGCGAGCCAGGAAAATGTAACGCATCCGTAACAATATGCCCACCAACATGAGGAAAGCCAAGCCCGCGAATAATCATCTGTTCACCGGCCGACGTACTTTGGGCATAAGCTACCTCATCAAAATCTGCATTTATGATTTTAGCAAAATTTTCAAGTGGCAGATTGCTATCATGTCGCCCACCCGGCGCGTCAGGATGAAGACGTCTTTTAGCAAGATAGGTCTCAACGGCTTTGCTCGACGCAAGGCTAATGGGATGTTGCGAAGCATTATTTAAATAACTGATCGCCATTTCACCGAATGATGCTTTATCAGGAAATGCCCCTGCTGCCTGAGCTATATTAGTTGCCTGAGCTAGTGCTATAGCGCCTATTGGCACGCTTCCTGCTGTTTTAAGTATATCTCTACGGGTAATGGCCATTTTATAATCCTCAAAAAAAAGTTCTCTTAAGACTATTACGAATTGATTTGATATTGCTATTTATTTTTTATTTAATCTGAGAATTGTAAAAACCCTCCCTTTTCTGTTTCATCTAATAATCACTTATGTTATGAAGCGAATATTACATAATCGCTTCGAAAATAATGTGAGTGTACGCTATGTCAGATGAAGTTATTGCTATCGCCAGTGATCATGGCGGTTTCGAATTTAAAGAACTCCTCAAATCAGACTTGGAAAATATGGGCTATGGTGTTGTCGATCTTGGCTGCCATGACTTATCATCCGTAGATTATCCTGATTACGCCAATAAAATGGCTGCTGCGTTACTCAATGAAACAGCAACGCGCGGTGTTCTTGTTTGTGGCTCCGGTATTGGTATTAGTATAGCGGCAAACCGTCATAAACATGTTCGGGCAGCGCTGGTTCATGATGCACTGACCGCGCGCCTTTGCCGCCAACATAATAACGCCAATGTTCTGGTGCTCGGTGGGCGCACAACGGGAATTGAAGTTGCGAAAGACTGTTTGAAAATATTCCTTGATACTGATTTTGAAGGTGGCCGCCATCAAAACCGTATTGATATCATGTCATAATTTATTATTTATTATTAAAGGCTTACTAGTATGTCATCCAATTTAGAAACTTTTTTTAATGCGCCGTTAAGTGAAACTGATCCAAAAATTATGGACAGCATTGATCTGGAGATGGGCCGTCAGCAACAACATATTGAACTGATCGCATCAGAAAATATCGTCAGCCGTGCGGTTATGGAAGCGCAAGGTTCGATTATGACCAATAAATATGCTGAAGGATATCCCGGGCGCCGTTATTATGGTGGCTGCGAATATGTTGATATCGCAGAACAGCTAGCCCTTGACCGGGCTAAAGAGCTTTTTAACTGTGAATATGCAAACGTGCAGCCGCATTCCGGTGCCCAGGCCAATGGTGCAGTGATGCTTGCCCTTACCAAGCCGGGTGATACTATTTTGGGCATGTCGCTTGATGCAGGTGGGCATTTAACACATGGTGCGCCGCCTGCCCAGTCCGGCAAATGGTTCAACGCTATTCAGTACGGCGTTTGCGCCGACACTCATCTGATGGATTTCGATCAGATTGAAGCGCTTGCTAAAGAACATAATCCAAAAGTGATCATTGCTGGTGGTTCTGCTTACCCGCGTGAGATTGACTTTGCTCGTATGCGTAAAATTGCTGATAGCGTCGGGGCTTACCTTCTGGTGGATATGGCCCATTTTGCAGGTCTTGTCGCAGCAGGGGAGCATCCAAGTCCGCTACCGCATGCTCACGTCGTGACGACAACAACCCATAAAACACTAAGAGGCCCACGCGGTGGAATGATCCTTACCAATGATCTTGATTTGGGTAAGAAGTTTAACAGCGCCGTATTCCCCGGACTTCAAGGCGGGCCGCTTATGCATGTAATCGCCGCCAAGGCTGTGGCTTTTGGTGAGGCATTAACACCTGGGTTTAAGGAATATGCTAAACAAGTTAAGGCAAATGCCCGCGCACTTTCAGAGAAATTAAAACAAGGGGGATGCGATATTGTATCCGGCGGTACAGATACCCATTTGATGCTGGTTGATTTGCGTCCAAAGGGGCTTACGGGCCGTGATGCTGATAATTCACTTGGTCGGGCAAACATTACCTGTAATAAAAATGGCGTGCCGTTTGATCCTGAAAAACCAATGGTCACTTCGGGCATTCGATTAGGGACACCTGCGGGAACAACACGCGGTTTTGGCATAGCTGAATTTGAACAAGTTGGTGATTTTATTCTTGAAATACTTGACGGGCTTCAGGAAAATCCCGAAGATAACAGCGTTGTGGAAACGAGAGTGCGGGAAAAAGTAATCGCCCTTTGTGAAAAGTTCCCGATTTATTAGAGATTAAGGACAAAAAATATGCGGTGCCCATTTTGTGGAAATGAAGATACTCAAGTAAAGGACAGCCGTCCTACAGAGGATAATTCAGCGATCCGCCGCCGCCGTTCCTGTAGCGGGTGTGGTGCCCGCTTCACCACCTTTGAGCGGGTGCAACTTCGCGAACTGACCGTCCTTAAAACATCTGGCAAGAAAGTAGCCTTTGAGCGGGTCAAGCTTGAACGCTCAGTGCAAATGGCCATTCGAAAACGCCCGGTCGAAGAAGAACAGGTCGAACGTATGGTTAGCGGTATCGTCCGTCAGCTTGAAAGTATGGGCGAAAGCGAAATTCCTTCAGAAACCATTGGTAAACTGATAATGGAAGGCTTAGAGCAGCTTGATACCGTGGCTTATGTTCGCTTTGCATCTGTTTATAAAAATTTCCGTGAAGCCAAAGATTTTGAGCATTTTGTCAGTGAAATTTCGGATCATGAAGAAAGCTGATATCACCTTTAACGAAGATGATCATGCCTATATGAAAATGGCACTTGATCTCTCGCGCCGTGGTCTTGGGGCTACTCAGCCTAACCCGTCAGTTGGCTGTGTCATTGTTAAAAATAATCACGTTATATCAAGGGGATGGACCGGAATAGGCGGTCGACCGCATGCGGAAACTATTGCCCTATCAAGGACGGATGACGCTGAAGGAAGCACTGTTTATGTTAGTCTCGAGCCGTGTTCTCATCACGGAAAGACGCCGCCCTGCGCGGATGCACTTATCCAAGCAAATGTCGCCAAAGTAATTATCGCCGCAAGGGATCCGGATCCAAGGGTCAGCGGGGAGGGCATAAAAATGCTTGAGCAGGCGGGGATAGACGTAGGGTTTGGTTTATTAAAAGAAGACGCGAATTTAATTCATCAGGGTTTCTTTCAAAAAACAGAGCAAAGCAGACCGCTTGTAACAGTGAAAATAGCCAGTTCAAAAGACGGTAAAATTGCCAAAGCTGAAGGCGAGAAGAACTGGGTTACCTGTCCTGTTTCAAGAAGGCGTGGTCATTTATACCGTGCAAACCATGATGCTATTATGGTGGGAATTGGTACGGCATTGATTGATGATCCTAGCCTTGATTGCCGTACTCCCGGGCTTGAAGACAGATCGCCTATTCGGGTTGTGCTTGATACTGATTTAAGAATTTCAGTGAACAGCAAGCTTTGTAAATCAGCGACGGAAATTCCGCTGTGGATTATGACAAATAGTGTTGATAAAGAGAAATATGCAGAACTTGAAAAATACGGCGTAAAGATTTTCCGTGTTGAAAAAAATAAAGCCGGGCAGCTTGAGTTAGAACAGGTGATGAAAATATTGGCAGAACAGGGAATTACCAGGCTTTTATCCGAGGGTGGAGCACAACTTAATGCTTCCCTGATCAGGGCAAGTCTGGTAGACCGTCTGATATGGTTTAAAAGTGATTTAACTATTGGCGAAAATGGTGTAAATGCGCTATATGGTATTCCCATAAATGATTTGGATCAGCATTTGAATTTATCCTTGCTCAATGAAGGAACGTCAGGTTCCGATCATTGGCAGGAATTTAAAATATTACGCTAGGTAAAAGATGTTTACAGGAATAATTACAGATATTGGTACGTTAAGCGAACGGGTGGACAGTGGCGATACACGTCTGGTCATAAAAACAGCTTACGACACATCTACTATCGAATTTGGTGCATCAATTGCCTGTAGCGGTGTTTGTTTGACGGTTGTTGCCAAAGGTGACGACTGGTTCAGTGTTGATGTTTCTGCTGAAACACTGTCCTGCACAACGCTTGGCGGATGGCAGGCTGGTACTGTGGTTAATCTGGAGCGTGCTTTAAAAGTGGGTGAGGAACTCGGTGGCCATCTTGTGACAGGACATGTTGACGGTGTTGGTGACATTATTTCAGTTGAGCAAGAAGGCGACAGCAGGAAATTTACATTTACACTGCCTGATAGCCTTAAACAATTTGTTGCTGCCAAAGGGTCAGTAACCATCAATGGTGCCTCGCTAACCGTTAATGAAGTAATAGATGAGAAAGATGGTCGCACATTGTTTTGCGTGAACATCATTCCTCATACCCAGGAAAAAACAACATTCGGATTACTTAAAGCAGGTGATCAGGTGAATGTGGAAATTGACATTTTGGCGCGCTATGTGTCCAGAATGCGCGAAGTATAATCATATAACTTAGAGAGAATAATGCCTCATAAATTTTTATCCCCCATCAAGGATGTATTAGAAGATGCAAAGAATGGCCGTATGTTCATTCTTGTTGACGATGAAGACCGTGAAAATGAAGGGGATCTTATTATCCCGTCACAAATGGCAACCCCGGACGCTATTAATTTTATGGCGACCCATGGCCGTGGCCTGATTTGCCTAGCCTTGACGGCGCGCCGTTCTGATGACCTTGGTCTATCAATGATGTCGCAAAAAAATGCCACTCGCCATCAAACGGCCTTTACTATTTCTATTGAAGCAATGGAAGGCGTCACTACCGGTATTTCTGCCGCCGACCGTGCCCATACAATTGCTGTTGCGATAGACCCGACCAAGGATAAAGACGATATTGTAACACCGGGACATGTATTTCCGATTGTTGCCAAACGGGGCGGTGTTCTCGTTCGGGCCGGCCATACGGAAGCTGCGGTTGACGTAGCACGTCTTGCCGGGCTTATTCCTTCTGGTGTGATCTGTGAAATTATGAAGGATGACGGTACAATGGCCCGTCTTCCAGACCTTGTGGAATTTGCCAAGCAGCATAATCTCAAGGTGGCAACAATTGCTGATCTAATTGCTTACCGTCGCCGCAATGATAATCTTGTTGAGTGTATTGAAACAACTGACGTTGAAAGCGAGTTTGGTGGTGAGTTTAAAATGCGCGCCTATCTTGCTAATGATGACGGTATTCAACATTTTGCACTGGTTAAAGGTAATCCGAAGACCGCTAAAAAAGTACTGGTTCGGATGCATTCATTTAATATTTTTGAAGATATTCTTGGACAAAAAGGGCCGCGTACGGGACAACTTAGTCGTGCCATAGCTGAACTTGGCAAAGAAGAATGTGGCGTACTGGTATTCCTCCGGGAAAACAGAAAAACATTCGTCACTGACGAGATTGCCAAGAAAGATCAGAAAGCCAAAAAGAAAACGTCCAATATTAAAAATTACGGTATCGGCGCCCAGATTTTACTTGATCTTGGGGTTAAGGACTTTGTACTTCTTTCTGATAGTGAACAGAATGTTATTGGTATCGAAGGATATGGCTTAAATATAACTGGTCATCAAAGGTTTGATGAAAATATCGATTTAAAAATTGTCGATAAGAAGGGCTGATAAGCATGAAAATATTAATCGTTGAAGCTCGCTTTTATGAAGACATCGCCGATGAACTAGTCAAAGGGGCCATCGAAGTCATTGAAGCCGCTGGTGCTGAGTATGACAGAATTTCAGTGCCTGGTGCTTTTGAAATACCCGGTGCTATTCGCTTTGCGGCTGACGGTAATGATGGTTATGACGGTTATGTGGCCCTAGGATGCGTGATCCGCGGAGAAACAAGCCATTATGATTATGTTTGTGAAGAAAGCGCAAGGGCATTACAGGACCTTGCCATTAAAGACAGACTTGCTATTGGCTACGGTATTTTAACGGTTGAAAACCGTGATCAGGCCTGGGCTAGATGCTCGGTTGATAAATATAATAAAGGGGCCGCAGTAACAGAGGCCGCATTACGCATGGTAGAGCTTAAAAAACAATATGGACTGAGCACTGATGACAGATAATAAAGCTGCCAAGGGCGGTGCACGCAGCGCGGCACGACTTGCAGCAGTACAGGCATTATATCAAATTGAGGCCAGTGGCTCGGTTGCGTTAATTGTGGTTCAGGAATTTGTTGATCATCGCTTCGGTGAAATCATTGACGATAGCCAATATTCCAATGCGGATAGTGAATTTTTTAGTGATATCGTTCTGGGCGTTGATAAATGGGCAACCAAAATTGATGATTATATTAAATCAAGTTTAAGTAAAGACTGGAATTTGGAACGGATCGAATCTGTTGCTAGAGCGGTTCTGCGGGCCGGAACATATGAAATTATAGCGCGCCCTGATGTGCCAACAAGTGTAATTATCAACGAATATATTGATGTGGCAAAAGCTTTTTTCGAAGATAATACACCGGGTTTTGTAAATGGTGTGCTTGATAAAATAGCCGGGAAAATTAGATCAGATAAAAAGGATTAAAAGCTGACATCATCTGAATTTGATCTGATAAAAAAATTCTTTACGCCCCTAACCCCAAAAGGTGCGCCAGCTTTTTCGCTGAAAAATGATGCCGCTATATTTCCGCAAAATCCTGATAAAGATCTTATATTTACTAAAGACACGCTTGTAGCGGGGGTTCATTTCTTTGAAAATGACGATCCATTTATCGTCGCTCAAAAAGCACTACGGGTTAATTTGTCCGACCTAGCAGCCATGGCCGCTGAGCCACTTGGATATTTGTTAAGTTTAGCCCTTCCGCAGACATCCTTTGATGTTGAAGCATGGCTTGAAGCATTTGCAGCGGGACTTGAAAAAAATCAATCACAGTTCAATTGGATGCTTTGGGGCGGTGATACAGTTTCAACTAGTGGTCCATTGACAATTTCCGTAACGGCAATAGGTGAGACAGATAAGGGGAAAAGTTTATCAAGATCAGGCGCTAATATTGGCGATAATATTTATGTTTCAGGCACCCTTGGTGATGGGGCAGGTGGGCTAACGGTTCTTCAAAATAATCTAGATAATGACAAATATGCACATTTAATAGGGCGGTACCATCTGCCTGAACCAAGGCTTAAACTTGGTAAGAGTTTGGTGGGCCTTGCAACATCGGCAATGGATATTTCCGATGGATTAATGGGGGATATTAGTCATATCTGTGAAAATTCATCCGTTGGTGCCAAAATATTTTATAAAAAAATTCCAATTTCTTCTTCGCTCAGTAATCTTTTGGAAACCAAAGGGGATTATAGTCACCTCATATGGGGCGGTGGTGACGATTATGAGTTATTGTTCACTGCTGCGCAAAAACATAATGATGCTGTCATGGATTTAGCCGTTAGACTTGGTACTAAGCTAACGTGTATTGGTGAAATAACAGCTGGTAATGAAGCGATATTACTCAATGATGACGGCTCAGTAATCAATACGGATAAGAGTGGTTATCGTCATTTTTAATATATAGGGTGACCCAATGGCTGATGAAGAAAAAAAAGACGACGAAGGCGCTGAAGAAGAAAAGCCCAAAGGAAGTAAAAAATTACTGATTATAGGTCTACTTGCAGGTTTGCTCGTGGGCGGCGGCGGTGCTGCGGGATTTTTTATTATGATGCCCGGCGATGGAGAGGTCGAAGTTGTCGAAGAGGTCGCTGAAGAAGAGCCGGAAGAGGAACTTCCCGATTATCAATATGCGCGTTTGGACAGACTTCAGATTCCTGTTCTTTATAAAGACCGTGTTTTAAATTATACCATCATGGATGTCTCTATAGAAACGATCGGCAACGACGATAAACTGCTAGTGGTTAAAAATATATTGGTAGTAAGAGATGCGCTTCTAAGATTTTATAGCGTAAATTCGGTCGGTCGCGAAGATAATCCACGCGTTGTTGATTTTGATAAATTATCTGAAAAAATAAAAGAACTTTCTAATGCGGAAGCGCATAAGGATATTGTAACGCGTGTCATTATTAGTGAAAGTAGAAGCTTTTAATTACCCGCTTCTGGACCGCCACCAGCTGCACCAAAGCGTCCAACGTTGCCAAATAGTTCAGCAAAAAAGTTAAGATCTTTACCGTGGGTAACTGTTCTCTTTGAAACAGGATCAATAACTTTATTGTCTTTAACATTATAATGCCTGATATTGGAAACATAGTTCTGATCATCAAAAGTGATGGCCAGAATGTCCATTTCAGTGACTTTTTCTTTTAAAAACGCCCATCGCTCGGTTTTCTTGGAATGATAGTACCAGTTTAAATCATCAAATGTTGCTTTCATCGTCGGATTGCCCAGCATTGTTTCTACGGACTCTTTCGAGTCTACTTCAACGCGTATGGCGTCTATTAACTTTTGGTCAGGTATATATCCACGGCTTTCCTTAACAGCTGCGCAGCCGCTTAACACTGCAGTAAATATTAAAGTAAAGATGATTTTATGTATAATGGGCTTCATGATCAACTTTCGCTATTTATCTAGCAATTCCGTTTAGGATTTAATTGCAGTTTGTTTAATTGCATGTTAATCCACTCATATTGAAATAGAATAGATATAAAACTTATGCCGTAAGCATATTATTGCTTCAAAATTTGGCAACAAAATGGCATTTGCTACGAGCCTAGTCAATCTTTTAGTATAGGTTTTTTTACAGTAAAAATAATCCATTTGGTTTGACGGGATTGTTTTTTGTTAATTTGAGAGAAAAAAATAAGATGTTCGATTTTTTATTTAAGAATAAAAGGCTCGGAAATTCTGCCCATAAAATATTTGCATCCATTATTAATCAGTCGAGGGTTTCAACTTTCTATTCTGACTATGATGTTGACGATAGCCTAGATGGTCGATTTGATCTTTTAGCGCTTCATATGGCATTTATTCTTGATAAGCTTGACCAGCATGATAATCAGAAAGATGGGGGACAATTAGGGCGAAAATTACAGGAAATTATGTTTGATAACCTGGATCTAACACTCAGGGAGATTGGTGTGGGTGATCTGGGTGTTGGGAAAAAAATTAAGGCAATGGCTGAAGCCTTTTATGGTAGAATGGGCGTTTATAAGCAATTATTTAACTCATTTGACTTGAAAAAAATGGCAGAGGCCTTAGATCGCAATCTATATAGAGAAAAAACAGTTAACGATGAAACGCTCAACCAAATGTCACAATATGTTTATGATCAGAAAAAATATATTAACGAGCAATCCATAGAAAATATTATTTCGGGTAAAATTGATTTCATAAACCCAAGAGAAAAAGGCCATGACTAATAATCAACAAGAAAATGAATTCACCAGACTTATTAATCTTAATCAGATCAGTAAGTCCGGTCTGGAAATGATGTTGACGACAAGTGATGCGGAATGTGAAAAACTTGCGGAGAGATTTTCAATTTTGAAAATTGAGAGTGTCGTTGCCAAATGCTCCATCAAAAAATTAGCTCAAAAAGATACGGGCGATTATCTATTATCTGTAGAAATGAAAGCCGAAGTAATTCAGCAATGTATAATGACACTTGAGGATATAAACGAATCAATTGATGAAAGGTTCAACGTCATTTTTCAAATTGTAGCTACAGATGAAGATGAAAATCGATCAACTATAGTTGATTTTGAGGTTGATGATGAAGATCTGGAATTAATTTTGGAGACCGAAATTGATCTGGGGGGATATGTTGCGGAATATCTTTCTCTGTCGCTTGACCCATATCCTCGCAAGGGACAGGTGCAGGGGGACGAATTAGGCTATAAAATACTCGCTGAAGACGAAGTTTCAGAGAGATCAGAAAAGAAAAATCCGTTTAATGTTTTAAAAGACCTTAAACATAAGACTTGAAGATAAAAGATAATGCTATATTTTAGAAAAATATCAAAATGAACAACTTCTTAAGAAGTATGGTATAAATTAAACAGTATAATTAAATACAAATTTTTAATAAGGGTATGCATTGACGCGTGATCTTATAATTTCATTGGATGCTATGGGTGGCGATCACGCTCCTGATATTGTTATCGAGGGAGCAAGTATTGCCCGTGAAAGAGTTCCAAACTTACGTTTCCTGATCTTTGGCGACGAAACCAGAATTGTGCCTTTATTAACTAGGTATCCTATTTTGAAGGATTGTTGTGAAGTTCGTCATACTGACAAGAAAATTTCAGCAGACGATAGACCAAGCCAGGCATTAAGACGTGGACGTGATTCCAGTATGGGCCAGTCAATACAAGCTGTAAAAGACGGCGACGCTTGTGCAGCTGTGCTTGCTGGTAATACCGGAGCACAAATGGCCTTGGCCAAGTTTATACTAAGAACGATGCCTGGCATAGATCGTCCTGCACTTGCCGCACTTCTTCCTACGAGCAGAGGGGAAAGTGTAATGCTTGACCTGGGGGCCAATGTGGAATGTGATGAAAATAATCTAGTTCAGTTTGCTATAATGGGTGCTGCTTTTGCCCGCACCGTACTTGGTGTTGCAAAACCTAAAACGGCGCTTCTTAATGTCGGTGTTGAAGAATTAAAAGGCAATGATGCTATTAAAAATGCAGATAAGATGCTGCGCGAAGCTAACATACCAATGGATTATATCGGTTTTACCGAAGGCCATGGTCTTGGTGGTGGTGAAATAGATGTGGTAGTTACTGATGGTTTTACAGGCAATATCGCGTTAAAAACTGCCGAAGGTACAGCCAATATGATCGCTGCACTTCTTAAGAAAGCCCTTAACGAAAGTACTATGTCCAAGATCGGAACGCTTTTTGCGAGTTCTTCATTAATGGCTCTTAAAAACCATCTTGATCCAAACAATCATAATGGCGCTGTGTTTATGGGCTTAAATGGTTTGGTGATTAAAAGTCACGGTGGTGCATCGTCTAAAGGATTTGCAAGTGCTATTGGTGTTGCTATTGATATGGCAGAAAATGATCTTGCCGGGAAAATATCACGAGATTTGATGAATTTTAATAGTACTATTGAAAATGAGGATAGTAGTTCTCATGATGATAAAGTTATTGAAATGAATGTTAAGGAACAAAGTTAATGAGCGTTATTCGTTCTGTTATTTCAGGGACAGGTTCATATCTTCCTAAAAATATTCTTACTAACAGCGATCTAGAAAATAAAGTTGATACGACTGATGAATGGATCATTGAGCGTACAGGCATTAAGCAACGCCATATTGCTTCCGATGAACAAGTTACCTCGGATTTAGCCGTCGAAGCGGCATTAAAAGCACTTGAAAGTGCCAATATGAGCGCAGATGATATTGATCTTATCGTTTTGGCAACATCAACTCCTGATCAAACATTTCCGTCAACCGCGACTACAGTTCAAAGAAAGCTCGGTATAACTAAAGGAGCCGCTTTTGATGTTCAGGCGGTTTGTTCAGGTTTTATTTATGCACTGAATACTGCAGATAATTTTGTCAAAGCAGGTCAGGCTCAAAATGTACTTGTTATTGGTGCAGAAATATTCTCTCGCATACTTGATTGGGACGACCGTACAACATGCGTATTATTTGGCGATGGTGCTGGCGCAGCTATACTCAGTGCTGAAAAAGGTTCCGGAAACTCTGATGACCGGGGCATATTAGCCGCAAGAATTCACTCTGATGGGCGCTATAATGATCTATTATATGTTGATGGTGGTGTCTCTAGTACGGGGACCGTTGGCCATCTTAGAATGAAGGGGCGAGAAGTATTTCGCCATGCTGTTGTTAATCTGGCGGCTGTCGTTGGAGAGGTCCTGGAAGACTGTGATATGATAACTGATGATATCGACTGGATCGTTCCCCATCAAGCTAATAAACGTATTTTGGATGGTACAGCGCGCAAGCTAAAAATTTCACCCGATAAGGTTGTTATTACAGTTCATAAACATGCTAACACGTCGGCGGCATCTATCCCGCTTGCGCTTGATGAAGCGGTTCGTGATGGGCGAATCACCTTGGGGCAGATCGTAATATTGGAAGCGATGGGTGGGGGATTCACGTGGGGCGCCTGCCTTTTAAGGTGGTAAAACATAAAATAACTGTGATATTTTTACCTTTTTACTCTATTTAGCACATAAACTAGACTATTAGGAACTTTACGCATCCCTTTGATATTGACCGCATAATCCTGCTACAGTAGGCTATGTAAAACACAAGAGGTAGGAATCATGAGTGGAAAAACAGTTACAAGGGCTGATTTAATAGAAGCGGTATATCAGGAAGTGGGACTATCAAGAAATGAGTCTGCGGATCTCGTAGAAACAGTGCTTGATGAAATCGCAACGAATTTAACAAAAGGCGATAATGTAAAAATTTCTTCTTTTGGTAGTTTCATTGTTCGTGATAAAGGCGGGCGAATTGGTCGTAATCCAAAAACAGGTGAAGAAGTTCCTATTGAACCAAGAAGAGTTCTTGTGTTCAGACCTTCTCAAGTCCTTAAAGACCGCGTCAGTGAATAACAATATTTATTTTCAGCGGTTAAGATAATGGTTGTTTACTAGAACAACTCTCGCCTTGCTGCTGCACAGAAAGAAATTGAGCTAAATGTCAGCCTCAAAACATGCAAAATCCCCGAATGCTTTTCGAACTATTAGTGAAGTTGCTGATAGTATCGGCATTCCACAGCATGTTCTTCGTTTCTGGGAAAGTAAGTTTAGCCAAATCAAACCCATGAAAAGGGGTGGCGGCCGCCGCTATTACCGTCCGGAAGATGTGGAAATCATCGATGCAATCCGCGGACTTCTTCACGATGATGGCTATACTATTAAGGGAGCGCAGAAATTACTGCGTGAGCACGGTGTTAAGGCAGTAGTGCAGCAAACATATGTTGTTCAGAATGTTGCCGATGAAGTAAAAATATCAGAACCGCCACTTATTGCCAATTCAGATGAACTATCGCTCACATCAATAAGAGATACGCTGCAATCAGTACGTGATAACTTGAAAAACTCACTAAAAAATTAAAATTATTTCTCGGGCTGGCGTTTAATGCTTAACGATGTCATTCCAGCTTTTATATTCCATATGTCTTGGTGCGTCGGTATAGCGACCAATAGTATTTCCTGAAATGAAGTTTAGTTCTGTTTCTTTCATAATCTCAAGTTCTTCAAAATCATCAATTCCGTCCAGCGATAAATCAATATTTTCTAAGGCACATTCATCGGCCAGTTTTTGGATTTTTCTTATATATTCTTTTGAGTTCTTTTCTTTTTCAGTAATATTTAAGCAAATCCCTTTAACGCCGCAGCCTTTATAATATGAAATATCCTGAGGAATTTTGTCGCAGACGATCGTGACGTTATGACAAAATTTCAGCAGGCTTGTAATGATTTGATGCATTCTCGCTTCTGGGAAACCTTCAGGAAAACCAGCAAGAGTGAAATTGATATATTTTCTGAGCGGCACAGGTATTGACTGACAGCTACCAAGGAAATTATGAAGTCTGGTCAAATTAAATAAGGTTTTATAATTTAAAGGAATTGAGAACATAGCTCTGAAATTATTTTTAAAAAAGTCATCCATCATTTCAGCAATTTCATCAAGCATAAATTTATCGAGCTCTATCATAGACGCTAGGCAGAAGGGGTTGTTAAGCGCGTGATACCCTATCGGTGTTGTCTTGGAATCATCGTTGCTATTTTTGTTAATTTTTCGAATGCTGACCATAAATGTGGAGACAATATTGTTTCTCTTGTCCCAGATAGGTTTGTAAATAAGTTCAAAGGGCCGTTTTTTGTGGGGCTTTATGGGGGAGACAAAAGCTTCCAGTTTAGGAGAAGAAATTATTTTTGGCTCACACTCCTCAATATTTTCTTCTTCTGACTTGCTGGAATAGGCGACGTCTTTAAAAAGAAGTTTTCCGCCTCTTTTGCCAATTGCCGTTCTTATAATGATGTTATGATCATATGAAGTGCCCAGATAGGTTATTGATAATTCTTTTAAAATATCACCACATAATTGTTGGGCTTCTGCTTCATACTTATTAGAGAATACAAGAAGATATTCAGTTTCAGATTTGGAGAAGAAAACATCTTCATCGTTGGTTTTTTGTCTTATCTTTCTTTCCAGATTATCAATTATATCCTCGCGGGAGCTGAACCAGCGAAGGCCAAGCTCATGCATAATATAATCCAGACCTATAAGATGGACCTGACCGGTGCTGTGAAGGTCGCTTATGGATACGACTTTCTCAAAATCATGAAAGCCAAAACCATCGCGAGCGCGCTTTCTTCTTGTTACATTAGAAAGAACGCCGCCTGTTGCCTTGTTAAAAAAATCAAGTAAACTTTTCATTTTTCACTCATAATCCACACATTAAATATCTGCATCTGCCGATATATTTCAATCATTTGGCAGATTTCTGATTATGAGTATAACAATTCCTCATTTAAAAGAGGCTTAAGATATAGATCAAATTGTAACAATATCAATCACTTGCAATTATTATGTGCCATTTTTTTCTATTAATTGGTCAATGACTACGTCTGAGTAATCGAGCAACTTACCAAATCCTGTGGCGATCTCGCGCTTGGCCTGTTTATCGTATCCGTTCGCGGCAATATAATCGGCTTTGCGTTTTTTTAAGGCATTATATTTTTCAAGTGTATCACCTTTGTATATAACAAACAGCGTAAGGCCGTCGGAACGGGTGCCATCAAATAAATCCGTAACCATAAATTCACTTTCCCGGTAATATAATACTCCGTTTCTCTCGGCAATATGTTTAACAACCGGTTCCCATTTCGTCGCCTCTTCGGCTGTAAACATTTCGCTTAGTCCGATTTGTTTAACATCCAAATATACAACTTCAGCAAACGCGGCGATTACCCCCATATGGAAATGGATGTTTTTAACTGTAAATTCTTCAAGGTTTTGTGCCTGGGCGTTGGAAGAAATTGAAAGAAGTAAGATAAGTGATAATTTTTTAAGCATTTTTTGTTCCTATGAAAGTGATTCAAACCCTATGGTATAAACTTTTTCACTAAAGATCAATTGGCCTGTTGCAGGGAGTGGGTACTATCGTTATATTGCGTCACTTATCCACTGACGGAATGTAGCGCAGCATGGTAGCGCGCTTCACTGGGGGTGAAGAGGTCGCAGGTTCAAATCCTGTCATTCCGACCAATAAATCAAAGGCTTAGCTTAATTTTTGCTAAGCCTTTTTTTATTCTTTTATTTTTTTTGTAACGTTTTTATTTCTCACACGTCAATACATAACCCGCAGCATTTGTGACAGCGGTAGAGACATTCACATTCACACGTTCACCTAGTTACTTTCCACTAGGTCTTTTCTCTACCGCTGGAGCAAACTGGTAAAGACATAAAATATTTGCACTTGTTAAAACTATAGCTAAAGTATTTTGTAGATTTTGCGGCTTACAGGGAAAGTGGAATAATGCGGGATGATGAAAAACATCATGAAATAACTGCGGGAAATGAACTTCAAATTGAAGCTTTGAAAAAGGGTTCAGCTGATATTTGGAGAGAAGTTTTAACGCAATATGGATCTGGCCTTTTAGGCTATGCCATAAGGATGCTGGGTGATAAATCAACGGCGGAAGACGTTGTGCAGGACGCGCTGGTTAATATAGTGCTCAGAACCGGTGAGGGCTCAGCCAATGATGGCCTAGTAATGGATGAGAAGGGCAGAGTTTACATCGCATCCAACAAAGCAGGAAAAATATGGCGTTATGATCCAAAAACAAAAGAAACTGTCCTGATCATGCAAGGCGTTGTCGGTATCGCAAGCATGGCTTTTGGGGCCGGTGCATGGGACGCTACCTCAATTTACGCCACATCAACCTTTAACCTGATCACGCCAAACGCGTATGGCGAATACCGGTTGGCGTTAAGGGCGCCAAGATATATTACGGTAATGAGTAACAGCCCGATTTAGCTCTGAGTTATTTCCTCGGTTTTTAATGAAGGTCTTTTGGCAAATAAATTTTTCATCCGTCTCTTAAGGCCAACAATTGATAAATAAAGCACAGGCACCAGAAATAGTGTGATGGTCGTAGCAAATAACACACCGAAGGCTAGTGAAACCACGGTTGGCACCATTTCACGGGCTTGGGCGCTTTGCTCCATCATTAATGGGATAAGTCCCAGAAATGTTGTGAAAGACGTTAGGAATATTGCCCTGAACCGCTCTGAGGCCGCCGTAACGACGGCTTCATAGGCATCAATGCCGCGCTCCCTGAGTTTATTGATATAATCCATTAGCACCAGGTTATCATTAACAACCACACCGGCCGCAGCAACGATACCTAGTACTGAGAAGATGGTAATATCGTAACCAAGGATCATATGTCCGATGATTGCGCCCATATAGCCGAAGGGGATCGCCGTCATAATAATGAAGGGCTGCGAATATGATTTAAAAGCAACAGCCATCAGACAGTAAACAACAATCAGTCCCATCATGAAATTAATTACCAGTGACTGCATGAAGTCATCTTGTTCTTCCTGACCGCCAGCAAAAGACATACCAACATTAGGGTATTTTTCTTCCATTTCCTGGAAGAAGCCTTCTCGCAAGTCGCTGACAATATTGGCAACATCGGTTTTATTTTCTTCACCGATTATGCTAAAAACATCAATATTTCGTTCTCTATTATTTCTAATGATCTGCGTTGGTGCTGGCCGATAAGAAATAGTTGCTACTGAATTAAAAGGAACTTCTAAACCGTCGGGAGTACGAATTCGGAGTTGCTCGAGCGTATCAAATGATTTGCGGTCGATTTCAGGAAGACGTACCATGACCTTTACATCATCTGCACCGCGCGGAATACGCTGAACTTCTTCGCCGTAAAAGGCCTGTCTTACCTGACGACCGAGATCGACAAGGCTCAGGTTCAAATTCTCACCTTTAGGAAGCAAGGAAAGAACGGCTTCTGATTCCGCCGCTGCGCCCGTGTCGCTCACGTAATATACACTGGAATAAGATGAAAATTTATCCCTCATTTCCTGCTTTGCCCCTTCGAGCTGCGCGATATCACCGGAAGAAAGCCTAACGGAAAGGCGTGTTGAACCGCCGCCCTCATCCCAGCTAATATTTTTCGCATCAGGAATATAAGGCTCAAATGCGCGCCAGCGGCCGACGATGTCACCAATTGTAAGCTCGCGGTCTTCTGACGGTTTTAAATATAAATTCACATAGGCTTGCGCCTGACTGTGGTTAGTGCTGGCTTCGATATGATGAATTATTTCTTCGCCTGGGAATTCTTTTTTTAAATCAATTTTTAGAAGTTGTGCTGATTTTTCAAGCTCGGTCATGGCGTTGACAAGGTCTTCGTAAGGCGCACCCATTGGGTAATCCACCACCACAAAAATCCGATCACCCGGTATATTGACCATAAAGGCTGTGCCAACAATGCCGCCCATTTGCAAAGATATAAAGACCATCAAAGCGGTGAGGAATGAACAAAAAGCGAGACCTTTTCGCCTCAGCACAGCATATAAGGCTGGCAGGTATAAATTTTTTACGAAATATTTAAGTCCCTTATCGGCCCTTACTCTTAAATATGAAAAGAGAGCGCGAATTCCGAAAAATTGGAATATCATTGTTGTAATTGTGCTAATCCGGCTTGGGGCGCTATCCTGCCCGTGCCTTAAATGTGACGGTAGGATAAGCAGGCTTTCAAACAGTGAAAAAGAAAGCGTTAAAATAACCACTACGGGGATAAAGATAACCACCTGTTTGATAAATCCTTCAACGAATAGCATCGGTGAAAAGAAGATCATCGTCGTTATTGCCGAAAAAATCACCGGCTTGGCGATCATTGTCGCTCCTTTAATAGCGCCTTCTTCACCAACAAAACCTTTCTGATTTTGCCTATGGATATTTTCACCGACAATAATCGCATCATCAACGACGATCCCGAGTATTAGAATAAACGAAAACAGACTGATCATATTAAGCGACATATCAAGATAGGGCAGCATAAAGAATGTGCCCATGAAGGATACCAAAATGCCAACACATACCCATCCGGCGAGGCGCGGTGTTAAAAATAAACTAAGCCCAATAAAAACCAGAATGAGGCCGGTTATCATATTTTCAAGCATCATATAAAGGCGACTGGCGAAGCTTTCCGAATTATCATTATAGACAACAATTTCCGTTCCTTCCGCAAGGGAAGGCCGCACGGTTTCATCAAGGAACTGATTGATATCACGGCTTAATTTAACTGTATCCGGATTATCGCCTGCAATAATGCGAAGGCTGGTAGCTCTTTTGCCGTCCATGCTAAGCTGATATTTATTTTGTTCAAACCCGTCATTAATAGTGGCGACATCTTTTAGGAATACGCGCGTGCCGTCGGAACGTTTTAAGACGACGATATCTTCAAAATCTTCTTCTACATAGCTTTGGCCGCGGGTCATTATTTGAATTTGGCCGGCTTCATTATCAACGCGGCCTGCTGGCATATTAACGGACGAACGCTTAACTGCATTTGCTACCTGATCAAAACTAAGGCCATATTTCTGAAGGCCAAATTCCGATATTTCGATGGAGACCTCATAATTTCTTACCCCCTGAAGATCAATTCTGTTAACACCGTCTACGGTTGAGATTTGATCACGAATGCGTCTTGTTACTTCTTTTAATCCCTTTTCATCAAAAAAACCACTTATGGCAAGGCTAAGTATCGGCTGTTCGCCTTTTAGCTGGCGGATTTGTGGTCGTTCCGGCGTGCGGGGAAATGTATTGATCGCATCTACTTTTGCTTTTACTTCATTAAGAAGTTTATCAAGGTCATAGCCTTCTTCGGCAAAGACAAGCACCTGGCCAAAACTATCAAGCGCGGTCGCTTCAAGTCTTTTGACGCCGTCAACATTATAGACCGCCTCTTCGATGCGAACGATGATCCGCTCTTCAACTTCTTCAGGTCCTGCACCGGGATAAACCAGAGATACCTGAACAATCGGGGCCATAACTGGAGGGTTAGCAATTTTTCCAACTCTGAACATACCCATGATGCCACCGGCCAGAATAATAACCATCAATAAATTGGCGGCGACCGGGTTTTTAACGAACCACTGTACGATACCCATTATTCAGTCCCTTCTTCAAGGGTTGTGCTGACCAGCATACCATCTATGCCGGAACCGAGCTGGCTTATATTCACCGTATCACCAATATTTATCCCATCCGTAACAACGATATATTCACGGTTGGTATCCATAAGGCTGATTTTTCTGGTGCGAAGAGCATTTTGATCATCAACAATCATAACATTGTTACCCTGATTGAGGGCGGCGCGTGGCAGGATAATTATATTGTTTAGTTTTCTACCGTTAATTTCAGCATCAACAAATTGGCCGATTTCGATAACCTCACCATTTTCAACCGAATTTAATTGAGCGCCTTGCAGTTCTGCAACAAGCCACAGCACATCGGTATTATTGACAATCATGCCTTCTGTACGGACAACTTGTCCTATCCAGCTATTTGTAACTTCACCAACTGTCACGGTGAATTTTACATCAATTTCTCCGTTACCGCCTTTGAGCGCGCCAAGATCAATTTTTGTTCTGTCAATAGGGGAAAGGGGTAGACGGACTTCTCTGATATCCGTTGAATGAAATTCACCGATATTAACCCCCGGGCTTAAATATTGCCCAAGGTCAGCATTTTTAGTGCTAAGAAGTCCATTAAAGGGGGCCGTTATAACGGACCGCTCCAGATTTAACTTCGCCGTCAGTAAATTCGCTTCACTGGCTTTTAACTGTGCTTCCGCTCTGGCTAGTTGAGGTTTGCGAAGTGTGAGGTCACTGGCTTCGCCTTGACCAAGCTGCTTCCATTCAGAAAGGGCGAGGGCGGCTTCTGCCTCTTCTTCTACAAGCCGCTGAATGCTTTCTGCAACCATGCTTTCTGCTGAAATCACTGCGACTTCATAATCTCTCGGATCAATTCTCAAGATAACTTCACCTGATGCGAAATTCCCGCCGGCGACAAATTTTGGTGATACAAAAGTGATTTGTCCTCTAACTTGCGGGACAATATCAATAACCTGCTTTGCTTTAACGGAGCCTTGAGTGAATATTTTAAGCTCTATTTCACCACCTTTGGCAATCACAGCCTTAATGCTGCGTGGCTTGGCTTCGACTTCCTGACTGGCGGGTTGTTCTTTTGAATTGATAATTACAAAGGATACACTTGCACCGATCACCAGAACCAGTAAAGGTGCGAGAACTTTGAGAAATTTCATTATACTTCCTTGGCCTAACATAAGGTGCTCTCTATCGGGGCTTTGAAATGTTCGGCTACTATTTTGTCATAAATCCACACTATAACTTGGTAACAATAACGCATTGCTGGACTAAAGGCGATGCAGGGAAATGCATTTCGTCTCAAAATAAAGTCATCTCGTCGCAAATTTGAAAATATTTTTCATTTTAAAGGTGAAAAACCTATTTCAAAGATGGCAGAATAACTTTTTCAAGGACGCCGTATGTTGATTTTTCGCCTGATCTATGGAGGTTCCAGCCGTTAAAGACGACGACGATGTCATATTCAGGGGCAACCATTACAAATTGCCCGCCGTAACCGTTGCCTGCGAAAATGGTTGGCTTTCCTTCGCCGTAACTTGTTACCCACCATTGATAACCATAGCCGGGGTCTACACGGTCATTATCTGGTGAGACGTCCTTCACAATCGGTGTTACCGATGCTTTCACCCACTCTTCTGAAATAATCTGTTTGCCGTTCCATTGACCTTTTTTAAGGAATAAATAGCCAAAGCGAGCAAGGTCATGGGTGGTAAGATAGAGCCCGCCTTCGGTATCGGTTTCGCCGTCCGGTGTTGTTTTCCAATAAAAATCTTTAATTCCGATGGGATCAAAGAGCCGTTCTTTGGCCCACTGATCCATGCGCTTTCCCGTTGCCTGCCTCGCTATTTTGCCGATCAGGACGCTGGCACCATCGTTATATTCATAAACCGTACCCGGATCATTATCCATTGGCTGGTCCAGTGTGAACTGAATCCATTGATCACTCTTTTCGAGCAGAACTGTACTATGTTCTGATCTTCCGTAACCGCCTTCAGTAGCCCATTCTATGCCACTACGCATGGTCAGGAAATCTTCCAGTGTGGCTTCACTTTTTCGCGGGTCTGTCAGGTCATAATGATAGTCTGTAAAAAACTGTGACACGGGAACATGAACGCCTTCGATTAAGCCCTCATCAATAGCGATGCCAAGCGCGGCTGAGGTTACGCTTTTGGTAACCGACTGCATCGTATGAAGCTTTGTGTCCTGATAATAGGGGTGCCAGCTGGTATGGTCGTAGTTATATTGGTGATCACCTTCGCCTGCATTTAAGTGAGAATGGTTGTCACCGTCTTCAGCTAGAATAGCATCATAATCGACACTAAACTCAAAATCGGCGATTGCTTTTCCGTTTTTGATAAATAGAAACTGATCGACGGAGCCGTAAATCCCTGCGCGCAGCTCTTCAACAATGCTCTCAATGATTTTCGGGTCAACGCCCTCAGCTTCAGGGGTAGATACCTCCCACGCTTCACCCGGCCATATGGTTTCATTTGTCTGATCAATTGGTGCGGATGTATCGCCGCAGCTCGCAATACTAAAAGCAATTAAACTCGCAACGCCAATATTCAAGATTTTACTTGATAGCCAGTTCGTCATGATTTTGCCCCTTCTGTTGAGAACTTAACTTAATTGAATTATTGAGTCAAAACATGTGTTCCGAATGTCTGCTTTCGGCCAAAAGAAGACGTTCGAATTGGGTAACCTTGTCGAACTATCTGTGCCTTTGACAGTCTGCCTTCAACCAATCAGACTTCGTGTGGGAAGCGATAAATATATATCATAAAGGTAATAATACATATTTCAAAAAATTAACTAATAATTAACTAATAATTAACTGCATTTTTCTAATATGAAGATTCATTCAAAATACTGTTTAAATCAAAAACTAAGGTGGAAATAGTAGTTAGTAAAACGGCGCTTTATACACAACATTTTATAAAAACCTTTGCTATGGTAATTTACGCAGTGATCGGATTTGCTCAAAACAGTACCGGGCAAACTCTTACACCTGAAGAGCAGGTCTGGATTACGGAGCATCCCGTCGTAAAGGCTTCAAATAATACTGCCCTTGCACCATTTGACTTTATGAGCGCCGGCCAGCCAGCTGGACTTTCTATTGATTATTTAAACCTCATTGGAACCAAGGTTGGATTGAAAATTGATTATGTAAATTTTCAGACGTGGAACGAAACGCTCGAAAAGATGAAGAATAAAGAAATAGACATTATGCATACTATTTCCAGAAATGAGGAAAGAGCAAAATATTTCAATTTTTCTGTTCCTTATTTTAATTCACTGATTGTCAACTTCGGGCGCGCCGGATCTCAAAGACTTAATAGCATTAGCGATCTTGAAAACATAAGGATCGGAATCATTAAAGGCCATATCATAGGGGAAGTTTATAAGGAAAATTATCCTCATTTTGATCTCATTGAATTTAATACTCACACAAATGCTTTAAAAGCACTGACCTCAAATGAAATTGATGTTTACACGGGTGATGCTTCAGCTATAGATTTTCTAATATCGCAAAATAATATCCAGGGATTAGAGATCATAGGTAATGATTTTGTATTGAATAACAATATAATGGATCAACGTATTGCCGTCCATAAAGAGAATCCGATTTTAATGGCCATTATTAACAAAGGTATTGCAGCGGTATCCGAAGAAGAATTTAAGGTGATTTCAGATAAATGGATAAAGGCTTCTCCAGTCAATTATGATATCGGACTAACAAGAGAAGAGCTTGACTGGTTATCAAAAAACAAGGTGTTCAAGGTAGTAGCTGATTTCAATAATGCTCCCTATTCATTTATTGATAGTGAAGGAAGAATTACCGGCATTGCTGGAGATTATTTGAATGAAATATCAATACGCTTGAACGTAGATTTTGTTAAGGCCGACAATGAAACCTGGGATGAGGGGTTAACAAAAATACATTCCCATGAAGCAGACTTAATTGTAGGTATAACACCAACGGAGGAAAGAAAAGAGTTTTTAAAATTTACAGAAAGTTACATTACTTTTGATCATGCTATTTTTTCTCGTATAAATGGGATCCATTTTAGAGACCTAGAAAGTCTTAATGGTTTTAGTCTTGCTCAAGTAAAAGGTTCCGTAATAACCGATTACCTGAAGAATAATTATCCCGACATTAAGACCGTAGAAACAGAATATGTTCGCGATGCTATTGAACTGGCATCTGAAGGGGAAGTCGATGCATATATAGGTGATATATTAAGGGTAAATTCCATAATATCAGAAATAGGAAATAACAGTCTTATTGCGACTGGTTATTCCTCGTATAAACTAGAAAATACGATAGGCATTCAACCCGACCTTCCTTTTCTTGTTGGTTCTATTCAAAAAGCGTTTGCTGATATTGATCCTTCAACAAGACAACAAATTTTAACTAAATGGCTTACAATGAAAATAGAAACTAAAGTGGATTATGGTCCTATCTATTATGTAATTGGATTAGCTTTGTTTGCGGGCTTAATAATTATTCTTTGGTATAGAAAACTAAATAAGGACAATGAACGTTTTCGTAGAACATTTGAAAACATAGCTACAGGGGTAATTGTTAGCGATGATCTAGGTAAGATTGAAATATTTAATGAAGCCGCGGAAGAAATGTTCGGTTATAGTGCTCATGAAGTCGTTGGAGAAAACCTGAAGGTTTTAATGTCTGAACATTACTCTACCCATCACGATACTTATTTATCTAATCATAACACAACAGGTGTAAAAAAGATTATTGGTAGCGGCAGAGACGTTAGCGCATTACGTAAGAATGGTGAGGAATTTCCTATTCGTCTTAGAGTAGGGGAAATAAAAACAAAGGATAAAGTTTCCTACATTGGTTCCATAACTGATTTGACTGATATTACGGACACTCAAGCTGCTCTTCAAACAGCCCTTGACGAAGCAAGAGATGCTAATGCTGCAAAAACAAACTTTCTTGCATCCATGAGCCATGATTTAAGAACTCCACTCAATGCTATCATTGGATTTTCAGAAACTATTTTAGAAGAAACATTCGGACCTGTAAAGAATAAGAAATATACTGAATATATAGATGACATCCATTCATCAGGTGAATACCTACTCCACCTCGTTAATGACATTCTTGATTTATCTACCCTAGGAGCAGATAAAAGGGAGCTGAATTATCAAAGTTTTGACGGCGAACAGCTCCTTTTAGAATGTAAAAGTATTATCTATAAATTAGCCGAAGATAAAAATATTGATATTGCTATAAATAATTCAGAAAAGTTACCTAACGTTTATGCGGATAGAAACGCTTTAAAGCAGATATTAATGAACTTAATTTCAAACGCTATTAAGTTTACACCACGAGGCGGGAATATAACGATCAGCTCTAACATCTCTGATGATCATCATATTTTCCAAATTATTGATACGGGCTGCGGCATATCGGAAGAAAACATCAAAGTAATTACTAAGCCCTTTACGAGGGCTGTGAAATCTCCGTTCATTAGCCATGAAGAGGGTACGGGATTAGGTCTTTCTATCGTAAAGTCTTTAATTGACGTTCACGGGGGTGAATTGAATATTGAGAGTATAATAGGCCAAGGAACAACAATTACAGTTTCCATACCGCTGCAGAATGCTATTAAATAAAGTTAATTAACTGGATCAATTTAGCTTCTCTCGAACGTCTGCTTTTGGCCGAAAGCAGCTGGTCATTTTGGTAGTGGTTTATGATATTATTGGAATTTTTATTTGCCATTTAGTCAAAAAATTTCGGCGCTTACTTAAATCAGTTCCATCATTTTGAAACTGCTATGGCCGCTTTTGGAGATGATTAGGTGGTCGTGGAGCATGACGCCTAGTTGTTTGCCGGCTTCGGCGATTTTTTTAGTCATTTCGATGTCTTCGCGGCTCGGGGTCGGATCGCCGCTTGGATGATTATGGGCGAGGATGATGGCGGTGGAGCCTAGCTCGAGGGCGCGTTTTATGATCTCACGCGGGTAAACAGGGGTGTGGTCGATGGTACCTTCCTGCATTTTTTCATCGGCAATCAGGCGGTTTTGCCGGTCAAGAAACAGCACGCGGAATTGTTCGGTATTCTTATAGGCCATTTGGGTGGAGCAGTAATTGATCAGCGACTGCCAATTGCTAAGCACCGGTTTTTCCATCACCATGCCTTGTGCGAATTTTTGTGCGCTGGCTTCGGCTAGTTTAAGGGTTGTTATGACATTATCACCAATACCGGAAATTTCTGATAGGCGCTCGGGCGAGGCGCTGATCACTTCGGCGTAGGAACCAAATTCTTTAATCAGGTCTTTGGCTAGTGGCTTTACGTCGCGGCGCGGGATTGCGGTCATTAATTGAAGCTCAAGAAGTTCATAGTCGGCAAGGGCATCTGCGCCGCCTTTACGGAAACGGGCCTTTAGGCGTTCTCTATGTCCTTTTTGATGATCATCAGACATAGGGCGGTTTCTTGTAACCACTGGGCGAAAGTGTGAATATTTCCACGCCGTCACTGGTTACCCCCATACTATGTTCAAACTGGGCCGATAAGGACTTATCCCTCGTTACAGCGGTCCAGTCATCGGAAAGCACCTTAACATCTTTGGTGCCAAGATTGATCATTGGCTCGATAGTGAAAAACATTCCTTCCTTAATCACGGCCCCTTCACCGGGGCGGCCATAATGAAGCACGTTCGGGCTATCATGGAATATCCGGCCCAAGCCGTGCCCGCAGAATACTTCAACCACACCGCATCTTTGTTCGGTGGCATATTCTTGGATAGCGTGACCAATATCGCCCATGGTATTTCCCGGTTTCACTTGGGCAATACCGCGCATCAGGCATTCATAGGTTATATCGACCAGCCGTGATGCTTTGACGTTCGGGGTGCCGGCGTAAAACATGCGGCTTGTATCACCAAACCAGCCATCAACGATTACGGTAACGTCGATATTAACAATATCGCCTTTTTTAAGCTTCTTTGGTCCCGGGATACCGTGACAGACCACATGGTTGATGGACGTGCATATTGATTTTGGAAAGCCGTTATAATTAAGCGGCGCGCTTACTGCGCCGCGATCAGTGACAAAATCTGCGCACAGCTTATCAAGCTCGTCTGTGGTGACGCCGGGAATAACATGTTCGGTGATCATATCCAGTGTTTCAGCGGCGAGGCGACCTGCTTTTCTCATGCCTTCAAAATCAGCAGGTTCATAAATCTTTATGGCGCTGGTTGCTTCTACCGGTGCTTCTGATGCTTTTACGTATCTCATTCATTTTCCATAATAGGGATACTTTTCCCTACATTAATACCTGATGGTGTTAGTTGGCAGATATAGCAATATGCCTCCACACCTTTTTCTTTTGCTATTTTTAACGCATCTGCATAAGCCGGGTCAATGTCTGATGCTACTTTGAATTTATTTATATCATCACGTTGGGCTAAATATAGCATTACACTGCGGCTTTTGGCCTCTACCATATCACTTAATTCGTGAAGATGCTTTGTACCGCGACTGGTTACGCTATCAGGAAATTCGCCGAGGCCATCTTCGCGTGACAGGGTGACGCTTTTAACTTCCACATAGCAATCGGGCTTTGCGTCTTCATGGTCGCTTAAAAATAAATCAATGCGGCTGTTCTTTCCGTATTTCATTTCGCGGCGCAGATTTTCGTATCCTTGCAGCTCTATAATGGTGCCGTCCAGAATAGCCATTTCGACCAGTTTGTTGGGCAGGGAGGTGTTAATACCAACTAGAGTATCGCCGACTTTGACGATTTCCCATTTGTAATCAAGTTTTGCTTTTGGGTTAGCGGCTGGTGATAACCAGACCTCATTGCCTTCCTCTTTAAGGCCAAGCATAGACCCGCTGTTGGCGCAGTGGGCGGTGACGACCTCGCCACTGTCCAGTTTTACATCAGCCAAGAAGCGCTTATATCTTTTTATAAGGGTTCCGTGGAAAAGTTCATGTTCAAATTTCATAAGTTAGGATATAGTCTTATTTCATTCGAGTTTCAATTAAGTTGAAGAGGTAATGGTAAAAAAAGTTAAAGCAGCACTAATTATTATTGGCGACGAGATTTTATCGGGCCGAACACATGATGCCAACTTGAACTATATTGCAAAGTGGCTTGGGGATTTAGGTATTATTCTTGATGAAGTCAGGGTGATACCTGATGTGGACAAAAGAATAGTGGATACGGTAAATGAATGCAGGAGCATTTTTGATTATGTCTTTACCACTGGCGGCATTGGCCCGACCCATGATGATATTACGGCAAAAAATGTTGCAATAGCTTTTGGTGTAGAGTTTCTACTTAACGAAGAGGCGCGAAAACTTCTTGAAGATAATATGGGAAAGGGAAACCTGACCGAAGCGCGGCTGCGCATGGCGATGATCCCTGAGGGAGCGAGCCTGATTAAAAATCCGGTAAGTGCCGCACCAGGTTTTCAGATGGAAAATGTTTTCGTGCTTGCGGGAATTCCGGTCGTTATGCAAAGCATGCTGCTTGACGTTGAAGACCGAATTTCCGGCGGCTCAAAAATATCATCAAAAGCAATACATGTGTTTGAAGGGGAAAGTGTTTTTGCCGATATACTTGCCGAAATAGAAGATCACTTTGAACATCTGACCATTGGCAGTTATCCATTTTATAAGGCCGGATCTTATGGCGCCACTTTCGTGCTTCGCTCTGCGGTCCCACAAGAAGTTGATCAGGCGCTTTCAATATTAAAAGAACGAATCCTTGAACAGGGGTCAGAAATTTTTGGCGGTGAAGCACCGTAATTTGATCTATTTTTACGAGTCTCTCTCAAAATTTCAAAAAAAGTGAAAAAAATTAAAACTGATGGTTCCTTTTCAGTTCAGAATATGGCATACCCTCTTATCGTTTTATCAAACACGAAATATTCAAGCGCTCGTGGTGAAATTGGTAAACACAGCAGACTTAAAATCTGCCGCCTTCACGGGCTTGCCGGTTCAAGTCCGGCCGAGCGCACCACCATCCTTTATCCTTATAATGCATTGTTTTTTCAGGATAATTATTAATAGTACATTCATTTTATTTTGCTATATTTTAACTGATTAAGTTTTTAGCTGCCTAAATATAATTATAACCACTTTTTTTCGGTATTTTTAAATTTGAAGCAGGCTTTTTTATAAAATTAATAAATTAGTTAAAAAAACACTTGTAATATGGTTAATTTTTATTAATGTTTTGAATTAATATATATTATGAACTGTTTGGAATATAACGATTTTTATACTTTATTAACCTTAACTGTATAGAGTTTCCTACATTAGTAAGTTTTTTGCTTGATACGCCCCTAGATTTGTAGACACTTTACTTGTTATAAAATGGAAGCAAGGAGTTAAGGTATTATGTCTACAGGAATACGATACACAGAAGAGTTTAAACGCGACGCGGTCGCACAAGTCA
>JABJKT010000138.1 GCA_018660225.1 Kordiimonadaceae bacterium
CTCCCTGACGGCGGGTTTCGCTTTCAATCACCTGCATCATATAACGGATCGAATTTACGTTCTTTGTTTCTGTGCGTATACCAAGCCCTTCGCCCGGACGGCGCACCGATACATTAACATCAGCCCGCATTGAACCCTGATCCATATTACCATCACAAGTTCCCGCATAACGAACCAGTGAGCGTATTTTCTTAAAATAGGCTCCCGCTTCTTCTGCATTTCTCATATCCGGTTTGGATACAATTTCCATAAGCGCAACGCCAGAGCGGTTAAGATCAACGTAAGTCATGTTGGGATGCTGGTCATGCATGGATTTACCGGCGTCCTGCTCCAGATGAAGCCGCTCCACACCAATATCCTTGGTAGAACCATCTTCCAGATCAACGGTCAATACACCTTCACCAACGATCGGATCTTTAAACTGTGAAATTTGATAACCTTGCGGCAGATCGGCGTAAAAATAGTTTTTACGGTCAAACACACTGCGCAGGTTAATCTGACAGCCCATAGCAAGGCCGGTACGAACCGCCTGACGCACGCATTCATCATTAATAACCGGCAACATGCCGGGCTGGGCTGAGCAAACAAAACTGACTTGAGTATTTGGTTCAGACCCGAATTTTGTCGCTGCACCGGAAAATAGTTTCGATTCCGAAATGACCTGCGCATGAATTTCAAGCCCGATAACAACTTCCCAATCGCCGGTGGCCCCTTGATATAAATTACTCATGAGTTTTCTCCCCACCATTTAGCCGGTTTTTGTGTGAAGCCTGCAGCGCTTTCAAGAACGCTGGCTACATTAAGCAGCTCACTTTCACCAAACGCCTGCCCGAGAAGTTGAAGCCCGAGCGGTAATCCTTCCGCACTCAAGCCAGCCGGAATTGAAATTCCCGGAAGACCAGCAAGTGACGCCGGAACGGTGAAGACATCATTAAGATACATAGCAAGCGGATCAGACACTTTATCACCAAGGGCAAATGCCGCACTTGGTGCTGTTGGTGTCAGGATCACATCACACTTTTCATATGCCGCTTTAAAATCACCAGCAATCAATGTGCGAACGCGCTGCGCTTTTAAATAATAAGCATCATAATAACCAGCCGATAACACATAAGTACCGATCAGAATGCGGCGCTTAACTTCATCGCCAAAGCCCGCAGCACGGGTTTTCTTATACATATCATCAAGGCTAAGATTATCACCGGTAACCCGAAGTCCATACTTTACCCCGTCATAACGGGCGAGATTTGACGAACATTCCGCCGGCGCGACAATATAATAAGTCGGCAGCGCATATTTAGTGTGCGGAAGGCTGATATCAACGATCTGCGCTCCTGCACTTTTCAGCCAGTCAATACCTTGGCTCCACAGCTTTTCAATTTCACCGGGCATACCATCAACACGGTATTCTTTTGGAATTCCAACTTTAAGCCCGCGAATATCACCGCTAAGGGCCGCTTCGTAATTAGGCACCGGCACATTGGTTGATGTGCTGTCTTTGGGATCATAACCCGCCATACTTTCCATCATAATAGCCGCATCGCGTACTGATCTGGTAAGCGGTCCCGCTTGATCAAGCGAAGAAGCAAACGCAATCATACCCCAACGTGAACAACGACCATAAGTGGGCTTAAGCCCGACAAGTCCAGCAAAAGACGCCGGCTGACGGATTGAACCGCCAGTGTCTGTTCCTGTCGCCGCAATTGAAATATTCGCTGCAACCGCCGCCGCCGAACCACCAGATGATCCGCCGGGCACATAATCTTTTGTCTCGCCATCAGCGCGCCAAGGGTTTTTCACCGGGCCGTAATAACTATTTTCATTGGATGAACCCATGGCGAACTCATCCTGATTGGTTTTACCGAGCATCACTGCACCATCAGCCCAAAGGTTAGAAGTTACCGTGCTTTCATATTCCGGCTTAAAGCCATCAAGAATATGACTGGCCGATTGGCTATGAACGCCCTTGGTGCAATATAAATCCTTGATAGCGATCGGAATACCGGTCATGGCTTTGGCGCTGCCGTCTTTAATCATTGCGTCGGCTTTAGCGGCCATATCCATTGCTTGATCCGAAGTTACTTCGATAAAGGCGTTAAGATCGCTAGCGTCGGCAATAGCACTCAAATGCGCTTCGGTAATTTCAGCGGATGTAAAGTCACCGCCCTGAAGGCCGTCACGGGCCGCTGATAATGTCATTTTTGTTAAATCTGTCATGTCCCTGCTCCTACTCAATCACTTTTGGCACAGCAAAGAAACCATGCTCGGCCACGGGGGCATTTTTAAGAACCGCCTCACGGTAACCGCCGTCGGTAACCTTGTCTTCACGGCGCGGAAGATCCGCTGCCACAACACTAGTCATTGCCGCCACACCGTCCGTATCCACTTCGGATAGCTGCTCAACCCAATCGAGGATATTATTAAGTTCCCCCACTGTGCTCTCAAGCTCATCCTCGGAAACCTCAATACGGGCCAAATTTGCGATCTTCGCAACCGTTTCTTTATCAACTGACATAACTGTTCTGCTCTTGTTATAATTTAAGCTTATTTAATTGCGGGAAACTAACACCAGACACGCCCATCCGCAAGAGGATAGTACTATCTACCGGTTCAGAAATTGGCTTATTTGCAAATTACCCTAATATGGCAGACGATTATCAGCATAAATCGAACTTCCCATATGAAATTTTAAAGCTATATAAAAATTAAATCTTTTAGAAAAAATTAACCTTTTTCTCCTAATGTCCTAAATAGTTTTAACGGGCAATAGTAAATTTTAGTAAGTTGGAGAAAATAATGGCGGAAACGTTGTTTGATGAGCTTGGGGGGCGTCCCTGTCTCGATAAGGTACACAAAATATTCTATGATAAACTTCTGGTTCACCCTTGGTTGAAAGATTTTTTCAAGGATAATGATCAGTGGCATCTTGAAATTCAGCAAACAGAATTCATGATGAGACTGTTTGGCGGCCCGATCATTTATGCCGGCAGAATGCCAAAATACGCCCATGCCCATATGTTTATCACCGAAGAAATATACATGGACCGTCACCAGATCCTCGAGCAGAGCCTGATAGAGGCGTTTGTTCGCCCTGATCTTCGCGAAAGATGGCTTGCCTATGATCTAGGTCTAAAACTGGCGCTTACCAAGAAATCCACTGACGAATGTAGTCAGCGCTATGTAGACGAGCCGATCCTTGAGGTCGTAAAACCACTCGGCTATAACATGTGCCCCTATAAAAAAAGCGCCTGACTTTTAGGCCCTTTTTTTAGCTTCACTCAGCAGATAAAACCTTCCTGTCTCCTACATGGCGATCAAGGCCAACCCGTCCGTTGCTTATAACGGCGAGCGGATTATGCATCACTGATGGCTGCAGCAGAGGATCGCGGTCAAATATTGCCAGATCAGCTTCAAGCCCTGCTTCAATTACACCTGTTTTGTCTAAAAGGCCGTAAGCCTCCGCCGATTTAATGGTCGCTGCCTGAAGCGCTTCAATCGGTGTCATGCCAAATTCAATGAATGAGTTAATTTCACCGGCAACCCGGTAAACACTATCAGGGCCGTAACTACTATCCACCGCCGTTAAAATGGTAATACCCATTTCATGACCTTTTCTGATCATCCGCGCGAGATTTTCCACTAAATGCGGATGACGCTGCCGTGCGATTGTGGTGGTATAATCATCATGGGGTAGTTCAAAACCGGTAACGGAAATATAGGTCGGAATCCAAAGCGTCCCCTTCTCTTTCATCAACCGAAGTCCTTCATCATCAATGTAAGAGGCATGTTCAATGCTGGTGCATCCGGCTTCGATTGCGGCGATGATTACCTCAACACCATGTGAATGACAGGATACGGGAACATTATATTTTGCCGCTTCGTCCATAATCGCCCCGAGCTCACTATCGGTATAAGCCTGAGCGAGGGCATCCGGTCCTGATGTGCGTGACGTAAGACCGCTTGAGCGGGTTTTAATCCACTGAGCACCGCGGTCGATGGTGATACTAACCACATCGCGAAGTGCTTCTTCGCCGTATAGTTCCTGATTGGCATATTTATAAAGCCGCGGATCAGCCAAAATAGCTCCCGTGTTGCCAAGTTCCGGTGTTACATAAACACCGGCCGGCATAATATCCGGCCCGACCAGATAGCCTGCTTTGACCATATCGCTAAGGGCAACATCCATAAAGCCATCAACGCTGGCCCCTTTGGCGGTGGTAACACCGGAAACCAGCGCCCGCTTCGCGTCACCGGCGCTAGCACCATGAAAATGGCCTTCGAATAATCCCGGGGTGATATAATAGCCACGCAGGTCAATCACTTCGGCTCCTGAAGGCGGCGTGCCCTTTCCAACGGAAAGAATTTTGCCGTCCTTTAAGACCACGGTGACATCACGTATGATATTCCCACTTCTCACGTCAACCACATTGGCATTAGTAAGCGCCATAAAGCGCTGCGGGATAACCGCCTGATCATTTGTTGCCATTTCACGCCCGGCCAAGGGTGCGCGCACATATGGATCCTGAGCCTGTGAGACATTATGAATAAGAAATGAGATAAGAAAAATAAAGATAATTTTTTGAAGTTGCATTTGTTCCTCCCCGGAAAAAATTGTTTATGATGGTTTTATGCTACGTCTTTAAAATGATTTTATCAATCAAACTTAGCCATCTTGTAAAAACAAGTGCAAACTGATAGGCTTTCAGAGATGAAAAAATATTAAACGGGAGAATATTATGTTTTTAAGAGTACTAGCCGGACTTTTCGCTGCAAGCCTGATGATTTCTTCGGCCTTCGCTGCCGATGTTGATGGCGACTGGAGCGTTGCGATGTCTGCTGCCGAAGGTGCCGCAGTGGTCAGCATGTCAATAGCCGTTGACGGTGAAAATGCGACAGCTTCAATTGGCACAGATGAATTTACCGGCACTTATAAGAACGGGCAACTTAAGCTTAAAGGATCGCTCTATGTTGCTGAAGCGGGTATGTCGTCTACATTTGACATGACTGCCAAAGTGGATGGTGATGAACTTAAAGGTACAGGTAATTGGGATATGTATGCCCTTGATGTTAGCGGCAAGCGCAAATAAGCTAAACTTATTCCACGAGCGCGTCGATGGCGTAGCCTTCAAATGACTTGGTATATTCAAGCACCACGTGACCGCTAATATTGGCTGTACCTTCCATGCGGTCTATTAGTGCGTCGTTTAGGGTTAGATAACTTTTCATATCCGGGCAGACGACGCGCAGGAAATAATCAAAATTGCCGCTTACCGTATAACATTCGACAATTTCGGGAAACTCAGCCACGGCCTTGTTAAAGGTTTCAAAATTTTCGTTTGAGTGATCATGAAGGCTAACGGTCAGGATCACCGTCACCGTACGGCAGATTTTATCAAGATCAATATGGGCCATAAATCTTTCGATATATTTATCATCTTCAAGCCGACGCACCCTTTGCAGACAACTGCTTGGGGATAAGTTTACTTTATTTGATAATTCATGATTTGTAATTCTTGCATCACTTTGCAGAATCGAAAGAATCTTCAAATCAATTTGATCTATCGCCTTTTTTTTCATAATTTTCGCTCCGGAAAATGTAATGATGTATCATCTAACGCGTTATAACGACATATTTTTAAACAAAATTCAATAAAATTCAACTTTACCGAATAATATTTGGCTATTTGTAAAAAATAAAAATTTCATTCTCAATCATTTATGCCAGAATCGCTCTGTTAAATATAATTTTATAAATTAAGGCAGAATGACATGAAGAATTCAGTATCGCTCATTGGTGTTCCCAGTGATATAGGGGCCAGCGACCGCGGTGCCTCTATGGGGCCGGAAGCACTCAGGGTAGCAGGGCTTGCCGAAACATTAAAAAAGCAGGGCATAACCGTAAATGATACTGGTAATGTCAGCGGGCCAGATAATCCGGAACTGCCGCCAGTTGGAGGCTACCGCCACTTGCAGGAAAATATCATTTGGGCCAGTAATATTCAGGACGCTATTTTCAGCGAACTGAAAAATGGCCATCTGCCGATCATGATGGGCGGTGATCATGCTATGTCGATTGGCTCAATTGCTGCTGTGGCGCGCTACTGCTCAGAAAAAGCTAAACCAATTTGTATGATTTGGATTGATGCCCATGCGGATTATAACACTAACGAAACATCGCCGTCCGGAAACATTCACGGCATGCCGGTCGCGGTGGCAACGGGTGTTGGTCCGGCCGACCTTCTTTCCGTTGGTCATGCAGTGCCGATGATCGCGCCAGAAAATGTTTATCAAATTGCTATTAGATCAGTTGATAAAAATGAAAAACAGCTGGTAATCGATAGCGGTATAAGCGTTTACGACATGCGCCGCATTGATGAAATTGGTATTCGTCAGGCCATGCAGGATATTCTACATGACGTGGCAGAAAAAGGCGCCCACCTTCATGTAAGTTTTGATGTGGATAGTCTTGATCCGTCAATCGCCCCCGGTGTCGCGACCACTATTCCAGGCGGCCTTACTTACCGTGAAGCACAGCTTTGCATGGAAATGATCCATGATAGCGGTCTTATGGGCTCACTTGATATCGCTGAAATTAATCCGGCACTTGATACCAATAACAGCACCGCTAAAATTGCCGTTGATCTTACGGCTAGTCTATTTGGTCGCCAGATTTTTCCAATCCATTCATTATATCAGGGGGAATAATATGTCACTTCAATCCGATATCATTGATCAAACCGATAGCCATAGCGCCCATAATTATCATCCACTCCCGCTTGTACTTGAAAAAGGCGAAGGTATCTGGGTTTGGGATGTGTACGGCAATAAATATCTTGATTGCTTAAGCGCCTATTCAGCCGTTAATCAGGGCCATTGTCATCCTAAAATCATTAAAGCACTGAACGATCAAGCCAGCAGAATTACCCTGACATCACGTGCCTTTCATAATGACAAGATGGGGATATTTTTGGAAAAACTGTGCGCGGTGACAAAAATGGAAATGGCGCTTCCGATGAACACAGGGGCAGAAGCGGTTGAAACGGCCATAAAGGCCGTGCGAAAATGGGGCTATGAAGTTAAAAATGTCGCCGATAATGAAGCGGAGATCATTGTTTTTAATGATAATTTTCATGGCCGCACCATGTCGACGGTCAGCATGTCATCGGAACCCAGCTATAAAAAGAATTTCGGGCCTTTTTTGCCCGGTTTCAAGCTGATTGATTATAACGATGTTGAAGCACTTCAAAATGCTATAACACCAAACACCGTTGCCATTATTATGGAACCGATACAGGGCGAAGCTGGCATTAATATCCCGGATGATGGCTATCTGGCGGCGGCGCGTAATATTTGCACCAAAAATAACGTCCTTTTCGTGCTTGATGAAATTCAAAC
>JABJKT010000139.1 GCA_018660225.1 Kordiimonadaceae bacterium
CGATGGAAGGGGATCTGGATAATATGATGTTTGAGGATACGAAAAACTTCGGCGAATTAATGGAAGAACTTCATAAAGAAGCAGATTTTATCCTTATTGATTGCCCGGGAAGTGATTCTAATCTCTCCCGATTAGCTCATAGTGTGGCTGATACTCTGATCACCCCCATTAATGACAGTTTTGTTGATCTTGATTTGCTCGCTACTGTAAATCCGGATAATTATAAAGTCGAAAAACTGAGTCTTTATAGCGAAATGGTATGGGATGCCCGTAAGCATCGCGCTATGACGGACCGGGGAACTATTGACTGGGTGGTTATGCGTAATAGAACTTCTGCGCTTGATGCTAAAAATAAACGCAGGGTAAATGATGCATTAAAAGAGTTGCAAAAAAGAGTGTCATTTAGATATATACAGGGTCTTGGCGAGCGTGTTGTATATAGGGAGCTTTTCCCAAAAGGTTTAACCTTGGTGGATTACCGAGAAACCGATGAAAAGGTTACCATGTCGCACGTTGCAGCACGGCAGGAAATCAGACGCTTAATGAAAGATCTTCAATTGCCCAAATGGCAGGAAGAAGAAAATACCAATCAGGTAAAAGGTCAAAATACATAAATGCAATTTATTATAATCATATTAGGGGCAATAGTTTTATATTTTGCCTTTTCTAAATACCTTAGTAAGAAGCCCGAACAATTTAACGATATGTTTCGGAAAGTTCTCGCGGTGGCACTAGGGGCAGTCGCTTTTCTTATACTCATCAAAGGCAATGTTGCCGTAGCAGGGGTGCTCGGGACTGCTGCCGTCTTGTCATGGCAGGGGGCTCTTTGGGCCTATTTAAGATCCAAAGCGGACACGCCGAACCTTGCTCAATGTAATAATGATGCTATGACGCACAGTGAAGCCTTGGAAATACTGGAATTAAAAGGTAGTCCCAGCAGCGATGAAATTAAAGCAGCCCATCATAGATTGATGATGAAAATTCATCCTGATCAGGGTGGTTCAGGATATTTTGCAGCAAAATTAAACGAAGCTAAAGATCTGTTATTAAAAAAATAAAAAAAGTGGAACGAATAATGACGATCAAGCATCAGTTTAATAAATCCATATTACGTGAATATGATATCAGAGGTGTTGTCGGCGAAAGCCTTACGCAAGAAGACGCAACAGCACTTGGGCGCGCTTTTGGCACCGTTATCTTAAGAAATGGCGGCAAAAAAATATGCCTAGGTTTCGATGGCCGGTTAAGCTCCCCAATGATGGAACAAGCTATTTTACAGGGGCTTCTTTCCACGGGACTTGATGTGGTCAGGGTCGGGCTTGGCCCGTCGCCTATGCTTTATTATTCCGTTTTTGAGCTGGATACCGATGGTGGCATTATGATCACCGGTTCTCATAATCCTGCTAATTATAACGGTTTTAAAATGATGATCGGTAAAGGCGGATGTTACGGTGAGCAAATTCAGGAAATTGGCAGATTAAGTGCGCAAGGTGACCTGGAAGAGGGCAGTGGTTCATCTGAAAAGCTGGATATATTCGAACGTTATATTGACCGCATGATCCGAGATGTGGATATGGAAGCTTTAACAAAGGCCGACATGACAGTAGGCTGGGATGCTGGCAACGGAGCTGCCGGTGATGTTATTTCTGTGTTAACAAAAAGGTTGCCGGGAAAACATATACTTCTTAATGAAAAAATTGATGGAACTTTTCCTGCCCACCATCCGGATCCAACAGTCGCCGAAAATCTTGTTGAACTTCAGGACGCCATAGCAGCGCAAAATATGGATATGGGTGTCGCTTTTGATGGCGACGGTGACCGTATTGGTGCCGTTGATCAGCAAGGTGAAATTATTTGGGGTGATCAGCTTCTGGCAATTTTAGCCGAAGACGTTCTAAAAGATCTTCCCGGATCCAATATAATTGCCGATGTTAAATGTAGTCAGGTACTTTTTGATCACATCAAAAAACTTGGTGGTGATCCTGTGATGTGGAAGACCGGACATTCCCTTATTAAAAGCAAAATGGTTGAACTTAATGCTCCGCTTGCTGGTGAAATGAGCGGCCATATATTCTTTAAACATAAATATTATGGCTTTGATGATGCCGTCTATGTCGCCCTTAGACTTCTTAATAAAGTGGCAAGAACTGAGGGTGGTCTTGGTTCATTACGTGAAAATCTTCCGGCCGTGGTTAATACGCCTGAAATACGGATTGAATGTGATGAAGGGCGCCCCTTTAAAGTGGTTGATGAGGTGCTTGAACGGCTCAGAGATGCGGATGTCAATGTCAATGATCTGGACGGGGCGAGAGTGTTATCAGATGACGGTTGGTGGCTGATACGGGCTTCAAACACACAGAATGTTATTGTTGCGCGCTGCGAAGCAAAGGATGAGGATGCCTTGAAACGAATTTATTCAATCCTTTCAGAGCAACTTCTTTTAAGCGGCGTTCAGCCTCCTGAAATTTAATGAATTAGCCCTATTTGACGATTATTTCTTAATTTTCTTTATTATGATATGATTAATTTATATGTTTTATAATAAGATAAAATAAAAATTGGTTTAATCCCTTTAAAATCAGTTTTTTAGTTTTATATAAAGCATAGAAAGTATATTGAGTGAACGGCAGTAAAATGAGCGAAGAAAACAATGATAATGAAGGTGACTTGGAAAGCTCGGTAATTACCAAATCCAAGCCCAAAACAAAAAAGCCGTCGATGTATAAGGTCCTTATGTTAAATGATGATTATACGCCGATGGATTTTGTTGTTCGCGTATTACAGAAGTTTTTTAAAAAACCTGAAACAGAAGCACTTAAAATAATGCTTCAGGTGCATCAGCAAGGTGTTGGTGTTTGCGGAGTATTTAGTTTTGAAGTTGCAGAAAGTAAAGTTCATCAGGTTGTGGATTATGCACGTAAGCATGAACACCCCCTTCAATGTACCCTTGAAAAGGATTAACCTAGGAGAGACGAGTGCCTACATTTTCACCCAATCTGGAACACACACTTCACCGTAGTGTGGCAGAAGCCAATAAAAGACAGCATGAATTTGCAACGCTGGAACATTTACTGCTCGGACTTTTGGATGATCAGGATGCGGTTGCGGTACTTCGGGCTTGTGATGTTAATATTCCGCAGCTTCGCGCCGAACTTAGATCATATCTGGATCAGGAACTTGAAAATATTACCGAAGATACCAGTCTTGATGCAACGCCAACGGCCGGATTTCAACGGGTTATTCAGCGTTCAATTTTGCATGTGCAAAGTAGTGGCCGCGAAGAAGTAAATGGCGGTAATGTTCTTGTTGCGCTCTTTTCTGAACGGGAAAGTCATGCGGTATTTTATCTGCAACAACATGAAGTTTCGCGCCTTGATGTGGTGAATTATATTTCGCACGGCCTTGCTAAATCCGGCGATAATGAAGAAAAAGAAACCATCGAAGGTGAGATGGATGATGAAGAGGGCGGTGAAGGAAGTACAAGAACAGCCGTTGAAAAATATTGCATCAATTTAAACGAAAAGGCGCGTGAAGGTAAAATCGATCCGCTAATCGGTAGGGTAAGCGAAGTCGAACGTACCATACAGATATTATGCCGCCGTTCAAAAAATAACCCGCTTTATGTGGGTGATCCGGGCGTTGGTAAAACGGCCATCGCCGAGGGGCTTGCGCTTCGCATTGAGAAGAAAGAAGTGCCGGAAGTCCTTCATGGCAGTACAATTTTTAATCTTGAGATGGGTACAATCCTTGCCGGGACACGTTTCCGTGGTGATTTTGAAGAACGCATCAAAGCCGTTATCAAAGAAATCGAAGAAATGGATGGATCAATTTTATTCATTGACGAAATTCATACAATTATCGGCGCTGGTGCAACAGGAGGCGGTGCGATGGACGCGTCAAACCTTCTTAAGCCTGCACTATCCAAGGGTGATCTTCGCTGCATCGGATCAACAACCTATAAAGAATATCGTTCTTATATTGAAAAAGACCGCGCGCTGCTAAGGCGTTTTCAAAAAATCGATGTGGTCGAGCCAACACCGCTTGAGACCATAGATATATTAAAAGGCATCCGCAAATATTTCGAAGAACATCATAATGTGAAATATAGTGATGAGGTTATTGAAGCGGCGGTTGATTTATCTGTTCGCCATATTAACGAACGTAAATTGCCTGATAAAGCCATTGATGTGATCGATGAGGTTGGCGCTTCTCAAATGCTGCTCCCTGAAGCCAAGCGTAAGAAAAACATTAGTGTGGAAGATGTTGAAAATGTTGTCTCGAAAATGGCACGTATTCCAGCCAAGAGTGTTTCAAAGGATGACAAGACGGTACTTAAGACATTACCAAAAGATCTGAAACGTGTAGTTTTCGGTCAGGACCGAGCTATTGAAGTATTATCAGATGCGATTAAGTTATCGCGCGCGGGGCTTCGAGAAGAGGATAAGCCAATCGGCAGTTATCTCTTTAGTGGTCCAACGGGTGTAGGTAAAACAGAAGTTGCAAAACAGCTCGCCAGTCTGCTTGGTGTTGAAATAGAGCGTTTTGATATGTCCGAATATATGGAACGTCATACCGTGTCGCGCCTTATCGGAGCACCTCCCGGTTATGTGGGTTATGATCAGGGCGGACTTCTTACGGACGCTATTGATAAAACGCCGCACTGTGTTCTTCTACTGGATGAAATTGAAAAAGCCCATCAGGATATTTATAATATCTTGCTGCAAGTGATGGATCACGGAACCCTTACCGATAGTAACGGTAAAAAGATCGATTTCAGAAATGTTATCTTGATTATGACGACTAATGCCGGGGCGATGGAACTTAGCAGAGAATCAATTGGTTTTGGCGTCTCGGACCAGAGTGATGCTGACGAAGAAGCTATTAAGAAGCTCTTTTCGCCCGAATTTAGAAACAGGCTCGATGCGGTCGTTCCATTTTCCGGCTTGCCGCCTGTTGTTATTGAGAAGGTTGTTGAGAAATTTATTCTTGAACTTGAAATGCAGCTCGAAGATCGTGGTGTTCATATTAAGCTTTCAGCGGCGGCAAAAGGTTTCATTGCTGAAAAAGGATATGATAAACATTTTGGCGCACGTCCTTTAAAACGTGTAATTACCGAAGAGATTAAGAAGCCATTAGCCAACGAGCTTCTTTTTGGACGACTAATTGAAGGTGGTGAAGTTAAGATAGGCTTTAAAGATAAGAAGCTTACCATTGACATAGAACCCGGAAAAACCATCCCTAAGCCCAAGGCAAAGAAGAAAAAGGGCGCTGAGGCTAAAGTAAAGTAACGAAATCTTGATATGACAGGCCGCTAAAATTAAGGCATACTATGCTATATCTAATTGGTTAAACTTATAGGTGGCTAAAATGATGAAAATTCTGATATCAGCCCTTGGCATATTTAATCTAACTCTTTCGGTTGCTTTTTCTTTTGTTAGCAAGGAAGAAAGATTTGCCAAAGAAATGGCCAAATATTCGAAGACAAATACTTTTGAGAGTTGCATTAGCCCGCAGCAGATAAAAAGAACTAATGTTCTTGATGATAATCACATATTGTTTGAGATGCGTGGTAATAAGTATTTGCTTAATACACTCGACCATAAATGTTCCCGTCTTGGCTTTGAAAGAAGTATTTCTTACACGGTACGTGGCGGAAGGCTCTGTAATACCGACACTGTATCTGTTTTTGATAATAGCTTGGGCCCTATATCAAGCTGCTTTTTAGGCAAGTTTGAAATATTAGAAAAATTGCCTAAAGACAGCGATTGAAATATAGTATTAGTTATATAATTGTAGTTAATATTTAAAATACACGTATAAGTGTTTATAATATATATTAAAGATTGCAATTCATATGTTTTAATGTTATTGTTGTTTGGTAATTAGGTTTAATTGGAAAAGGATTTAAAATGAAAAGTGTAATATTATCTGCTTTATTGTGCGTATCTTTTAGTGCAACGGCTGCCCTTGCTTATGACCCCGTTGGTGATAGGGCCGCAGAAGAACTAGCCAAATATAATCAAACTGGTGAGTTTGAGAAATGTATTTCCTATAAAGATATTAAAAGAACTAAAGTTCTTGGCGATGATAAAATTCTTTTTGAAATGAAACGAAATAAATTTCTACTTAATACCATGAGCACTAGTTGCACCCGTTTAGGCGTAGACCGTCAATTTGTTTTTCAACACGGTAATGCTAAAATATGTGCACGTGATATTGTTTCCACAGCACGTGGCGGATGTAATTTAAGCGAGTTTGAAATCCTCGACGAGAAGTCATAAGATTAATATTTGGCGGAAATTCATTGGGTGAATTATGAAAAGAGTAATTTTCTCTACATTATGTTGCGTATCTTTAACTGCTTCAGCGGCAATGGCCTATGATCCCGTAGGCGATAGAGCAGCAAAAATACTTGCAAATTATAATCAGACTGGTGAGTTTGTAAGATGTGTTTCTTATAGGAATTTAAAAGGTATAAAAATTCTTGACGATGATAAAATTCTTTTTGTAACGAAAGATAATAAAAGACTGCTCAATACCATGAGCACATCCTGTAATCGTCTTGGCGTAGACCGGCAATTAAGCTTTCAAAATGGGATCTCCAAAATATGCGCGCGCGATGTCGTCAATACAGCACGTGGTGGGTGTAATTTAGGTAAGTTTGAAAAGCTAGAAGAAATATCCTTTGAGAAAATACTTAATAATTAATTTATTTAAGAGGATTTTTCTTAAAGGGAATAAATTCCTTTAAATATTCAATGTCCTGACTTACGGCTCTACGTTCTTGATTTAGGTATCTTTCTATAGCATCCTTGAAGGACGGGTTTTCGATCCAGTGAGCACTGTTTGTCGCGACAGGAACATATCCACGGGCGATTTTATGATCGCCCTGGGCACCGGCCTCGACTTTGCCCAGGCCGTTTTTTATTGCAAACTCTATGGCCTGATAATAACACAGTTCAAAATGTAAGAATTTGTGATGTTCAGTGGCACCCCAATAGCGGCCATAAAGAGTATCTTTACCGATTAGATTAAGAGCTCCTGCAATATAGTGGCCATTTCGTTTCGCCATAATGAGTAGTAAATTTTCAGGAATATTTTCACTTAAAATTGAGAAAAATTCGCGGTTCAGATAGGGTCGTCCCCATTTCCTGTTGGCAGTATTTATATAAAATTCAAAATAATGATCCCAGTGATGTTCACAAATTTCATGTGCTTGGATAAGTTCAATTTCAATGTCATTCTCTAAAGCGCCGCGCCGTTCTTTTAGGATATTTTTTCTTTTGCGTGATGACAGGGCTTCAAGAAATTCATTAAAGGAACGGTAGCCATCATTAAGCCAGTGATATTGTTGATCCTGACGCTGCAAAAGTCCATGTGACGTCATGACGTCAATTTCATCTTGTTCTATAAAAGTAAAATGTAAGGAGGAAACACCACTTTGCTCGGCGTGATTTATGGCTGTGTCTAACAAGAGTTTTTTTGTTTCAGCATTTTCGCCCATTAATCTTGGTCCGGTCACCGGACTAAAGGGTATGGAGCACTGAAGTTTTGGATAATAGTGCCCGCAGGCATTTTCAAAAGCATTGGCCCAGGCATGATCAAAAACATATTCGCCCTGTGAATGGTTTTTTAAATAAAGCGGCATAACGCCGACCACGTCACCCAGATCATTTTCGGCGATAATATGCTGGGCGAGCCATCCTGTATCCGCGCTTGCGCAGCCACTTCGCTCAAGCGCGTTTAAAAAGCCATAACTGCAGAACGGGTTTGTACTTTTGGCACATTGATCCCAGTCCTGTTTAGAGACTTCACTGATGTTGCTGATAATGCGGCTTTTCATTTTATGATTATAGCTCAAAAATTATGTTGTCAGTATTATTCTGTGCATGTTTTCGCTCAACATCTGATCTAACGGTCCAGGTTAATACGGGGGTATTCCAGTGGCTGCAATATTCGGTAACCTCATTGGGTAGGGCACTGATATCATAAGCAATAAAATCTACTTCAAGGTTCTTAATGGTTTTTATTTGCTGGTCCAGATTGAAATAATTTTTGGGAAGTCCCCCGTCATTCGTTGACGTTGCGACCAAGCCGCGCACCACGCCGGGAAAATGCTTTTTAAAATATTCTAAAATTTCAGGATAAAAAGACATTATCGCTACTGCGCCTTGATATGATTTAATATCTTTCCAAACTGCCTTGGCAATTTGCGAATACTTGCCCTGATCCCCTTTTATTTCGATGAGTATAGGGCCTTTGCCATTCGTTTGGTCCAGAGTTTCTTTTAAAGTGGGGATAGTACCATCTGTGCCTAAAAGCTTTATTTTACTATGCTCTTCAGCAGTGAAATCAATAGTTATCCCATTTTGTCCGGTAAGCCGTGCGAGTGTGGTGTCATGTATAACCATTGCCACGTTATCACGGCTTAAAAGAACATCTAGCTCAAATCCGTAGCCCCCTTCAAGGGCGGCATTAAAGGCTGGTAGACTATTTTCAATGAAGCCCGTATGGGGACCGTGAAGCCCCCGATGGGCAAATTGAGATGCTGTCAGCCAGTTATGCTTCATGATTTATGAAATTTCGATTAGCGCATCAATTTCCACAGGAACATTAAGCGGAAGCGCATTAGTGCCAACAGCAGAACGGGAATGCTTGCCCTTATCACCAAAAACTTCAACCATTAAATCAGAGGCACCATTAACGATCGCGGGTTGACCGGGGAAGCTATCAACACAGTTTACAAAAGCGCCCAGCTTGATAATACGCACCACACGGTTCAGATCACCGCCAAGGGCAGCGTTAATTTGTGAAATAATGTTAATCGCGCAAAGACGTGCCGCTTTGTTGGCCTCTTCAGGTGTTACATTCAGACCTACTTTCCCAACGTAAGGAAGCTTTCCTTCATTATTAAGCGGCAATTGCCCCGAAACGGATAATATATTACCGGTTTGGACATAGGTTACGTAATTTGCAACCGGTGCAACGGGGGTCGGTAAAGTGATGCCTGCTTTTTCAAGGTTTTCTTTTGGTGAATTACTCATGGTGTCTCCATTTATGTTTTAAAATAAACAAGAGGTTACGCTGTTTTATTCCATAAGAAAAGGCTTCACTCTGCAAGATGATATTTTTTATGAGTATTTTTGCGGGTTCTTTTATTTTTATACATTGCTTTGTCGGCCTTCTCGAAAATGTCTTCGAGTGTGCTGTCTGGTCTTATGACTGCAAATCCCATGCTGGCTGATGTGTGAATATCAGTTCCTTTATGAAATAGGGTAATTTTTCGTAGATTATGACGAATATATCCGGCTCTCTCTTTTGCTTTTGCAATGTCACATTTAGTAAGAAGGAGACCAAATTCATCACCGGAAAGGCGTGAGGCTGAATCGGTCTGACGAATGGAACCGTTTAAAATTGATGCCACCTGACGCAGCATAATATCACCGGCGTTATGGCCGTATGTATCATTTATTTTTTTAAATCCATCCAGATCTATAAAGGCGAACAAGCTATTTTCATTATAGCGTTTGGCACGAGCGATAGCGTGAGTTATTTCGCTCTCAAAACCATGACGATTGAGTAGACCCGTTAACATATCGGTTGCCGACATCGATTCCAGATCAGAAATGTAATCTTTTTGATCGGAAATTGTTTGCTCGGCAGCCGCTGCATAATCAAGAATTTCAGAAAGCGCCTTCCAGTTTTTAAGGGTAAGGCCATCAGCAGACTGATGGAATTTTTTGATGAGCTCTGCCGCTCTTTCACTAATTTTAAACGTGGAATTTTCAAGCTGATATTCAGAATTATACGGTACTATATTCATTGCATGTCCTTTTTTAAATTAACTAAGTCAATTTATTGCAAAAGCCATGCCAATTATTTCAATAATAAGTCATTGATATATAGGGTTTAAATATGGTCTAGGGTCGGGCGGGGCCTTAGGTGGTAAATCTTGCCCGCTATTACTAGGTAAAATAATCGTAAACATGGTTAACAAGTAGTTAACGTTCAGTCTGCGTTATTTTTAACTTTGGTCACTTGCATGATAATATAAATTAAGATCGACGCACCAACCAGCGCCGCTAATCCAAGGGCCTCTTCCAGTGATAATTGTGACAGCATCCAAAAAATTACCGTAAGGCTTAAAATAGGAATAAGGGCTTTGCCGGGCAGCTTAAATTGTTTTTCAGTAGGCTCCCCGTCACGAGCACGAATTTTTAAAACAGAAAGGCTCACCCCCGCATAAATAAGCAATATAGAACCGGATGCCAAAATCGCCAATGTTGAAAATGTACCACTTAGAGCGATCAATAATAAGATTGTGGCGAAAACAATTACCGACAAATAAGGCGTATTAAATTTCGGGTGAACCTTGGCAAGAACCTTTGGTAAATTTCCGTCTCTGGCAGAGGCGAAAATAACACGCGGGGTCACTAGAATATCTCCGCTTAACGTGGCAAATATCGAAATGGCGGTACCAGCGAGCAGCATTTTACCGCCCCATGAACCAAACACAATATTAGCCGTTGCAGAAAGGGGGGCTTCAGTATTGTTAGCAAGATCTGCCCCTAATACGCCTTGGGCAACCGTTTGAAGGCAAAGATAAAGAAGTAAAATACTCCCCATACCAAGCAGGATCCCTCTTGGTACTGTCTTCTCTGGATTTTCTATCTCCCCACTTGCATTGAGGGCGCATTCAGCGCCAGAAAAAGCAAAGAAAAGTATAAGCGTCGTAGCGCCTATTTGCTCAAACGATGGTATTTCTGTAATAATCAGATTATCTATATTTATAGCAAATAAACCAAAGATAACCAGAAGACCGAGCGGTATAACTTTGGCAATTGTATTAATAACGTAAAGCCGAACACCTGAATCTACTCCCCTGACATTCATAAATACAAGAAAAGTAAGAAGACTAAACATAAAAAGAGGACGTATTATAGGATCATCAAGTTCTGGAACTACAATAATAATTGTCTCGGTCATTGCAACAAGTAGGGCCGCATCTGATAATATCGCCCAACCAAACCAAAGCAGCATAGAGGCGACGAAACCTGCAAATGGTCCAAAGGCCTCTTCAATATAAGCGTATGATCCGCCGCTTCGTCTTATGCGGCTACCAATTTCAGCGTAACAAAGAAAAATAAGGCTCACAGCCACGGCACATATAAGATATGCAAATATTGCTGATGCCCCTAAATAAGAAGCGATAACTCCGGGAAGTACAAAAATTCCGGCGCCGACGACCATATTAAAGATATTAGCGGCCAAGGCTTTTGTGCCAATTGAACGTACTAGTCCCTCTCTCGTTTTCCTTATCTCTTTCGACATCCTCACCCTTTCAGAGAAACCAGCTTAGCTATATTTAATATTTTTTAGTTTCCCCACTCATTTTTATGTTCTTCTACGAACTCTTTAAGTGCGTTTAATGCATTAGGCATTATTTTTTCACCAAAGCCAATACGAAAATAATCAACGTCATATTCGCAACTATCGGAAAAAACATAGGCTGGCTTTATTGAAATCCCTGCGCTCGCCAGCTTTGCTCCAAGCTCTTCTGAAGAAAGCGGCCCTTTAAATTTCATATAAGCTATGGCACCGGCGTTTGGATGGACCCATTCAAATAAACCACTATATTTTTCAATAAAATCCTCAAGCAGTGCTTTGTTATGTTTAATTATTTTTAGATTTTTTTCTAATATTTTATCACTGGCGCGAAGGGTCATTATTGCCTGAATTTCACTGGCGCGATTTGCGCAAGCTGTGCCAAAATACTGTACGTCTATAATTTTTTCTAAAAGGTTCAAATCTTGAAGGGCGAGCCAGCCAATGGTAATGCCGCACCCGCCCCATGGTTTTGACATGGCGCAGGCGCTTAAGCCTTTTGCATAAAAGTCTGCCATTGCCGGCAGGCGGTCTTTTTCATCATGCTCCAGTAGCCTGTAGGCCTCATCAGATAAAATATAAATATCATTTTTATCTGCA
>JABJKT010000140.1 GCA_018660225.1 Kordiimonadaceae bacterium
ATTCTTCAATTTCAGGATGACTGATCGGTAGATAAACCGCCGCACTACCACGCCGTAGAGACCCTTGGGAAATAGCCAGAGTTTGGCTGTCCATCACACGAATAAACGGAATAATTCCTGATGTTTTGCCGTTGGTGCTAACCTCTTCACCTATTGAACGAAGGTTGCCCCAATAGCTTCCAATGCCGCCGCCTTTTGAAGCGAGCCAGACATTTTCGTTCCAAAGCTCGACAATACCGGAAAGACTATCATTCGCTTCATTGAGAAAGCACGAAATCGGCAGACCACGCTTTGTGCCGCCGTTACTAAGAACCGGTGTCGCCGGCATAAACCATAGTTTACTGATATAATCATAAAGACGCTGAGAATGAGCCTCATCATCACCATAATAACTTGCCACGCGGGCAAACATATCCTGAAACGTCTCACCAGGCATAAGATAGCGATCCGTGAGCGTCGCCTTACCAAATTGGGTAAGTAAATCGTCTCTGGACTCATTCGTCGTAACGCGTGAATGATCTTTTACCTGAATAGTTTCGTTTAACACTGACGCTGACAATATTTCCACTCCCTTAAACCCAATCTGAATTTTCTTCCAGATTAAAAACTTTTTTCAAAACGACTCCGAAGAAGGCCAAAATTATACTATAGATTTCATAAAATATGAACCTTTTGGCAGGTTTTTCATCACGTTTCTTGTATTTTTTTAAGCGACCACTTTATGTTTTATAAAAAACAAATCACCCTTATTATTATTATTATTTCGGCTAGAGTATTGTAGTATAATCATTTTCTTGATTATTACCCTTAAAAAATTCAAATAACACAAGATATGGTATTTGCGGCAAGGTTGAATGTCAACAACTAGTATGTCGCTATTTTCTAAAATTTTATCAATTGTTAACATTTCTGCGGTCTACGGGCCAAAAAAAGTTTAATTATTTTTTGTTTTTTAATTTTTTTGTCGGCATGCTTTGAAGGGGGTCATCCGGCCAAGGGTGTTTTGGGTAACGCCCTTTCATTTCTTTCTTAATTTCCGGATAAGAATTTTGCCAAAATCCGCCCAAATCAGTGGTGATTTGAAGCGGTCTTCTGGCAGGTGATAATAAATGAACAGTAAGGTTAATTTTTCCGTCCATAATATTCGGGTTAGTGGTCGCGCCAAACATTTCCTGTAATTTAACCGGAAGCGACGGTGGGCTAATACTATAATCAATTGCGATGTCCGAGCCGCTCGGCACTTTAAAATGTGTCGGCGTTAAGTGCTCCAGCTTTTGTTGCGCCTCCCAGTTCAGATTATTTTTCAATATTGAATAAAGATCCAGTTTTGGTAGCGCCTCGCGGCTTGATATATTTTCAAGATAGGGTCCAAGCCAATCCTCCAGCGTATCAAGCAGTTTTTGATCTGAAAAGTCAGTCACAATGCCCGGCATATTTTCATTTATCAACATAATGCGGTGGCGCAACATGGTAGTTTTTTTATCCCAGGAAAGTGATTCTAGGCCCATTTTTCTAATGCCGAAAATCATGGCTTGGGTTACTTTTTCACCGTCAACATTTAACTGCTTTAAATCCCCTAGCGGCATTTGCCCTAGCATCAGTTTATTTTGCGTAACAACCGCCTTGCTTCTATCGTCCCAATTGGTGGTTTCAACCTGACAAATTAAATTTTTAAAATGATCTTCCAGATCCGTTTTATATACAGGGGCCGCCAAATATATTTTAGCGTCCCGCTGCCCCTTATCCAAATGGCCGACCGCTAGAAATTTTTCTGACCCCAGCGGATCATCCTGCCCAAGCGTTGCACCACGCCCGCCGGAAAGAATATAACTTGCGCTTGCGGCTGAGCGCAGCCCGCCAATGCGCTCTGGAAAAGCAAATGATAAACATAACCCGGCTTTCTCGACGTCAATATTAGTTTTTGAAATATGATAATTTTTCTGCCAGATTTTAATTTGTCTTAAAATATTTTTTGCGAGGCCAATATTACAGTGGGTCTTCTTAGCATTTCCAATTTCACCTTTCATAACATAGCCAAGCGCTTCAAGCCTTAGTCGCAAATCGGCAGTTCTCATTTCAGATTTTAAATGCAGCAGATCCCTTTCCTGCAATAGACCTGCAATATGTAATGCGAGCATCCCGTGGCCAAGCGCGTCTGCTTTTAAAATCATATGAGCAAAGCGCGGATGCATGGGAAAACGCGCCATTATTTTGCCGTGCTGCGTAATCGCACCGCTCTCATCCAAGGCACCAAGGGACGTTAACAGTGAACTTGCCCGGCTGAAAGACGCCTTATCGGGCAAATCAAGCCATTTAAGCTGCTTGAGGTTATGTATCCCCCAAAGCGCCAGATCAAGAGCGAGCGGCACAAGATCAACACGTTTTATTTCAGGCTCGTTAAAGGCTATGAGTGCCCGGTTGGCGGCTTGCGTCCACAGATGATAACAAATACCATCTTCCGTTCTTCCGGCCCGCCCGGCCCTTTGGTCAGCGGATGCTTTTGAAACCGTGGATGTATGAAGGCCGCTCATCCCGCTACTGACATCATAGGCGCTCGTGCGCTGCAATCCGCTATCAATAACGATGCGTATGCCTTCGATAGTAAGGCTGGTTTCAGCAATGGCTGTAGCCAGCACAATTTTCCGCATTCCCTTTTGGGCCGGAAGGATCGCTAAATCCTGATCTTTGAATGACATCATGCCGTATAAAGGCGCGATGCCTATTTCAGGGCCAAGCGCATGCCCTTCAAGAAGTGATTTTGTCCGCTCAATTTCACCGGCACCGGGCAAGAAAACCAGTATGCTTCCTTTTTGCTCCTGTAGAGCCCGTAAAATGAGCGCGCTAACTTCATTTTCTATTCGGCCCGTCACTTTTGCGTCCAGATAATGATGCGCCACATCAAAGCTTCGGCCCTCGCTGCTGATAATAGGCGCGCCGTTCATCAGCGCCGCTACCCTCTCCCCATCAAGTGTCGCAGACATGACAAGAATTTTTAAATCATCCCGAAGCCCCTCCTGAACATCAAGGCTTAATGCCAGTCCCAGATCGGCTTCAATTGATCTTTCGTGAAATTCATCAAATATCACAAGGCCGACGCCTGATAGTTCAGGATCACTTTGAAGTTTGCGAATAAGCACACCTTCCGTGACCACTTCGATGCGCGTTTTTGGCCCAACCTTACTATCCATGCGAACACGGTAGCCAACGGTTTCGCCGACATTTTCGCCCAGTGTTTCAGCCATACGTTTCGCGGCTGCTCGCGCGGCAAGGCGGCGTGGTTCAAGCATGATAATTTTTTTACCCAAAAGCCAGTTTTCCCCGAGCAGCTCCAGCGGTACAACCGTTGTCTTACCGGCGCCAGGAGGTGCCTGCAAAACAAGATTATCATGTTTCTGCAATACGCTTTTCAGCTTTGGAATTATTTCATAAATGGGTAACTTAATTGTCATGTCATCTTGTTTAAATTGAGTAAGCTTTAATGTAAATATTTTGTTTTATGATGCGACAGAATTGCATGAAATTAGCAGATTCTGACCCTTATTAAATCGGCATTTAAGCAAAGCTATTCTAAAATATTCTTTCATTTCTGATCTGGTAATACAAATATTCTGCCGTGTCTTCGCATTTTTAACCTTGCATTATCTGAGACCACATTGTAAATATAGCTCAGGATACAGTAATAAACAGCAGTAAATTACGGGTTAAACCCAGTTTAACAGAACCGTACACTGCAGTTGTCTACATAAACCGAGCACGGATTATAAACAATTTTCCATTTTGGAAACGTGATTCAAACCGCTCGGTCTAACAGCTTTATCAGGTGTTTGTAAAAACATCTGATTATTGCTAATAGATAAGACAAAATTATAGTTATAAGGAACAAGAGTAAATGACCCAACAGGTGCCATTAAATAGTCGCGGACTGCCAAAAGCACAGGGCCTATATGACCCTGAAAACGAGCATGATAGCTGCGGCATTGGATTCCTTGCCAATATTAAAGGCAAAAAAAGCCATTCTATCGTCAAGCAGGGTTTGCAAATTCTTGAGAATTTAACCCACCGCGGCGCTGTTGGCGCAGACCCGCTTGCTGGTGATGGAGCTGGTATTTTACTACAAATTCCCGATGCCTTTATGCGCGCAGAGACAAAAAAGTTAAAAATTAAGCTGCCCAAAGAAGGCGAGTATGGAATCTTGATGGTTTTCCTACCACATGATGAAAAAATTCGCGCAAAAATCAAAAAAACATTTGAAAAGCTTGTCGCACAGGAAGGGCAGAAATTCCTCGGCTGGCGTAAGGTTCCCACAGACAACTCTAAGTTCAGTGAAAATGTGAAATCAACCGAACCCCGTATCGAACAGGGATTTGTGGGACAGAGTGATGATATTACCCGTAATGGTGACCTTGAGCTTAAACTTTTCATCATTCGCAAACAGCTCTCCAATATTGTCATGGGAATGGACAAAAATACCGACGCCTATTATAGCTGCAGCTGCTCAAGTCGCACCGTACTTTATAAAGGAATGCTGCTGGCCGGTCAGGTCGGTGAATATTATGAGGATTTATCAGATGAGCGGGTTGTTTCCGGACTTGCGCTTGTCCATCAACGCTTTTCCACCAATACCTTTCCAACCTGGAGCCTTGCCCAGCCCTTCCGCATGATCTGTCATAACGGCGAAATAAATACAGTACGCGGTAATGTGAACTGGATGGCATCGAGGCGCTTTAATATGCAATCCCGTGTAATCGGTGATGACCTTGCCAAATTATGGCCGCTGATCCCTGAAGGTTTATCTGATACGGCCTGTTTTGATAATGCGCTCGAACTATTGGTGGCGGGTGGCTACAGCATCATGCACGCAATGATGATGTTAATCCCCGAAGCCTGGGCCGGTAACCCGCTGATGAATGCAAAACGTAAAGCATTTTATGAATATCATGCCGCTCTTATGGAGCCCTGGGACGGCCCGGCCGCCGTGGCCTTCACAGACGGCATTCAGATCGGCGCTACTTTGGACCGTAACGGTCTTCGCCCCGCCAGATATATTGTCACGGACGATGATATGGTGATCCTTGCCTCCGAATCGGGTGTTCTTCCCATTAAAGAAGAAAACATCGTGCAAAAATGGCGCCTGCAACCGGGTAAAATGCTACTGATCGATACGCAAGAAGGCCGAATCATTTCAGACGATGAAATTAAAAATGAAATGGCTGACGCTTTTGATTACCAGGATATATTAAACCGCACGCAAATAAAGCTTGAAGAACTGCCTAGCGAGGTCGCCCCTCATCCGGCAAGCGGCGTTGATCTGCTCAAGAAGCAGCAGGCCTTCGGTTATACTCAAGAAGATTTAAAGCTACTGTTCCCACCAATGGTAACCAGTGGACAGGAAGCGCTCGGCTCCATGGGAACCGATACGCCAATTTCGGCTCTTTCTGATAAATCGAAGTTGCTTTACACTTATTTTAAGCAAAATTTCGCCCAGGTCACTAATCCGCCGATTGATCCAATTCGCGAAGAAGCGGTTATGTCGTTGGTCTCTTTCATTGGGCCACGGCCAAACCTTCTCGATCTTGAAGGACACGGCACCCATAAGCGGCTCGAAGTGAGCCAGCCGATCCTGCGAAATCAGGATTTGGAAAAAATTAGAACCATCGGTGATATTCCCGATAATGATTTTAGAACCATAACCATTGATACCACTTATGCCGCCAAAAAAGGTGCCAAGGGTATAGATGCGGCAATCGATAGTATTTGTCTGCTTGCCGAAGTTGCGGTTATCGAAGGTGATAATATCATCATCCTATCTGACAGAAATGTTTCAGAAGAAAAAATTGCCCTTCCGGCACTGCTCGCTACATCGGCGGTTCATCATTATCTGATCAGAAAAGGGTTGCGTACTTCGGTAGGCTTGGTGGTTGAAACCGGTGAAGCGCGCGAAGTGCATCATTTTTGCGCCCTTGCCGGATATGGCGCCGAAGCGATAAATCCTTATCTTGCCTTTGAGACCATTGAAAATATGCTGCCACAATTACCAGAAGAAGTGAGCGTTTACACAGCAAAAGTACGCTATGTGAAAGCCATTAACAAAGGCATCCTCAAAGTGATGTCCAAAATGGGCATTTCCACTTACCAGTCTTATTGTGGTGCTCAGGTTTTTGATGCTGTAGGCCTTAATAGTGCTTTTGTTTCACAATATTTCACCAGCACAAAATCTGCCATAGAAGGCGTCGGTCTTAAGGAAGTCGCTAAAGAAACAGTGATGCGCCACCGCCATGCTTTTGGCGATAATCTGATTTATAAAAAAACCCTCGATGTGGGTGGTGATTATGCTGTGCGCATGCGCGGCGAAGCCCATCAGTGGAATTCTGAAACCATCACTTCGCTTCAGCATGCTGTGCGCGGAAATGCGCAGGAAAAATATGATCAATATGCAGCGCTTGTAAACGAGCAATCAGAAAAATTAATGACCCCGCGTGGGCTATTTAATATCAAACCGGTTGGTAAGAAAATTCCGCTCAAGCAAGTGGAAAGCGCCGCCAATATCGTCAAACGATTTGCAACAGGTGCCATGTCATTTGGATCGATTAGCCGTGAAGCGCATACCAACCTTGCCATCGCCATGAACAAGATCGGCGGAAAGTCAAATACCGGTGAAGGCGGTGAAGAACCGGACAGATTTACCCCTGATAGAAATGGCGATCTGCGCCGTAGTGCTATCAAGCAAGTGGCGTCAGGCCGTTTCGGTGTAACAACCGAATATTTGGTTAATGCCGATGATATCCAGATAAAAATGGCCCAGGGCGCAAAACCCGGCGAAGGCGGGCAACTTCCCGGTCACAAGGTTGACCCGGTTATAGCCAAAGTGCGTCATTCGACCACCGGCGTTGGGCTAATTTCCCCGCCTCCTCATCATGATATTTATTCGATCGAGGATTTAGCGCAACTAATTTATGATTTAAAAAACGTCAACCCAATTGCCCGTATCAGCGTCAAACTGGTCTCCGAAATCGGTGTGGGAACGGTTGCGGCCGGCGTATCAAAAGCAAAAGCAGACCATGTGACCATTTCCGGTTTTGACGGCGGCACTGGTGCAAGCCCGCTTACATCGGTAAAGCATGCCGGATCCCCTTGGGAAATTGGACTTGCAGAAACCCAACAGACACTTGTGCTTAACCGGCTTCGCGACCGCATAGCCGTTCAGGTCGACGGCGGCCTTAAAACCGGACGTGATGTTATTATCGGCGCCCTTCTTGGTGCAGATGAATTTGGTTTTGCCACCGCACCGCTTATCGCATCAGGCTGCATTATGATGCGTAAATGTCATCTTAATACCTGCCCGGTCGGTGTCGCGACACAGGATCCGGTCCTACGTAGGAAATTCACCGGCAAGCCGGAACATGTGGTAAATTATTTCTTCTTTGTTGCAGAAGAAGCGAGAAAAATTATGGCAGAAATGGGCGCACGCACCATGGATGAAATTATTGGCCGTTCTGATCTTCTTGATAAAAATAATGCCATATCTCACTGGAAAAGTGACGGTCTTGATTTTACAAAACTATTCCATAAAAATGAAGCCGCAAAAGGCGATGATATCTACAACACCAAGAAGCAGGTGCATGACATTGTTGATATTCTTGACCGCAAACTTATTAAGAAAGCCAAAGACGCGCTTGAAAATAAAACCCCGGTGCAGATTAAATCTGACATTCATAATTATGACCGCTCCACAGGCGCCATGTTATCTGGCGAGCTTGCCAAACGGTATGGCCTTAAAGGGCTTCGAAATGACACTATCCATATAAAACTGAACGGTATAGCCGGTCAGAGCTTTGGGGCCTTCGTCGCTCAGGGCATCACATTCGAGCTAGAGGGTGAAGCCAATGACTATGTCGGTAAAGGACTTAGTGGCGGCAAATTAATTATTTATCCGCCAAAAGAAAGCAAGATCGTGCCAGAGCAAAGCATCATTGTCGGCAATACGGTTCTTTTCGGTGCCATTAGCGGCGAATGTTATTTCCACGGCGTTGCCGGTGAGAGGTTTGCCGTAAGAAACAGTGGAGCCATTGCCGTTGTCGAAGGGGTCGGCGATCATGGCTGCGAATATATGACCGGGGGCTGTGTTGTCGTTATCGGCCCAACGGGTAGGAACTTTGCCGCAGGTATGAGCGGCGGTATCGCCTACGTCCTTGATGAAGAAGGCGAATTTGAAAATCGCTGTAATTTATCAATGGTTGAACTTGAACCACTCCCTGAAGAAGATGAAATGGCAAAATTACTCCATGCATCAGGGGAACTTGAAGGTCATGGCCGGGTCGATGTTCTTAGAGGCAACATGTCAGGATACGATAAGCAGCGCCTGGTTCAGCTTTTGGAAAACCATGTAAGATATACAAATAGTGAGAGGGCGAAAACAATCCTTAATAATATTGAAGATTATCTGCCAAAATTCGTAAAAGTAATGCCCGTTGAATATAAACGCGCCTTGGAAGAGATGGCAGCCGCGGCAACTTCGCTTTCGGCCTATACCGGCGGAGGGGAATAATCATGGGAAAACCTACTGGATTTATGGAACTTCCCCGTCAGGACCGCACCTATGCACCTGCCGGCGACCGTGTAAGACACTATAATGAATTTATCAATCCGCTTTCTGATGGCGCCATCGCCAAACAAGGTGGGCGCTGCATGGATTGTGGTATTCCCTTCTGCCATACGGGTTGTCCGGTAAATAATATGATACCGGACTGGAATGATCTGGTGTGGAACCGCGACTGGCAAGAAGCGTGTGATAACCTGCATTCAACCAATAACTTTCCAGAGTTTACCGGACGGGTGTGCCCTGCACCATGCGAAGCCGCGTGCACACTTAATATTGATAACCAGCCGGTGACCATTAAAACAATTGAATGTGCTATTGTTGATAAGGGATGGGAAAACCACTGGATCCAGCCACTAGTGGCCAAGGTCAAAACCGACAAAAAAGTAGCTGTGATTGGTGCCGGCCCCGCTGGCATGGCCTGTGCCCAGCAACTAGCCAGAGCCGGTCATAAAGTATCGCTCTATGAAAAGAACCGCCGCGCCGGTGGACTTTTACGTTACGGCATTCCGGATTTTAAACTGGAAAAATCGCTAATAGATCGCCGGGTTCGCCAGATGGAACGCGAAGGAGTGACATTCTGGACCAGCATGGAAGTGGGTAAAGATATTCCGGCTCATAAAATAGCCGAACATTATGATGCTGTGGTTCTTACCGGTGGTGCAGAGCATCCCCGAAACTTACCAATTCCGGGCCGTGATTTAAAAGGTATTCATTTTGCGATGGATTTTCTGACCCAGCAAAATCGCCGCAACGCCGGTGAGCCACTACCCAATATAAAAGACATTGTCGCAACCGGCAAAAAAGTTGTCGTGATCGGTGGCGGTGATACGGGCTCGGACTGTATTGGTACTTCTTTCAGACAGCGTGCCGTTTCGGTAACCCAGCTTGAAATTATGCCGGTTCCGCCAGCCCATGAGGACAAAGGGACAACATGGCCCGAATGGCCACATATGTTCCGCACATCAACATCGCAAGAAGAAGGCGCCGACAGAGAATTTAGCGTCGCCACAACTGAATTTATCGGTGATGAAGACGGTAATGTCGAAGCGATCCGCTGCCATGAAGTTGATGAAAATATGAATAAAATAGAAGGTTCGGAATATGAAATGGACGCTGATCTAGTGCTGCTGGCCATGGGCTTTACCAATCCAGTAAAAGAAGGTCTTCTGGAACAGCTATCTGTCGCACTGGACGGACGCGGTAATGTGAGCGCAACAATGTCCGATTATAAAACCAATTTACCAAAAGTTTTTGCTGCCGGTGATATGCGCCGCGGTCAGTCACTTGTTGTCTGGGCTATTCGTGAAGGACGCGAGGCGGCCTACGCCGTAGATAAGTTTTTAATGGGATACTCAAGCCTCCCTAAATAACGAGGCGGCTAAACAAACTATATGGCAATATTTATTTTCGCATGTTATATGAGCCCATTAGGACGAATATTATGACAGACTTGCAAAATAGAATAGACGCGCTCGAAATTAAGGCTGCTCATCAGGAGCAACAGCTTAATGATTTAAGTGAAATGGTCTCAGATCAGTGGAAGCTGATCGAAAGACTTGGCGGCGCACTGTCCAAAGCGGATGCAAGATTAGAAAGCCTGGAAAATAATAATGCCGAACCGGCATCCGGTCCCAATGATGAAAAACCACCCCACTATTAAAAGGAAGTAATATGAAGCTCAGTTTTATTGGCCTTGGCGTTATGGGATATCCGATGGCAGGACATCTCAAAAATGCTGGTCACGATGTCACCGTTTATAACCGCACCACAGCAAAAGCTGAAAAATGGTCACAGGAATATGGTGGGAATTTTGCGAAATCCCCTGCCGAGGCTGCAGCGGGCGCTGAAATGGTTTTTGTCTGTGTCGGAAATGATGATGATGTACGCTCGGTTATATTTGGCGACAGCGGTGTGCTTGCTGGCATGGCAACGGGCGTAACGCTTGTTGATCATACCACGACATCTGCCATACTCGCGCGTGAGCTAGGTGTTGCCTGCTATGCCAAAGGGATAAGCTTTCTTGATGCGCCGGTTTCCGGCGGTCAAGCAGGCGCGGAAAATGCTGCCCTTACCATTATGATCGGTGGCAGTGAAGATACTTATAAGGCCGTAGAGCCAGTAATAGACAGTTACGCTAAAAAGTCAAAGTTACTTGGCCCTGTAGGCAGCGGGCAATTAGCAAAAATGGTCAACCAGATATGCATAGCCAGTGTGGTTCAGGGTCTTTCAGAAGCGCTTAATTTCGCCAGTGCAAGCGGTCTTAACGCTGATGATGTGGTTGAGGTTATATCAAAAGGAGCGGCGCAAAGCTGGCAGATGGAAAATAGATCCGCAACCATGGTTCGCGGTGAGTTTGAATTTGGTTTTGCCCTTGACTGGATGCGTAAGGATTTGGGCTTCGCGCTGGCTGAAGCTGAAAAAAATGACATTCCACTTCCCGTTACCAAACTGGTAGATGGCTTTTACGAAGAAATTCAGAAAAATGGTGGTGGACGCTGGGACACTTCTGCTTTAATAACTTTGCTCAAACAATAACCGATCAGGATACTTTTATGAGTGAAGCAACTGAAATCCAATATTCACGTGATGCATACACCCTTCTCGCCGCTATCGGGCGGGGATTTAAACGCTCTTGCCCACACTGCGGCAATGGTAAGATTTTTAAAGGATATTTAAAACTAACCGAGCAATGCTCAAATTGTCATGCCCCAACGGGGGAGATCAGAGCGGACGATTTACCGCCTTATCTGACTATTTTTCTGGTTGGCCATATCATTGTGCCGCTGCTTGTATTTACCGAAGCCGTTTATCACCCTCCGCTTTGGCTTCAAATGGCGGTGTGGCCATCACTGACGTTAATCCTGACGCTCAGCATTCTTCCTTTTATCAAGGGAGCCGCCGTTGGTTTAATGTGGCATTTGAAATTAAAGGGCGACGAACAACATTAATGATCAGACATTTCAAACTGATCCTTAAAACCCGTATCATAGTCCAAGCCTTCTTTTGTCAGAATTAAACGAAAGGGGTATTCGGACTTTGCCAGCCCTTTTCGTTCAAGCGCCTGCCAAACTTTTTCATTGGTAAAGCCGCTTGCCTCTTTTGCGGAAACAACAAAATTTCCAATATGAACATGATTGCCATGCGCTTTTGGCAGGAACATAATTGACACATCGTCGCTCCCTTCGATGGCAGCAGATGTTTCACTGCTTTTAGAGAGCTCCTGAAAAAGGGCCAGCGTTCTGTTCTGTAATCTATTTAACTTCATTTTGATCATAATATAGTCCTAATATATCAAATAACCGGATGTTTATATTTTTTTCTTACTTTAAAAGCATTTCTTTTATCAATAGACTTGATTTTTTATAAAATTCACTTTACTTGACTTAGGTCAATGATTTTATTGAAATAAACACGTAGTAATACTCAGGAAAGAAAAGGTAAGTAATGGCTAACACAATCAATTTTATCGCGTGCGGTGTCGTAACATTATTTTTGTTAATATCGATCGCACTGGCAGGACCACATTTATTACTCCCTGCCGTAGCAATGATTGTTACCGTTCTTGTTGGCGGGCTATGCATATATGTTGCAAATGGCTTGATACAATCTCGAAATAAGATCGAGAAAGAATGGGAAGCAGAGAACCCTGAATAATTAGGCCCTTTTCTAAGTGAATACCCTGAGTACTTAATACCTGATAAGTACTATTACTAGGCGTCTTGTTACTTTAACAAGACGCCTTTTTTTTCGTATTAAAGTAAGTGAGATGTTTTTGGCGGTTCGTTAAAATATTTCCATTTCTCAAGACCGTCTTTATTTTCCAGATAATTCATCAGCGCAACGACCGGACGACGATCATAAAGGCTATCCGCATCCCCCATAAGAATTTGAATGGCTTTCTTCATATCCATACCGCTGCGGTGGGCACGAACACTTGTCATGCCGACAAAGGCATTTGCCACCGATACAATTCGCGCTGATAGTAATATATCTTCTCCGCTAAGGCCCGCTGGTTGGCCTGTGCCATCAAAGTGAGCATGCATTTGCTCCAGGGTTTCGCAAACCGGTCCTTCAAATTCAATATCCTTAATCAGTTCTGCGCTTTTAAGCATGCTAGAACGGATAATGGAAAGCTCATCGCCGGTTAAATTTGTTGGCTTGGTGAGCAGTTCCCGCGACACCAAAATTTTACCCAAATTCATCATTGCCCCTGCGAGCTCTGCAGTGGTTGCAGTTTTCTCATCCACGTTAAGCTCAAGGCATAACATATTTGTAACCGTCACAACCCGCTCTGAATGAGCGGCGCTATAAGGGTCGCGGCTTCCTATAATCATTGTCAGGGTCGATACCAAACTTTTCAAGCTAAGCTCTCGCTTTAATCTGCTTTGAACGATGGACGTTATATCTTCTTTGACCATCAGCACACCTTTATCCTGATCACCGATGCGCAGGGGAAGGTAATCAGTTTTAAAGGTGTTCATTTCTATTTCAGTGCCTATGTCACGGATTTTGGCGATCGCTTTATTTTCAACAAGAACCTCCGCACAGTGTAGTTCATCAACACGCGAGGTTGCTTGCCCGAGTACCGATGACGGTGTTTTTCCGATCATATCTTGCGGCTTTGATTCTGCGGCAATTGCCGCCTGTAAATTAACAAAGGTATATTTTCCATTTTCATCAACGGCCGATATTTCTGTAGGCTGGCTATTGGTAACAACGCTCATAAATTCGCTTAGATTTTCATGTTTTTGGCTCAGCACCCGTTGCTTTTCAATGGCTTGCTGAAGGCGGGAAGAAACACTGTGACGCCAAATAAGTGCGAGTATTACGCCAAAACTAAACAGCGCAAGTGCAGAAATGATAAGAAAATTTCTTTTTCGGACATTGGCACCGCCCAGTGCTTCGTTAATGGCAATAGTTCTGACCAAAACCCAGTCCGATGTAGCTATTTCCGATCCAGATACCAGTACAGACTCCCCATTATAATTCATCATTTCTGCCATTTTGCCAAGATTTTCAAAAGCAAAATTTGAGGCGAGCATAGGGGTGCTGGCTTCGATCAATGGCTGAAATTCGGGGTCTGTTCTTGTTAAGTTTTGAATATAATAAATCATCCCATTTTGTTTTCTAATCAGGTAATTTTCCGCTGACAGTAGAGCCTCACCAGGCTGAACCAGTAAATCAAAAAAGTCTTTATCTAGTAATTTTACCCCGACCAGAAAACCTAGCGCGGAACTAGTCCCATCATCATCAATTCCAAATACAGGTTTAATTATTGAAATAGTAGGCAGGCCACTTTCACCGTCATAGGGGCCGATCATCATGATGTTTCGGTTTTCACTTTCATATATATAAGTGTTTACCGCTACCTCAACCCGGGGCATCCCTGCCGTCGCGACAAGAATTTTTCCGGTCGTATCCGTAATGGCGAGCCCGGCATGTTTTTGACGTGGGGTATTAGCATTAACTTCAAACTGTTCGCTGTCTATTGCGCTGAAACCATTTTGATTAGCTCTGTCATTTAAAAGGGGTAGTATATATTCACCGAGCGCCGCTTCACCGGCATTTACTAGGCCCATATCACTTGAAAGACTGCTTAAATAAAGGCGCAGTGTGGCATTTTCACTTAAATCATCAATCGCGTTCTTATTTCCTTGCAGCCATTTTTCGACCGCGTCTGCCCTGCCGTTTAATACCGCCGAAATACGGTTCTGCCAGTTCAGCTTTTCGCGTGCCTGTTCAGTATTGGCATAGCGCCAGGCCACAGCCATACTTAACAAGCCAAAAACAACCAATACGGCTATTATTATCCTAGTTTTATTATTCGCATTGATCCCGTTCGGGTTTTCCATTTCAAATGCCTTATTCATAAATTTTTTATTATTCTTAACTGATAAGTAACCATAACATATGTATATTTCTTTAATGAAATGAATTTTTTAACCATATTTTGTGGTTTAAGTTGGAATATTAATGGGTAAATTTTTGAAATATTGTGGCCTTAGTTGCCTTTTATTCGTTCTCAGCATGAGCATGGTTCAGGCGCAGTCTACTGAAGGGCTGTTTGGCTCACGCGAATTTAAGTCGACCGAAATTAGCGCCTTTAAAAAATGGAGCAGTCTGCGGGTTAGGCATGATAACAATTTAAAATTCAATAGACGCAACAGCGTAAAAAGCCTTTATGGTAAATGCCGCCTTTCAAAAAATTTCAAATGTGTAGATCAGGAATGGCGCGACATTATTATTTCGCTCAAAAATAAGTCTACTGAGACCAAGCTTTCAACCATAAACCGCCATTTAAATCAGACCGCCTATATTACAGATCTGGTTAATTGGCAGCAAAAAGATTATTGGGCAACTCTCAAACAATTCTTCAATAAAGATGGCGACTGTGAAGATTATGCCATTGCTAAATATTATTCATTAAAAGAGCTCGGCATCCCGGCGGATCAAATGCGAATTGTTATCGTAGAGGACACAAATTTAAATGTCGCCCATGCGGTACTTGCCGTCTATTTAGAGGATCAGATTTGGATTTTAGACAATCAAATCTCGAATATTATCGCTCAGGATAAGATCGTTCATTATACACCACTTTATTCAATTAACGAAAATGCCTGGTGGCTGCATAAAACATCATAAATTACATAAAATTTTAACCTTCTCTGATTATATTAAAAACCATTGAAGATTAACCTGTTAAGTGAATTTGATTTATATAATGCAAGCCAAGAAAAAAGACAACTATAGTGAAAGCTCTGCTCCCCCTTCTCAAATAGAGGGACTTTTTGATCATCTTCGCTCATTTCGCCGTTACCCCAAAGGGTACACCGCAATACATTTTCATTTTTCAATTCTCGATCGCCTTCATCAGCAACCCCATCACAGACGGGCCATTGCAACGGCTTTTAACAAGCTGCTCGGCCCCTATGAAGGTAAAATATTCTGGGAGAAGAATTTTGATCTGTTCTTTGTTTGCAAGAACTGCCCGCAAACTAAAATAGAGCAGGCAAAACTGGAAGCTCTTCGCGCCGTAAGCGACAGCCCCATTTTAAAGGAAATTATTGAAACAAGTCATGATGATGAAATCTGCGACTGGTATGATCTAACAACTGACTATAATAAATTTTATACCAAGGTAGAAGACATAAGGGCTAACAAGACCACGATTACGGAGGAAGAAGTCAAGGAAGAGGTCAAGGAAGCACCGAATTTACAGAACCTCATGGCAAGTCTTGATCCCGATAAAAAAGATACCATTAAACCTGTAGCGAAGCCCAAGGTGGTTTCACAGAAAAAGAAAACCGTTCCTCAATATGATCAAATCTTTCCAAAAGACGTTGAGCCTTCAATGGGGCCTATGCAGCTGGATAAATTAGAGAGAAATATTCAAAATATGGATATTTTTGGCCTGCTTGACGAACAAAACATCTGTGTCGTTATCGAGAATATGCCGCCTCAGGTCATATTCACCAAGAAATATGTTTCTTTGTCTGAAATGAATAACTCAATCCTGCCGGGCTACCGCATTTCCGGTGACAAGTGGTTATTTCAACGTCTTACTGAAACCTTTGATAAAAAATTAATGCAAACGCTTGGTGATCACGATAGTTTTCCAGATGGCGTACTTTCGATCAACATGAATGTATCATCCATTTTCACTAAAGATTTTGATAAATTCATCGCCAAGCAAAAAAAGCTATCCGCTCACCCGCTTATCCTGGAAATAACCCTATTTGATATTATGTCCGACTTAACAGAATATTTTAAAGCGCAAGAGAAAATCAATAAACTTGGTTGTAAAATTTGTATCTGTAACATGGATATCCAGTCGTTATACGTTCTAAACAGAGAACTGATTAACGTTGATTTTCTAAAAGTCAGTTGGAATAAAAATTATCTTGGTTCCCTGACGGGACAGGAAAGGATAAGAATTTCACAGGCTATTGAGGCGCAAGGAAAAATGCGCGTTGTATTGTCTGATTGCGATTCTAAAGCTGCCATTAGTTTTGGTAACGACCTTGGAATTGTAATGTATCAAGGTTTTGAGATTGATAAATTACAAAGTATTCTTTAAAAAAATCATTAATTAAAACTGTTAATATTCGGCGCCAGCTTCCTCAAGTAACTTAATCAGCGAACGAAGTCTTCTGTTTTCCGACGTTAGATCAAGTGGCGTGCGGCCGGTATTATCAGCAATTGACCAGTCAGCATTTGCGGCTAGTAATAATTTAACTGATTCGCGGTTATTGTCGCGAACGGCTTTATAAAGGGCAGTTTCACCGTTTCGGTCACTAATATTGACATCGGCTTTTTGCGAAATCAGCATTTTAACTATCGCTCTTGATTTTAACCTAACGGCGACCATTAACGGTGTTTCACCTGTTGACTTCACCGGTATGTCTGTTTTGGCTTTTTCATTTAATAAAAATGTAACCAGTGTACTATCTTTTAATGTTGCGGCTATATAAAGGGCGGTTTCCCCATCACTATAGCCCCGCGTATTAACATTAGCCCCTCTTTGCAGATAGTTTTTTACCTTGGAATAATCTCTATCTTTGGTTGCTTTTAAAAATATATATGCATCTGACATACTGTTTTCTTGAGCAAATACTGAGACAGAATGTGCCGGCAAATACAGAAAAACTGCCACAAGTAATAATTTTATATGTTTATTAAAGCTCATATTTAAATCCAGACTTTATAATTTGGCCTAGTCATATTATAACATAAACTTATAACTAGTCTATTCTTAACCTAAAATGAAGAATGAATCTCATATGAGCCAGCAGGAAATACCTAAAAAACCAACAGTTAGAATACTTATTAGTTTAATTCTAGCCATTATCGCCGTCATAGTCTGGCTTAAGGCTTCTAATATAGAGGACACACCAACTGCTGCGGACAATAGCAGGGCGCTTATAGGGGGGGCTTTTGCACTGACTGATCACCTAGGACAACCCGTTACGGACGAAGACTTCAAAGATAAATATATGCTTGTATATTTCGGCTATACCTATTGCCCTGATGTTTGTCCGATGGATCTTCAGATCATGGCTGATTCGTTACGTTTCTTAAACCCTGAGCAGCTAGAGCAAATTACACCGGTATTTGTTACCGTTGATCCCGAACGTGATACGGTCGAAATAATGGCAGAATATGTGAAATTTTTTCATGAAGACCTTATTGGTCTGACCGGGACACTTGAGCAAGTTGATGTGATTAAAAAGGCTTTCCGTGTTTATGCTGCTAAAGCGGATGATAGTCGTGACTATTTGGTTGATCATACTGCTTACACTTATTTCATGGATAAAGACGGATCACTACTGCAACATTTTAATCATGGCGAAGAGCCAGAGCAAATGTCTGCTATAATGGCCAGTTTAATAAACTGATGACCCCGTTAGAGCCTGAATTTTGGAAAAACAAATCCTTTGAGCAGATGTCAAATGATGAATGGGAGGCTTTATGTGATGGATGCGGCCTCTGTTGCCTACATAAACTTGAAGATGAGGACACCGGTGAAGTATCCTATACTAATGTAGCCTGCCGCCTCCTCGATATTAAATCCTGTCGCTGCAAGAAGTATCACAAGAGAAAGAAACTTGTGCCGGACTGCGTGATATTAAAGCCAGAAAATGTCGAACAGTTTAATTGGCTGCCAACCACCTGCGCTTACCGAATTATTTCTGAAGGTAAAAATCTTTATGACTGGCATCCCCTGATCAGCGGATCACAAAATTCCGTTCATGACGCCGGCATATCCGTTAAGGACAAAGTAATTTCAGAACGCCGTGCTGGCGATTTACAGGATCATCTCATTAATCTGGATGACTTTTAAAATGAACGACACTTCAGGCTTTAAAATTGAATTTAAGCGTCATAACCGCGCTAAAAGAATGAAGCTTCGCTATGACGCCTCTACAGGAAATGCTGTCGTCACTATGCCGCCAAGAAGTAGTGAGCGGGCCGCCAAGAAATTCGCTGAAAGTAATATTCTCTGGCTTGAAAAGCAGCGCCGGTCGTCGCCCCATAGAAAATGCCTCCTTCCCGGTGAAACCATTCCATTTGAAGGCATTGATCATCTTATTATACATGATCCCGCCAAGCGGGCCGGTGTTGAAATTATATCTGAAAAGATCATTGTAGGCGGCACCATAGAAGGATTTTCCGTTCGTCTTGAGAATTTCTTTAAAAAGAAAGCGCGCGCTTCCATAGAGCCATTAGCAAAGAATATGGCGCTTGCCATTAATCAAAGTTTTCGCCGAATTCAAATCCGTGACACGAAAAGCCGCTGGGGCAGTTGCTCTTCTTCGGGGACGTTATCTTTTTCCTGGCGGCTGATTATGACACCCCCTGATATTCTTGAATATGTTGTGGCTCATGAAATTTCGCACCTCAAGGAAATGAACCATAGCAAATCCTTTTGGGATGTTGTCGACAAGCTTGTTTATGATGCTAAATATTCGCGCAAATGGCTTAAGGGCGAAGAAGGGCAGTCCTTAATGTTGATCATCAGCGAATAATTATTGGACGGGCTTTGATCTCGGCCTCACATTCGGCGTATCAAGTGTCGCATCATTTCGCCCTAAAGAAACACGGTACATAAAATTTTTCCATATTAGCGCGGGCGTACTTCCGCCTGTGATCCCTTGCATGGGCGTGCTGTCATCCTTACCAACCCATACGCCGTTAATCATATCTTTGGCGTATCCTACAAATAACGCATCTCTATAATCCTGAGTTGTTCCTGTTTTGCCGGCGACCGGGAAATCCATTAATGCAGCGCGCGCCGTTCCTGTCGCCACGACATTTTGTAACATCGATTGCATGGTATAGGACACCTCCTGATCTAATACTCTAATCTCTGGGCCCGGCATATGACGGTAAAGGATTTGCCCTGCGCTATTTTGAATTTCAACAATGCCGTATGGCCTTGTTTCAAGTCCGCCGCGCGCCACAACAGAATAGGCTGTGGTTAGCTCTAACAGATTTAACTCAGACGTGCCAAGTGCCAGACTGGGTTCGGTGATCAGGGGCGACATAATGCCTAAGCGCTGCGACATATCAATTACCGACCTTCGGTCAATTGATTCCGATAATTTTACTGCAATGGTGTTTATTGATTTAGCAAAGGCCTCTTCTAGCGTCACTTCACCGATATATTTTCCGTTATAATTCTTCGGACTCCAGCCATTTAATATGATCTCGCTATCGCGCATAATATCTTTTGGGCTATGACCTGCTTCAAGCGCGGCAAGATAAACAAATAATTTAAAGGCACTCCCGGGTTGCCGCTGTGCCTGAACGGCCCTGTTAAATTGGCTTTCGTTATAATCTCTTCCGCCGATCAGTGCCCGAACAGCACCGTCCAGATCCATTGAAACCAGCGCGGCCTGAGTATCCTCTGAACCAGGCTGTCTGTTTAATATTTGTCTAACGGCATTTGCAGCCATTTTCTGCATCTCAGGCACCAAAGTCGTATGAATAATTATCGGCTCATTTACGGTACCTAGTAAATCCGGCACCTGCTCAACTATCCAGTCGCTATAATATCTTACATCGCCACCCGCGGCAGAGCTGTTAATATTTACGCTTCTCTTTTTTGCAATATCCGCAGTGGGCTGATCAATAAAACCAACACTGACCATGTTATCCAGCACAATGGACGTTCGGGTATAGGCTCGCTGCACATCCCGAAGTGGTGAATAGAGTGCGGGGCCTTTCAGCATTCCAGCGAGCATTGCCGCTTCTGTCAGTGTCAGGTCGCGCGCGCTATGGCCGTAGATTGTTCTTGCTGCGGCATCAACACCGTATGCCCCTGCACCAAAATAGGCCCGGTTTAGATAAATCGTCAGAATTTCCTGTTTATCAAGCTTCATTTCAAGCCAGAAACCAAGCATCAGTTCCTGAATTTTTCTTTTTAATGTTTTATCAGCGTTTAAATAAAGGTTTTTTGCCAGTTGCTGAGTGATAGTGCTACCCCCTTCAACCACACTGCCGGTAAGTAAATTATTATAAAGCGCCCGTGAGAAGCCTCTGATATCCAGACCTATATGATCAAAAAACCGCCTATCTTCAGTGGCTATTACCGCTTCAATCTGCTCCGGCGGAAGCTCTTCATATTCAAGCCATTCACCAAAAACATCGCCGTAGGTTGATATAACGCCGCCATTTCTGTCCATAACCATAATAGTGGTTTTTGAGCTGGCTCTATCGATGTTGGATATATCCGGCAGATCATAAGCATAATAAACAAAAAGAGGCATAAGGATAATCGCCCCCCAAACCAGCGCGACAAAAAATCCATATATAAACTTTGCAAGGCCCGTTCTTGGAGCTTTGACTTTATCATATTTAGCAATCGATTTTTTTCGCGATTTTTTTCTTTTTAGAAAATTTAATATAGCTCTGGTCCTGTAATTTTAACCCATAAAGACAATAAGAGAACGGCGAAATTATGACAAGTCCAATGATTTGCTTATTTTAACTTGACTTTAGTTTCATATGTAACTAATATTATTTCCATACTTCATTATAAAGGACTAGGTTATGAAAATTGAAAGAATTCACCACGTAGCTTACCGCTGTATGGATGCCAATAGAACCGTTGATTTTTATAAAAAATATTTAAATATGGATTTGGTCCTTGCTATATCCGAAGACAAGGTTCCGTCAACTGGTGAGCCGGACCCTTATATTCATATATTTCTTGATGCCGGTAGCGACAATGTGCTTGCCTTCTTTGAAATTCCAAATTCTCCAGAAATGGGTTGGGACAAAAATACGCCGGATTGGGTGCAGCATATGGCCTTTAAAGTGGCAGACGAAAAAACCATGATGGAGGCCAAGGTAAAACTGGAAAATGACGGCCTCGAAGTGGTTGGCCCGACCAACCATCATATTTTCCAGTCAATTTATTTCCGTGATCCTGATGGGCACCGTCTTGAGCTGGCCTATGATACCGCCACCGTAGAAGAAATGAAAAAACTAAACGATATTGGCCCAGAAATGATGGCCGAATGGGCAAAGAGCAAAAAAACCCTCAAGCACACAGCATGGCTTCATGAAGAAGAGTTTAGCAAATAATCAGATATAAAAAAAGCGGGCCGAAAGACCCGCTTTTATTTTACTTATTAAGAAGCTTATACGTCCAGATTGGCAACACTCAGGGCATTATCCTGAATGAATTCGCGCCGCGGCTCAACCACATCACCCATAAGTTTTGAGAATATCTCATCGGCCGTATCACCGTGGCTCACTTTAACCTTAAGAAGGCTACGCGCATCAGGATCAAGGGTTGTTTCCCATAACTGTTCCGGGTTCATTTCCCCTAGTCCCTTATAACGCTGGATTGAAAGCCCCTTGCGACCATACTGAATGATATATTTTAAAAGCTCGCTCGGCAGATGAATATCGTGGCTTTCTTCTTTTCTGGTAATAGTCGATGGTTTTGCAAAAATATCAGCCCGTTCCGCTGCCGCCTCATTCAACTTGCGCGCTTCTGCTGATGAAATAAAGTTAGCATCAATATTGTAAACATCTTTGATCCCTCTTATTTCCTGAATAAATTGAACACCGTCACCATCTTCATCTATTTTTGCGGACCAGTTATCTTCGCCGATCGATGCCCGCCCGTTGAGCCTATTTGTCACCTTCTCCAGCGCTTTTTCTACACCCTTGCCACGGATTAATATATCCGCATCAAGAGACCCAAGAACCGCTAATTCTTCGATAATTTCTTTGTTATAACGATTGGAAACGTGAGCAAGCACCCGGTTTACGCGGCGCGTATTTTCAACAAGGTCCGCCAGATCATTTCCGGCTATTTGTGTGCCGTCACCGAGCGTTAACATCATTTCTTCAAGCTGCTGGGCGATCAGATAATCTTCAAGTGCCGGATCATCTTTAAGATAAACCTCTGATTTGCCACGGCTCACTTTATAAAGTGGTGGCTGGGCAATATAAAGATACCCCTTATCAATAAGCTCCGGCATTTGCCGGTAAAAGAATGTCAGAAGCAAGGTTCTAATATGGGCACCGTCCACATCAGCATCAGTCATAATAATAACTTTGTGATAGCGAAGCTTCTCAATATCAAAATCATCCCGGCCAATACCTGTGCCGAGCGCCGTAATGAGCGTACCGATTTCCTGCGATCCCAGCATACGGTCAAAGCGCGCCCGTTCCACATTCAAAATCTTACCTTTAAGGGGCAAAATCGCTTGGTTCTTACGGTGGCGGCCCTGTTTGGCACTTCCGCCCGCACTATCCCCTTCCACAATGAATATTTCAGACTTTTCAGGATCTTTTTCCTGACAGTCGGCCAGTTTTCCGGGCAGTGATGAAATATCAAGCACCCCTTTTCGTCTGGTAAGCTCGCGGGCTTTTCTCGCCGCCTCACGGGCCGCTGCTGCTTCACAAATTTTACCGATGATGATTTTGGCTTCTGCCGGATGCTCTTCAAACCACTGGCCAAGCTTTTCATTGAGCAAGCTTTCAACAACCGGTCTAATCTCCGATGAAACCAGTTTGTCTTTGGTTTGGGAAGAAAATTTTGGATCAGGAACCTTAACGCTAAGCACGCAAGTCAGCCCTTCGCGGCTGTCATCGCCTGAAATTGATACTTTCTCACGTTTGGCGATACCCATGCTTGTCGCATAATTATTGATGGTACGGGTTAACGCACCCCTAAAGCCCGCCAAATGGGTTCCGCCGTCGCGCTGCGGAATATTATTGGTAAAGCAAAGCACATTTTCATGATAACTGTCATTCCACTGTAGTGAACACTCAAAAATAACATCATCTTTTTCACCGATGATGGTTATCGGCGCACCAATCAGTGCCGTTTTACTACGGTCTAGATATTCCACATAAGCTTCAATACCGCCCTCATAGTAAAGTTCTACTTCCTCATGATCACTTGTGCGGTGATCCTGAACAATAATCCGCACGCCCCGGTTTAGAAAGGCAAGCTCACGAAAACGGTGTTTTAAGGTATCATAACTAAACTCAACATTGGTAAATGTATTAAGTGATGGCTTGAACGTTACCTGGGTACCTGTCTTGCCCGGTGCATCACCAACGACCACCAAATCTTTAAGCGCTTCACCATGCTCAAAGCGCATGAAATGTTCTTTATCATTTCGCCATATGCGCAGCTCAAGATAATCTGAAAGCGCATTAACCACAGAAACCCCCACGCCGTGAAGTCCGCCGGACACTTTGTAACTGTTACTATCAAACTTTCCCCCAGCATGAAGTTGGGTCATAATGACCTGCGCCGCTGACATACCCTCTTCTTCATGAATGTCAACGGGAACACCGCGTCCGTTATCGGTTACGGAAATAGATTCTTCCGCGTTCATTGTCACCAAAACCTTATCGCAATATCCCGCCAGACTTTCATCAATAGCATTATCGGAAACTTCGAATACCATATGGTGAAGGCCGGTGCCGTCATCGGTATCACCGATATACATTCCCGGTCTTTTTCGAACCGCATCAAGCCCTTTTAGGACCTTAATCGAATCCGCGCCATATTCTTCCGCACCCTCTGCAGCATCTTTAATTTCTGTATCATCAGACATAAAGTCCAGTCCTTTTCTTTAACGGTTTTTTACCCTTGTGAGTATAGCATGTATTCTTTTAATCTTCTTCTATTTTTCCACTTTCAAAACAGAAAAATCGCGCCTTTTTTTCCATCTGACTAAACAACGATTTATCGGTTCCGGTCATCCAGACCTGAGAGCCAATATCTTCCAGTTCTTCAAACAAAAATCCGCGCCTTTTGTTGTCAAGATGGGCGACAATTTCGTCCAGCAATAGAAGCGGAGGTGCGCCAAACTGTGTCGCGCTAAGACGTGCACTGGCAAGCGTTATGCCGATGAGAAGCGCTTTTTGCTCACCCGTTGAGCATAACTCTGCTGGCATGTCCTTATCCGCATGCCTGACCCGTAAATCAGACTTATGAGGTCCAATTGACGTCCGGCCTGATTTTGCATCGTGTGACCTTGTCGCATCAAGCCTCTCACAAAATTCTGCTTCCACCTCAACGGCTGGCTTACTGAGCAACGCCTCTTCAAGTTCGCCGCCAACACGCAGTATCGCGCCCGGAAAAGCCGAGGCGCTTTCCATAATAGCCTGGCCCAACTTATCAATAGCATCCAGACGCGCGGCAGCAACGGCAACACCATGCTCGGCCATTCGCTGTTCAAGGCTTTTAAGCCATACCGGATCGGCATTGCCATCAAGCAATAATCGGCCCCGCTCACGCATTACTTTTTCGTAAGCATTTACTTCGCGGTTATGTGTAGGATGATAAGCCGCAACCAAGCGGTCCAGGTAGCGCCTTCTCCCGGAAGGCCCCTCTATAAAAAGTCGGTCCATTTGCGGCGTTAGCCAAGCGATTTGTAATATTTCACTAAAGACAGCGGGACTTGATAAATTTTCACCGTCCATACGTCCAATGCGCCGGTCCGCTGCCACATCCGAAGAAAGCTCATGCCTTGGCACCAGACCACTACCGAGTTGTCGCATTCCGTCAGGGGTCATCAACCTGCCGGAAACGGCCCACGGCGATAATGCCCCGAGCTTATTCACATCTGAGAGCTTGGCCGCTCGAAGGCCCCGCCCGGGCGATAAGAACGACAGCGCCTCGAGCAAGTTTGTTTTACCTGCACCATTA
>JABJKT010000141.1 GCA_018660225.1 Kordiimonadaceae bacterium
CAATATGGCGGCGCTCGCTACGGGGACTGATTTATATACCCATATAAAATCAATGCTTTATACCACGGTGCCCACTTATATTTTATGTCTGGTAATTTTCAGTATGATCGGTATGGAATATGCGGATCAGGCCTTTTCTGCTGACGGAATTATCTCTTTTAAAGCGGCGATTGATGATCATTATGTGGTTAGCCTTTGGGGGTTTCTTCCTATCATAGTGCTCTTTGGCCTTAGCCTTAAAAAAATACCGGCCGAACCGGCGATGATTTCGGCGTCAGTTGTGGCTATTTTTATTGCTATTGTGCAGCAGGATCATCAATTTCTATCTATACTGACGAGCCTTCAAACAGGCTATAGCGCCGAAACCGGTAATGCCGATCTTGATAACCTGCTTAACCGTGGTGGAATTCTTGGCATGATGGGGACTTTTTCCATCGCCCTGTTTGCTATGGCGCTTGGTGGGCTTCTGGATAAGGTCGGTTATCTTACGTCAATGCTAAGCGGTCTATTACATCATATTAAAAATGTTATCTCGCTTCTCGCCGCGACAATGCTAACCGGGATTATTGCCAGCATTGCGACGGGCCAGTCATATATTTCAATTGTTTTAACCGCACAGCTTTTTAAGCAAAAATACGAAGAAATGGGACTTAGACGCCGCATGCTTTCCAGAACCATAGAAGAAAGCACAACATTAATCACACCACTAATGCCATGGTCGCTTGGCGGCGCATTTTATTCCGGCGCCATGGGGGTTGAGGTGTTTGATTATGCACCGTGGGCGTTCCTAAATTACCTAAACTTTATTGTAGCACTTATCATTGCTTCATTTGGCTTTGCAATCTTTAGGAAGACGGATCAAGAGTGATCTTCACGCAGTGATTTCAGTAAAGTCCTTACCATGAAAATGCTGGCGATGGCGATAGGGAAACCGGCTAGGAGGACGGCGGATTGGACTACTTTTAGACCGCCGATATACATCAGGATAATAGGAAGGATGCCAAGGGCAAAGGCCCAGAATATGCGGTGCCATGTGGCCGGGTTTTCACCAGCATGAAGCTCTTTTGTTGCGGCGGAGGCAAGGGTGTAGCTGGCGCTGTCATAGGTAGTTGCCACGTAAATCAATGTTACGATTATAAATAAGCCAAGTGCGAACGAACCATAAGGAAGCTGCAGGAATATGACGCTTATGGCATCAAAGGCGTCCGCTTCAATCATGCTGGCAAGTGGTAGGGCGTTACTCAGTTCAAGATCCAGCGCAAAATTACCAAGCACGATATAAAAAGCCCAACAACCGAGGCTACCATAAGCGCACATTGAAAGGATCACTTGTTTTATAGTGCGGCCTTTTGAAATACGGGTGACAAAAATACCGGTATAAGGGGCGTAAGCAAGCCACCATGCCCAATAAAAAATAGTATAATCCTGAACAAAGCCGGTGTTATCTACTGCATCGGTCCAGGTCAGCATTTCGATGGTGTTCGCCAGCATAAAGCCGATGCTTTCGGTGCCCATCATCAGGATAAAGGTGGTTGGTCCAACGATCAGTACGAAGAGCAGTAAAATTATTGATAAATAAAAATTGGCATCGGCAAGCTTCTTAATGCCTTTTTCAAGGCCCATATAAACCGATGTGCCGAAAATGGCGATACAGAGGCATATTACCATGAGATCAACGGTAGGGGTGCGCTCGACACCGGTTAAATGGGAAAAACCAGCTGAAATCACAGGTGCAGTCAGGGATAGTGATGTTCCTGCGCCGCCAATCAGCGCGATCATAAATGAAAAATCGATTACTTTTGCCCAAATTGACGTATTTGATTTTTCGCCAAGGATCGCTGCACTTAAGCGAAGATAAGGAATTTTTCTAACATAAAAGGAATAGCTGATAGCAATGGTGGGCAGTGCATAGATACACCATGCCGTGATGCCCCAGTGGAACATGCCGTAACTCGTTGCCCACTCAAGGGCATTGGTTGATTTTGGTTCGGCACCAAAGGGCGGGGCTGTGTAATAAGCGGCCCATTCAATAACAGACCAGTAGAGCAGGGAGCCACCAACGCCGGCTGAAAAAAGCATTGCGACCCAGCTTAGTGTGCTAAAAACAGGCTCACCATCACCGAGTTTTACCTTGCCGTAGCGCCCGAAGGCGAGCCAGGCCATAATCCCATGCATCCGATGGCTACCCATTGATAAACAATGCCTAAATTAAAGGCTACAAAGTCATATAATTCGATAATTTTAGGACCGATAGTTTCATTAAAGATAATAAGCGGCACCGAAACGATTAAAACGGATAATACAGCGAGAGAAAAGACGGTTTTTTCTACTGGTTTATTGGCTGGCTTATGCGTCAATTATCATACCCTTTTGATAAGTCGATTTACCTTGCTTAATTTCTTATTGTTTAGCAAGGCTAATGTGGATATTTAGATAAAATAATCTTCTTTTGTGATATCAACTATGTCTTTGATTTTTAACGTACGGCGAACATCTTCCGGTAGTTCTGAAATGGCATTCTTTATAGCATCAAAATATTCTTCTTTATCGTTTCCAAGTGCCGTAATATAAGGCAGTCCGGGAGTGGGTTCTGTCCATGACAGTATTTTGATTTTTGTAAAAAAAACTTCATATTTTTCCATAAATACCAGTGATATAGCGTCTATAGCGGCGATGTCGGCCTTGCCCTGAGCTACCATTTTGGCAGAATTTAAATGACCGCCTGAGCATATTTCACTTTCAAAAAAATCATTTGCCACATGATAACCCGATTGAGACATTTTATTGTTATAGGCAAAAAGGGCGTCTTTAAAATCGTCTAACTGTTCGCGTTTTTCTTCTTTTCTGATCACAAAAGCGCTTCTGTAATAACCGGGTGGGCATCCTTCGATGTCGTAATCAGGCGTGCCGATCAGGGTGACTTTGTTATGTAATATTTCACGGTACGGTTTACCGCAGGCCTGACTAAGGATTAAGTCAGGACGGATCCATACTTCCATTTCACCGGCGTCTTGTGATAAATGCTCAGGGCTTTCAATATTTAAATTCTTCCTGATCAATTGCCAAAACTGATTATGGGCTTGGGCAAGTTCTGCCCGCTCGTACATAGGAAGGTTTGCGATCATGGGATGCCGATGATTTTGTGAGTTTGAAGACTTAGCCGCCATTTTGGATTTTTCTGGCAATAGTCGGCCACACCTAAAGTGTAATCTTTGCCTTCTTTGTCGAGGGGCTGGAGGAAGAAATGATCAAAATTCAGATGTTCCACATCTTCCGGCTGGACATTGTCCTGCGGGTAAACAAGTTTTAATTCATTTCCAGTTTGTTGCACCAGCAGATGATTTACTTTTGGGCTAACACAGACCCAGTCAAGCTCTACGGGCGCTTCGATGGTGCCGTTCGTTTCCACGGCGACTTCAAAGCCGATTTTTTGAAACGCTTTTATTAAAGCCACATCGAGCTGTAATAAGGGCTCGCCGCCCGTGCAAACAATATAAGGGTTGCCACCGCCAGGCCACATATCCCAAGCCTTTTCGGCTAACTCTTCAGTTGTTTTATATTTATCACCACCTACAAAATCAGTATCACAAAAACTGCACTGGGCCGTGGCGCGGTCTTTTTCGAGGCCGGACCAGAGATTACAGCCAGTAAAACGGCAAAATACGGCGGGGCGGCCAGTTTGCGCGCCTTCGCCTTGCAGGGTGTA
>JABJKT010000142.1 GCA_018660225.1 Kordiimonadaceae bacterium
GCAACATCATATGGATGATGAAGAGCTAGCAGAAATTGATGCTGCGCTTACCACTGCGCTTGATCTTAAAGTTAATTGGAAGGAAATAAGAAAAAAACATTTCCCACTGAATAAGCTGGCCGAAATTCTTAAAAAGGCATCAGAAGAACTTGAAGAAGGCAGCGGTATTTTTAGACTACGCGGCCTTAATCTTGAAAAATACTCCGATTTAGAACTCCGCACGCTGTGGATGGGGATTAGTTCATATGTTGGTTCGGCCTGTTATCAGGGGCATGACGGTGAATTAATGCGCCGCATTCGTAATGAAGGTGGTGATGTAGGTAAACGCCACGGTCAGATCAAGACAAATGAAAAAGGCGAAGTTTTCTTGTCATCCCATGCCCGTACGCTGACGTCTGCGGAACTTCGGTTTCATACGGACCGCACTGATGTGGTCGCACTTTTATGTGCAGGGCAAGCCAAAACCGGTGGCAATAGTAAGCTTGTTAGTTCTGTCAGTGTGCGAAACGCCATGATGGAACGCCGCCCCGATTTACTTGAATTATTAGACGCGCCCATTTGGCGCTCGCGCCTCGGCGAAGAAGAGGGCGGTGAAAATATGCCTTACCCGCTGCCTGTCTTTGGATATAGAGACGGGAAATTCACCAGCCATTATTCGCGGACGTACATTGAAGCGGCGCAGCTTCATGAAGGTGTGCCAAAAATGTCCGAAGCACAGTGGGAAGCAATTGATATGCTCGTTGAACTGGCTGATGAGTTAAGTTTTGAAATGCGTTTCGTGCCCGGCGATATTCAATTCGTCAATAATCATGTTATTTACCATTCACGCGGTGCATTCGAAGATGACGCTGCGAGCGGATATGTAAGAGACCTATACCGTTTGTGGCTCACGGTCCCCAACAGCAGGTCTTTACCGCAAGATCATGAAATTCTTTGGCGTAATGTTGAAGCTGGCCTGCCGCGCGGCGGCATTGCCCTTGCTGGTTAAAAATAGTTAAAACGGGTTGCCGATGTGCTTTTTTAACGTATCCCGTTATAAAAAGTTACCCACTTCGCGGTAAGCATCAATCACGGCCTGTTCGCCCTTCGCGCCTGCTATTGAATTGCCGTGTTCCATTCCCATGACGCCTCTATAGCCTTTGTTATAAATATACTTGAAGACGTTTTTATAGTGAATTTCGCCTGTTGTTGGCTCATTTCGGCCCGGTGTGTCGCCGATTTGGAAATAGGCTATTTCCTCCCATGCCCGGTCCATATTGGCAATCAGACGACCTTCTGTGACCTGCTGATGATAAATATCAAACAGTATCTTACAGGACGGGCTGTCCACCGCCTTACAAAGGTAATATGCCTGCGCTACTTCCTTGAGCAGAAGCCCCGGATGATCTTCGTAATTATTAAGAGGCTCAAGCACCATAATAAGACCTGATTTTTCCAAAACCTCGCTGCCGCGTTTTAGGCATTCCGTTAAGTTTGCCATCTGATAATCCTGATGAAGTCTGCGGTCAGCAACGCCCGGCACGACGGTCGCCCATTTTGCGCCGACACGTTTTGCAATCTCGGAACTTTTTTCCATATCGTTTGCGAATTTCTCGACGTAATCTGGATTACCCAGCGACATTGTTGGGTTTTGCCAATCTATATCACTGGCGATAAAGACGCCCATGGTCATGTTGTTGGCTTCAAGAGCTTTAGCGATACGGTTTTGTTCACTAACCGGGCGGTCTTTCATCCAGTTATCTTCCCATGATGTGAAACCCTGCGCGGCGGCAAAATTAATCTGATCGACGATATCATCCCCTGCCATTGCTTTAAACATTCCCTCATGGGGCCCAAAGCTCATATCAAACGCGTTATCCTGTGCAGAACTTATAGAATGGGGGATCATACTTAATGCCGCAAGTGCGCCAGTGCCCATTAACATATTTCGTCTTGATAATGCCATAGCTTCACTCTCTCTCAATTTTATAATTTACCCGATTTTAGTTGTTCGATGGCGTAGTTTGCTGCGCGGGCGGTTATGGCCATGAAGGTCAGTGTCGGATTAACGCATGAAATAGATGTCATGCAGGCACCATCAGTGACAAACACATTCGGCGCTTCATGAACCTGATTCCATTTATTTAGAACGGACTCTTTAGGGTCATTTCCCATGCGGGCCGTACCCATTTCATGAATACCAAGGCCCGGACGCATTTCGCCCAATTTGCTTTTGACATTTTCAAGACCCGCTGAGTTAAGCATTTTTTCACCCTCACGGATCATATCACGGGCCATTTTAAATTCGTTATCCTTAAACTCAATATCAAATTTGATCATTGAAAGGCCGAACTGGTCTTTTTTGTTGGAGAGCTCGACTTTATTTTCGTGGTAGGGAAGACATTCTGCAAATCCGTAAAGGGTAAAGGTCCAGTCGCCCGGTGTATTAACACCATTCTTGAAATCAGCACCGAAACCTGGGGTGTTTGATGCCCGCCCGGCCCATCCTTCTGTTGTACTATCAACCTGGAAATTATAACCTCGGATAAAGTCCAAACCGTCATCATCTTGCGCGCTAATATTCCTAAAACGTGGTATATATGAACCCGTAGGTCTTCTGCCACGCTGGATCTTACCAAAGCTTTCCTTCACCGTTCCCTGAATTCTTGTTCCCCAGGTATGATCCATCAGATAATGACCAAGTGCGCCCGATGCGCCACCAAGACCTTTTGGGGTGGCTTCGGAAATTGAATTCATCAACACTTGCGTTGATGCAACCGTTGAGGCACAAAGAAACACAACACGGGCGCTAATGATTTCTTCTTTCTTGGTATTTGCGTCAAATACTCTAACACCTGTTACCCGTTTATTATCCGCGTCATATTCAAGGGATGCCACCACAGCATGAGGCCTTAGGGTCATGTTGCCGGTTTTTTCTGCCGCCGGCAGCGTCACGCCGACTGATGAATAATATCCACCAAACGAACAGCCGCCTACACATTGATTGCGATACTGGCAGTTGGTGCGGTCCTGATCCGGCATGGCCTCGGTAATATTGGCCGAACGACCAATGATCAAATTACGTCCTTCAAAATTTCTTTCAATGCGTTTTTTGACGAATTTTTCTGCATGATTAAGTTCCATGGCTGGCATAAATTCACTGTCGGGAAGCTGCGGCAGATTTTCATAGGAGCCCTGAACACCAATATATTTTTCCACATAGGAATACCACGGTTCAATGTCTTTATAACGAATTGGCCAGTCAATACCGTGACCGTCACGCTTGTTTGCCTCAAAATCAAGATCGCTCCAGCGATAAACCTGACGACCCCAGATGAGGGACTTGCCGCCAACAGCGCCCGGCCTGATCCACATAAAAGGATTTTTAGTATTTACATCATAAGGAGCATCTTCAAATTTTGCCATGAAGGTTTTATTTCTAAATCCCATCATATAGGATGCCGGGCCATATAGTTTTTCCAGTTCCCCCGACTTCGATTGTCCTGCAAAGGGCCGATCCCATGGATCAACAAATTCATTCTCATAACTTTCACGGTGTGTGGTTGGTTTTCCGCGCTCAAGCACTAGTACTTTAAAACCTGCCTCACACATTTCCTTGGCAGCCCACCCGCCTGTGGCACCGGAACCTACAACAATTACGTCAAAATCCTGACTTTCAGCCATTTAAAATTCTCCTACTCTTGGTTTTAGCTTGTATAATGTTTGCCGACTTGGTTGAAATCCAGACCACCGTCGTACGATCCCGGCTGTGGATCATAAATAAGTTCATGTTCAACGCCTATCTCTGAAGTATAAAACCCGAGCACGGTAAGGCTTTTGATTTGGTCAAAGAAATACCTTCCTTCAAGGGGAATATCTCCCCATGCTGCCGGGTCTTCCGCTGTAACTGCAACACGTTTACTGGTTCCGCCTGATATACCATCACTCATGGTTCCATCTACATTTTGTTCAGTATCTTCAAGTGCAATAATCTGCTGCGGCTCCTTACATTCAAGAAAGTTTTTATCAAAGGAAATAAGCGAGTGATGATTAAGCTTGCGAAGCCCATGAATAAACGCTTTTCTGTCTTCGGGGGTATACCATTGGGAGACCATCATATCGATAAAATCCGGTACACCTGCCGCATTTGCGCCTGGCGTGTCAGTTTCTGGGATAATAAGCTCCGCTAGAATATCGACCATTTTGCGTTCTGAAGCATTAAAAATGCTCATTGTGTTTGTTTGTGCCTGTGCGTTTTCAGTATAGGCGGCGATGGCCATAAAGAGTGGCGAAGCAGCACTAATGCCAAGTGCAGCAGCAGTCCCCTGAAGAATATGTCGTCGGTTTATTTTTTGGTTCATAAAATTATCCTCAGTAAATTGAACTGCATTAATCCAAAACAGTATGGAACTTTATCCCGTTAATTTTGCAATTTAAATACCTTAAACTTAGATTTTTTCTTTTTCAACACTATTGACTACTGTTATCAATACAAAGCTGAGCATTTTAAGTAAGCTCCTTTGATCTTAGAAATGATTAGGGAGAAGGGTAAAGGTACAGCCGAATAATATTCGGTTTACTTATTATAATTCACCCATAAATTCTGTTTAAGGTGTCTTTTTGTGCATTTTTTTTGTAAAATAGCTCTCACAAGGCTTGCGCTTGTAAAACTTTCCCCTATACTGCGCCGCAATTAATAGATTAGAGGAAATTATAATGTCAATTAACAAAGTCGTACTCGCTTATTCTGGCGGTCTTGATACATCCATTATCTTAAAATGGCTACAGGATGAATATGAGTGTGAAGTGGTAACTTTTACGGCTGACCTTGGTCAGGGTGAAGAACTTGAGCCAGCCCGTAAAAAGGCCGAAATGTTAGGTATCAAGGAAATCTTCATTGATGATTTGAAAGAAGAATTTATCCGCGATTTTGTATTTCCTATGTTCCGCGCTAATACGCTTTATGAAGGCACTTATCTGCTTGGCACGGCAATTGCGCGTCCTCTTATCGCTAAAAGACAAATTGAAATCGCCGCCCAAGTTGGTGCCGAGGCCGTTTGTCATGGTGCGACCGGTAAAGGCAATGACCAGATACGTTTCGAGCTTGGTTATTATGCTCTTAACCCCGATATTAAAGTGATCGCCCCGTGGCGTGAGTGGGACTTAAACAGCCGTGAAAAGCTGATTGATTATGCTGAGAAACATCAAATTCCGATTGCTAAAGATAAGCGCGGTGAATCGCCATTTTCATGTGATGCCAACCTTCTTCATATATCATCAGAAGGAAAGCTGCTTGAAGATCCATGGATCGAGGCACCAGAATATGTTTATAGCCGTACAGTTTCACCAGAAAATGCCCCGGATGAACCAACCTATATTGATGTGGAATTTGAAAAGGGTGACCCGGTGGCCATTGACGGCGTGCGTATGAGTCCGGCCACTTTATTGACTAAATTAAATGAACTTGGCCGCATCAACGGCATTGGCCGCCTTGATCTGCTGGAAAATCGTTACATCGGAATGAAGTCACGCGGTATTTATGAAACACCGGGCGGAACTATTTTGCTTGTTGCTCACCGCGGTATGGAAAGCATTACCATTGATAGCGGCGCTATGCATTTAAAAGACGAGATCATGCCGAAATATGCCGAATGTATTTATAACGGTTTCTGGTATTCGCCGGAACGGGAAATGATGCAGGCACTGATCGACAAATCACAGGAAGATGTTTACGGCACCGTGCGTCTTAAGCTTTATAAAGGCGGTGCTCATTTGGTAGGACGTAAGTCACCAAGATCACTTTATTCTATGGAACATGTGACCTTTGAAGAAGACGAAGTTTATGATCAGCGCGACGCCGAAGGGTTTATCAAACTAAACGCGCTTCGTTTGCGTCTTCGCAATATGCGTGGCTAAGGGGCTATTTGAGTTTCTTCTTCAGCTTTATAATTCCCGACCATCATATCCCATGTGGTGCCAAGCGCGCGACCGTTTGGACGTGAGAAGCCTACATAATCAACATGTGTGTCCGGGGTAAAAGGTTTGGTTCTGATGCCCCATATGGGTTGGATTTTATGGGGTTCTGCACTGTAGCGCAGATCAGCGATCGCACCATTAAATTCAAATAAATAACCTTGGGCAAAATAATCAAAGCGGCGGATGTCATTTCGCTGTACGCTTTGTGCGCTTAACATGGGATATATTGCTTCCGGGTCAATGGCTGGCACTGATGAGCCTTTAATGATTTCGGGGCTTGAAAATGTCCCTGCGATCACCGCATCGACATAATAATTACCGTCATACTGATAAGTACTGCGCCAGACAATTAAATTTCCAATGGTAGGGTTTAGCTTTATGCGTTCAACCTCGTGTCCTCGATTACTGGCGAGTTGTTCTATTGTAGCGGTGACGCGGCTATTTTGTAAAAAGCCGAGTGACAAATAACCGATCATGCAAGCCATGCCGTAGCGCGCCATCTTGGCCGATTTCATACGCAGGCTTATCGTAACAAAAATATAAAGCGCGATGGTCGGGACCGGGTCAATGACCGCTACCGTATCCCACGATACCCGCGCGTTTGAAACGGGCCAGAAAAGCCGGGTGCCGTAACTTGTGCAGGCATCAAGCAGCGCGTGGGTGGCAAGCCCCAAAGTGGTGAAAATATAAAGGTTTTTAAAATCCCATTTTTTTCGGAAGATTAGCCAGAGGGCCGCTGCGACAATCAGGCCGCCAAAAGGAATGAACCAAAGTGAATGGGTGAAATGGCGGTGAAATTCAATGCCCATAAGTGGATCATTTGCAGATTTAATCAGTACATCCAGATCAGGTGCCATACCACCTACCGCACCGGCAAGACAGGCCAGTGGTATTTTACTTTTCTTTGCAAAACTCTGTGCGAAGGCCGCCCCGAGTACGGCTTGTGTGAATGGATCCATAATATACCCTTTAATTTCAATGGGTATTTATAGCAATAAATTGAGCGGCAGAGCAATATTTTGTTACATTGTTTCATTTTAAGGGGTGATTTTTGAAAAGTTATTTGATACTGTCCGCCCCATGAGCACTGATTGGAGACATATTTGGCAAACCATCCGCGATTGGGATGGTGAGGGCCGCAAAATGGCAATGGCCACGGTTGTTAAAACCTGGGGGTCATCACCGCGCCCGGTCGGCAGTCACCTTGTGATTGATGCGGACGGTCATATGGAAGGATCCGTTTCGGGTGGCTGCGTTGATGGTGTGGTTGTCACATCGGCCCATGACTGTATCAATACAGGGAAGGGCGAGCTTTTAAAATTTGAAGTGGCCACTGATCAGGCATGGGAAGTGGGTCTTAGCTGCGGCGGCGAAGTTCATATATTGGTTGAACCGTTGACGGATATTAAGGCAAAGGCGGCCTTGCTTCTTGATAGCGATCCTAATGATAGAAAAGAATTGAGAAGCGAAATTGAAATAGGCGACGGCGAATTTTTTACCCATGTCTATAAGCCGGCCTTGAAAATGATCGTGGTCGGCGCCGTTCATATTTCGCAGTCGCTCGTTTCCATGGCACGGACGCTCGATATCGATGTGACACTGGTGGACCCGAGAACGGCCTATGCTTCTGAAGAACGCTTTCCAGGCACAAAGTTTCTTACCGATTGGCCTGATGAGGCGCTTGAAACAATCGGCATTAATTCCAGCACAGCAATTGTCACTTTAAGCCATGATCCAAAACTTGATGATCCGGCGCTTGAAATTGCCATTCGCTCTAAAGCTTTTTATATTGCCGCACTCGGTAGCCGCAAAACCCACGCTGACCGTGTAGGACGGCTTAAGGATAAAGGTTTTACGGACGCGGAAATTGCCCGCATCCACGGCCCAGCCGGCATTGATATTGGCGGACTTGAGCCAGCAGAAATCGCTCTTTCAATCCTTGCGGAACTAGTGGCGATCAGACGCGCCGAAAATATACGGGGTATCGCGTGAGCGCGAATATTATAGCACTGGTTCTTGCCGCTGGACGTTCAACGCGCATGGGGGATGATAATAAATTACTTCTAAAATTTAATGATAAAACCATGGTCAGTTACGTTGTTGATCAGCTTGCCAGTAGTAATGTTGATGACATTTATGTCGTAACAGGTAACGAGGCAGACGCGGTTAAGAAAAGCATTTCAGAAAAAGTTACTTTCATTCACAATCCAAATTACGCCGAAGGTCTCAGCACGTCAGTTAAGGCGGGTATAGCGGCGCTTCCTGATGATATAGACGGCGTTATGATCTGCCTTGGCGACATGCCGTACATTACGGCGAACGATTATAATAAACTGATCGACGCCTACGCCCCCGCTAAAATCATTGCACCGACCACAAATGGCAAAATCGGTAATCCGCTAATTTTCGCCCGCGATTATTTCACCAATTTCGAAGAACTTACCGGCGACAAGGGCGCAAGGAAACTGCTCAAAGATTACCCTGAACAGATTATCGAAGTAGACCTAAACACCGAAGCGATCTTTCAGGATATTGATACACCGCAAGAGTATGAGGAAGTCTAAACACAAATCTCATTCTTTTCATTCAGGGACAGTAACCGAATAGTCTAATAAATCTCGTCATACCCGCGAAGGCGGGTATTCAGTACCAGTAAAAGATGACTCCGCCCGTTGCGGGGACTATTTTATAAGAGGACTAGATTCCGGCCTTCGCCGGAATGACGAATTTGGCTTTACTCAACAAAATTATCAATTCCCATGTTAGTTTGGATAATGAGTTAATAAAACAGATGATTAATTATTTTTTATTTACATCTAAATTCTAGTGAAACGTTTCCTGGCTTTGCGAACCCAGAATTAGTTACTACTAAGTCCACAGTCTCGACCGATTTCTGCATGTTCGAACAATATGAATTTGCTTCTTTATAGACTTCTGCTTTTACGCCATCTGGCGGGCCAAAGCCAACTTGAGCACTTCTTTTGGCTATCATATAAGTGTCACCATTTATTGGTACAACGCCAGTACTGCTACAAGCTGTTATTAATAACAAAACAAAAATGGAATAATTTTTCATTAGTCCCCTCCAAGAAAATTAAGCTTCTAAGTTATAATTAATTTACGCATAATGTTAACACTATATCATCAAATTGTATTTTCTCAAGTTAGATGATTTATCACCCGTCAAAATTATCAATTTCGATCTCTGGCAGTTCTCCCGCTGGCTTGAAACCTAATATTTTGCCGTAAAAAACCAGTTCGCTTTCCAGGCTATGGATGATGTTTTCTTTTTTGCCGAAGCCGTGATATTCGCCTTCGTAGGGATAGTAGGCTACGGGGACGTTTCTTTCACGCAGTGCGGTGACGATCAGTTCTGATTGGTTTGGCGGTACGACCGGATCAAGCAGACCCTGAAAAACAATCAACGGACTTTTAAAACCATCAAGATGATTTATTGGCGAGCGTTCTTCATAGATGTCTTTATCTTCGGGGTATCTACCGATCATGCTGACGAGAAAACGGCTTTCATATTTATGAGTGTCGCGGTAAAGCACTTCAAGGTCACTGATGCCGTAATAATTGGCGCCGGCGGCAAAAATATCATGCTGGGATAGGGCAACAAGAACGCTGTAACCACCGGCGCTGCCGCCGCGGATAAGGAGTTTGTCAGGATCGGCAAGACCTTCATCGACCAGATAATCAAGCGCCGCTTTGGTATCGTCAATATCGACAATACCCCACTGTCCACGTAATCTTTCGCGGTATTCGCGGCCATATCCGGTACTGCCGCCGTAGTTTATGTCAATAATGGCAAAACCGCGTGAGGTCCAAAATTGATTATTGGCACGAAATGATGGATTGGTTGCACCAACCGGTCCACCGTGAAGTCGAACGATAGTCGGTGGAAGGTCATCGTCTGGTGCATAAAAGTCAGGATTTTTTGGTGCGTAATAGAACGCATGGGTAGGCTCGCTCTTTAAATTGGCGAATGTAATTGCTTCGGGTTCTGATATATAGGCCGCGTCAACAATCGGTTCCTGTGATTTTTTGATGGTTATAAAATCACCGTCATCATACTGCGCAATTTCTGATGAAGATGTTGTGGTCGAGCCGATCAGGTATATTTTCCCCCCATTTGAATAAACCTTGCTGATGCCAACATATGGCGTGTCAATTTCATCGACATCGCCGTCTTCAAGATCAACGATGGCAAGATGAGATGTGCCGCCTTGTTCAAATTTTGCAATTACTTCTGTATTGCTAAGATAAGCATATGAATGAGCCCCGAGCGAGCCAGATTTGCCAAACTCCATTTCTTCTTCAGAAACGGCAACGGCTTCACCGTTTTGATAAGTCTGGAAATTCCACCAGCCTTCAGGATCGGAAATATAATAAAGCTTTCCGTCATCGGTCCAGCGCGGTTCTTGTACAGAAAGGCTATCTCTAGAAACGATTGTTTCGGTACCGGATAGACTTCCCTGATCGCTAATAGTGGCCATCCACATTTTAGTATCGTCCCAGTTCATGTTGGGATGATCCCATGTAATCCAGGCCAGCGTATCACCATCAGGATTTAGCGCAGGGGAGGAAACAAAATCAGTGCCGGAAAAAAGCGTTCTTACCTTAGCGCCGCCTTCAAGGGATACGGAGACGAGCGTATTAACTGGTTCACCGTCATGAGAGTGGTCTTCCTGCACACAGATCAGCTGGTTATGACCGCCGTCCATGATGCAGTCGGCATAGCGATAGCCGTCTTCGGTCAGCGCTTCGGGTGTTCCGCCTGGTGTAAGGCGGTAAAGCAGTTGATCAGAATGATTAGAGAAATAAATTACCCCGTCCCAGACATTATAAGAACCGCCGCCATATTCATGAACCCGGGTCCGGCTTGAAAAACCTTCAGGAATGACATCGGCCATGGTGCCTTCAGCATCACGTTTCACTATAACTCTGCGTCCGCCTTCATCTGGGCGGCTTTCGATCCAGTATAAATCATCACCATCAAGGCGCACACTGCGCAGGCCAACGGCGTTCCTTGTGGTTAGCTCCGCACTAATGGGAGACGCCCAGCTGCCGTAAGGGGCTTCTGCGACATCATCACCGCAGGCGGAGAGTATAAGGATTGAACTGAGGGCCAAGGCTTTTCTAAGAAACATTTTTTCACCATATAATTTGTTTGAAATCACACTAGCAGGGTGGCATAAATAATAAAAGGGAATGATAATGAAACAGTTCAATTTATTTATAATTTTTATGATCAGCATGATTTTATCCGCAAATGCTGAAAATCAATTAACACCAGATCAAATTAAAGCCGAAGTAGACCGCATCAAACTGACGGCGCTTGATACGTTTAAAGAATATCTTGCTATTCCCAATGATGGTCATATGGCGGATGATATTGCCAAGCTTGCCAATTGGGTGGAAAACGCCTTTGAAAGCCGGGGCTTTGAAGTATCGCGCCTTGCCGCGCCGGAAAATCCGCTGCTTTATGCTAAGCGTATGGTGCCGGGGGCCACTAAAACCATGCTTGTATATTTGCAGGCGGATGGCCAGCCGGTGGACTTAAGCGCTTGGTATCAGCCTAATCCTTACGGCGCGGTGCTCCGTGCATCTGATACAAACACATGGGAAAACGGAAGCTGGCGCGATATTCCTTGGGATAGTCTAAAAGGTAATATCAATCCTGACTGGCGCATTTATGCCCGCTCCGCGTCTGATTCCAAAGGGCCCAATACTCAGTTTTTGATGGCGCTTGATGTTTTGGATAATCTCGGCATTACTACCGATTTTAATTTAAAAGTGGTCATTGATACCGAAGAGGAGCTTTCATCACCTCATTTGCCGCAAGCGGTCATTGATAATCGCGCAGAGCTAGCATCAGATATGTTGATGATATTTGACGGTCCGCCTCATAGGTCAGGTGGCCCGACGTTATCATTCGGTGCGCGCGGCATTGCGGAAATTACCCTGCAAACCTTTGGCGCAAAAGTAGCCCAACATAGCGGCCATTTTGGAAATTATGCTCCCAATCCGGCATTTCATATGGCGCGGATACTCTCTTCCATGAAAACTGCGGATGGCGTTGTTTCCATTCCTGGTTTTTATAAAGGGGTAGATATTTCACAGGAAGCGCAAGAAATACTCGACGCCGTACCCAATAACGAAGCTGAAATGCGGGCGGCTATGGGCTTTTCAATTCCGGATCAGGTAGCGGATAGCCTTGAGGCGTCAATTCAATACCCATCCCTTAATATTCGCGGCTTAAATAGCGCATGGGTTGGTGATCAGGTCAGAACCATTATCCCGCCGCTGGCAACCGCCGAAATTGATGTGCGGCTTGTGAAGGAAAGTGACCCGGTATATCTGATCAGCATTATTAAAGAACATATTGAAGGACTGGGCTATACCATCATAGATCACGAACCGACAGACATGGAGCGGGCCGAACAGAAACGTTTCGTGCAGCTAAATTATTCAATTTCCTATCCGGCATTTCGCACTGATTTTGATAGTCTAGCAGGAAATTTTGCAAAAAGCGCCATGACGCACCTAAATGGCAGCACACCGATTATGCTCAGAACAATGGGCGGTTCCATCCCCATATCACCGTTTGTCGATACGCTTGATATCCCAGCTTTATCGGTTCCAACCGTAAACCCCGATAATAACCAACACAGCCCCAACGAAAATATCCGCGTCGGTAATTTTATTGATGGCATAGCGACTATAGCGGCGGTGTTAGCGGAAAGGTTAGAATAGACTAATTGGTCATGATCTGATATGATGAGCATGGGGTTTAGTGTGGAGTGATTTATGAGTTTTGAAAATGTTTTGAATAATGTTTATAAAGACAATTTTGAAGATGCCGTATCCAGTTGGAGAGATTATTCTTTAGAGAAATATGCATCTGTTGATAATGCTATCCAAAAATGGAACACCTGCGCGAGAACGCTTGAGGCAAGACTTGTATATCTGCTGTTACTCCAGCCCGATGAAAAACTTTCTGAGGCCCTTGAAAATTACAGATTTTGGTTATTAAAACAAAAAACAACCATTGTTGACTGGTCGGAAATTGGCGAGTTGCCGTTAGAACTGCCAAAGAATTTTTTTGTGGGACAAAAAGATATTGATGCCGATCATCAGGAACTGTTTAGCATTGCTAATGATATCAGAAATAATCTACGCGCCGGTGAATATGAAGGTGCTGCAGATAAAGCATCAATAATGCTTGATAAATCATTAGCACATTTCAAAAGAGAAGAAGAAATTCTCGAGAGATATAATTATCCGGATTATGAAAAACATTCTATGTATCATAACTATCTAGTCGAAAAAGTGGATCTTCTAAGGGAAGAAATTAGCAATCTTGCTAAAGGTGGAGAAGAAAGCGTTATCGCCTTTGACGCCCTGATATTTTTCCTTGTCAATGACCCCATCGTTGCCGATTTGGAATTTAAACCGTTTTTTGCGGACCTTAATTCTTAACTCGATAATTCAAGCGGCACAGCCGTGGTGTATTTCACTTGCGTCACCGCGAAGTGCGTATTTACTTCACTAACCATAGGCAGGCGAAGTAGTTTTTTGCGTAGGAAGCTTTCGTAGGATTGCATGTTTTCTGTTACAATTCTTAAGATAAAATCCATCGAGCCGCTGATGGTGTAGCATTCTGTTACTTCGGCGAATTTTATTACGGCGCGCTCGAACTCCTCAAGCGCGTCTTCTTGTATGTGCGAAAGTTTTACATTGGCAAAAGCGGTGATGTTAAGGCCGAGCGCTTTGGTGTCGAGCAGGCCGACGCGCTTTGAAATGATGCCTTTTTCCTCTAGTCTTTTTATGCGGCGCCAGCAGGGGGCAGATGATAGCCCGACAAGGTCTGCTAGTTCAGAATTTGTAATTGTGCTATCATGCTGGATGGCGGCTAGTATTTTCTTGTCAATATCACTTAAATCGATGAGCATTAATATTTCCCAAAAATGTCAAAATAGGCATTAGTATTTCTTAAATTAGCCTATTTAGCTTAAAATAGAAAGCATTTTTCGCCTAATTTATGTAAAAATATACCCTATACTAAAAACGAATATTTTGGAGTTTTTCATCATGGGCATTAATATCAGTTTAAATGATAAATATGAACTGGCACATGGTCGCGCTTTTATGACCGCGACCCAGGCGTTGGTGCGTATTCCACTGGTGCAAAGATGGCGTGATAAAGCGGCCGGTCTCAACACAGCTGGATTTATTTCCGGATACCGTGGCTCGCCTCTTGGCGGCTATGACGCGGCGCTTAGAAAAGCTGATAAATATTTAAAATCTGAAAATGTTTATTTTGAAGAAGGCATCAATGAAGAGCTCGGTGCCACTGCCGTTTGGGGCAGCCAGCAGGCTAATCTTTATAAAGGTGCTAAATACGACGGTGTGTTTGGTATGTGGTATGGTAAAGGACCGGGCGTTGACAGAAGTGGTGATGTATTTCGCCATGCCAACGCGGCCGGAACGTCGCCCCACGGCGGCGTTTTAGCCATCGCTGGTGATGATCACGCCTGCAAATCATCAACCATTCCCCACCAATCTGATCACAGTTTTTATTCAACCATGCTGCCGATGCTATATCCAGCAAATATGCAGGAATTTGTTGAATATGGGCTGCTCGGTATTGCTATGTCGCGTTATAGCGGCTGCTGGACCGCCTTTAAGGTAACCAGTGATACGGCAGAAAGCACCGGTGTTGTTGATCTAAACCGGGAAGGACGCCAAATACTGATCCCCGGTGATGATGAATTTGAAATGCCAGAAGGCGGCGTTCATATAAGACAGCATGATGTGTGGCGCGAACAGGATTATCGCCTTCAGCGTTATAAACTTTTCGCCGCACTTGCTTTTGGTAAGAAAAACAAGCTCGACCGTACCGTAATGGATAGCAGCAAGCCGCGCTTTGGTATCATCACCAGCGGTAAAACATATGGCGATGTGCGTCAGGCGCTTTATGAACTGGGTATTGATGAACGAGTTGCTGAACAAATCGGACTTCGTTTATTTAAGGTCGGTATGCCTTGGCCGCTTGAGCCGGAAGGGGTGCGGAATTTCTGTGAAGGGCTTGATGAAATTCTTATTGTTGAAGAAAAACGCGAGCTTATTGAAAATCAGCTAAAACAGCAGCTCTTTAACTGGCACGCTGATAAACGCCCGGTGGTCGTCGGAAAATATGATGAAAAAGGCCAGTGGTTACTTCCACCGGAAAATGAGCTTTCTGTCGGACTTATCACCCATGTGATTGCTGATCGGATTTCGCATTTTTATAAAGGTGAAATGGTTGAATATGCGCGGAATTATTTTAATCGCCGTGAAGCGATGCAAGCAGAATATAAGTCACCACTACTTAGAAAACCGTACTTCTGTTCAGGATGTCCGCATAATTCATCAACCAAAGTGCCTGAAGGAAGTCGGGCTATGGCCGGTATTGGCTGTCATATTATGGCGCTGTGGATGGACCGGAGCACTTCAGAATTTACCCAGATGGGCGGTGAGGGTGTGCCGTGGATTGGCCAGGCTCCTTTTACGGATGAAAAGCACATTTTTACTAACTTAGGTGATGGCACTTATCAACATTCTGGTATTCTTGCTATTCGCGCGGCCATTGCGGCTGAAGTTAATATCACTTACAAAATTTTATATAATGATGCGGTGGCTATGACCGGTGGTCAACCGGTTGAAGGCGGCCTGACGGTCGAAATGATTGCCCAGCAGATGCGCGGCGAAGGGGTTAAGAAAATCTGGATCGTCACCGAAGATTTGGACCGCTATGAAAACCGGGGACTGATCCCGGCTGATATCCCCATCCTTTACCGTGATGAAATGGATGGGGTCCAGCTTAAGGCCCGCGACGTGGAAGGGTGCAGCATCATAATCTATGATCAGACCTGCGCCGCAGAAAAACGCCGCCGCCGCAAACGGGGAACATTCCCTGATCCGGACAAGCGGATTTTCATTAACGATGCGGTTTGTGAAGGGTGCGGGGACTGTTCCGATAAATCAAACTGTGTATCGGTTGAGCCACTTGAAACCGAATATGGCCGCAAGCGGATCATTAATCAGTCGAGCTGTAATAAGGATTATAGCTGCGTTAAAGGATTTTGCCCTTCTTTCGTTAGTGTAATCGGCGGCGAGCTTAAAAAACCGAAAGTCACCGGGCTGGATGAATTGCTAGGCGGCATTCCCACACCGAATATTGGCAAGGTGGAAACGGAATATAATATTCTGGTGACTGGGGTTGGTGGCACGGGGGTGCTGACCATTGGCGGCATCCTCGGCATGGCCGCCCATATAGATGGGCTGGCCAGTAACCTGCTTGATATGACGGGGCTGGCGCAAAAAGGTGGGGCGGTACTTTCCCATGTGAGACTTGGTAAAGATATTGAAATATTACGCACGCCGCATATCATGACCGGATGTGCGGATCTATTGATTGCCTGCGATCTTGTGGTGGCGGCAAGTCCGGATTCCATTGAATGCGTTAGAAGCGACCGGACAAAATCAGTGATCAATGCTCATAATAGTCCAGTTTCGGATTTCGTTGAAAATAACGCCATTGATTTTCAGCAAGAGAACTTAAAAAGATCACTTGAAGCCCATACCCTTGATAAAGACCGTCATTATGTGGAAGCAACCGAGCTTGCCACTGTGCTGCTTGGTGACGGTATAGCGACCAATGTCTTTATGATGGGCTATGCCTGGCAGAAAGGGCTTATCCCACTATCTTTTGCGTCTATTGACCGGGCGATAGAACTTAACGGGGTTGCTATAGCGCAAAATAAAAAGACCTTTGCCTGCGGTAGGCTTGCGGCACATGATATGGGAAAACTGGAAAGTTTCGTAAAGCCATACATCAATGCATCCTTCCATGATGATATTTCCGAAACGATAGGCGACGTCATTGGTAAAAGAGTAGAAAACCTTATCCAATATCAGAACAAAAAATACGCGGATAAATATTTGAATTTAATGAACCGCGTTAAGGAAAAAGATCAGGCTGAACTTTATCAAGCTGTCGCCCGTAATTATTATAAGCTACTGGCATACAAGGATGAATATGAAGTAGCCCGCCTTTACACTAACGGCGATTTTCATAAAAAGCTTGAGGCACAATTTAGCGGCGATTTTAAATTAAAGTTCCATATGGCGCCGCCATTATTTGAAAAGCGTGATAAAGTAACTGGTGAGGTTCTAAAACGGGAGTTCGGCCCGTGGATGATGGGCGCCTTAAAAGTTATGGCTAAATTAAAGTTTCTACGCGGTGGGTCGCTTGATATATTCGGGTTTAGCGATGAGCGTAAGATGGAACGGGCACTAATTGGTGAATATGAAGAGCATGTCCATTTAGTGCTCGACAAATTAAATAAAGCCAATTACCAGTTATGTCTTGAAATTTTAGAGCTGCCCATGTCCTATAAAGGATACGGACATGTAAAAGAAAAGAATATAAAATCCGCCAAAATAAAGTTAAATAAACTACTGGATAAGCTTGATCATAATATTGATCTGAAAAAAGCATCCTAATAATAGAGTTAATAATAATGATTGATAAAAATCAGTTTCGCGGACACGAGCAACTAGCTTATTTCCATGATAAAGAAAGCGGACTTAAAGCCTTTATCGCAGTGCATGATACCTCGCTTGGTCCCGCAGCCGGGGGCTGCCGTATGTGGCCATATGATAATGAAATGGACGCGCTTAATGATGCGCTTCGCCTTTCGCGCGGCATGAGTTATAAAAATGCCATGGCCGGTTTGCCGCTTGGTGGCGGTAAAGCCGTTATTATTGGAAACTCTAAAACCGACAAAACCGACGCGCTATTTAAAGCACTTGGCCGCTGTATTGATAGCCTTGGTGGCGCTTATATTACCGCAGAAGACGTGGGAATGACTGAGCAAGACATGATGATGATCGCGACGGAAACTGATTATGTAGCAGGTCTTCCTCAAGGCGATCATGCTAGCGGCGATCCGTCGCCCTTTACAGCAAAAGGTATTTATAACGGCATCAAAGCGGCGGTGAAATATAAGCTCGATAAAGACAGTTTAGAGGGATTAACTGTTGCTGTTCAAGGGGTTGGTCATGTTGGTCAGTATTTATGCGGCCATCTTCATAAAGACGGCGTCAAGCTATTGGTTAGCGATATTGTCCAGGAAAATCTTGATTATGCGGTGGAGCATTTCGGCGCAACTGTAGTTGCGACGGATGAAATTTTATCTGTTAAGGCTGATGTGTTATCGCCGTGCGCGCTTGGGGCTATATTAAATGATGATACCATTGCGCATTTAAAGGTGCCTATCATTGCCGGCGGTGCTAATAACCAGCTCGCCAGTGATAGTCACGGAATACGCCTGATGGATAAGGATATTTTATTTGCCCCGGATTATGTAATTAACGCGGGTGGGATCATCAACGTATCCGGCGAAACTACCGGTGATTACGACGTGAACTGGGTTAATGAAAAGGTTGAAAATATCTATCACACCTTGATCCATATTTTCGAACGCGCCAACCAAGAAGGCCGCCCGACAAATATAGTCGCCGATGAAATGGCCGAAGAAATTATAGCGAGTGCAAAATCAGCCTAAGATCTAATCTGACCCAGGACAGCCTGAAATAACGGGCTGTCTTTTTTGTTCAAGTTCATTACGATATCGAAATGATTAACGACGGGGCTCTCTATATATGAGGTTTCAATGCCTTTTTCAGCGCAGGCTTTCATATATTCGGCCGTTTGTCGGTGAAATTCCGATGTTTCATTTTCGCCGACACTAAAGGCTATAGGGCAGGTCTGATCAGGTATATGAAGCAGTGGGCTTAAGGCGTGCGCATCATTCAAGGTCATTTTAAGGGGATCATTAACGTAAGTCTTTACAAGTGGTTCCAGATCAAAAACGCCACTGATCGCCAGCGCGCCTTTAAGCGGGCATTTGTCGAAGCCGTATTTTTGCCAGTCTGTACTGATCACTTCTGCCACCAGATGGCCCCCAGCGGAACTGCCGGAAATGGTGATATTATCGGCGTCCCCACCAAATTTATCGGCATTTTTAAGGATTGAAATGATACCGCGCCTTACTTGATCAACTATTTCATGCAATGAGGCTTCTGGCGCCAGTGTATAATCAAGCGCAATAAATATTACGCCATGATCTATAAAGTTAGGCGCAGCAAAGGCGCTTTCGTTTTTGGATAGCAGCTGCCAATACCCGCCGTGAATAAAAATATGAATAGGGTGGGGGCCATCACCTTCAGGCAAAAACATATCAAAATAGGAGCGATCTTCGGGGCCATATTTAATATCGCGCTGCATTGATTGTTTAAGAAGATCACGGGCGTTTTCACTTTCAGTTTCATATTCATTAATGAAGACCATAATGTCATCAATGCAGCTACTTGGACTATATTCCCGTTCCAGTGTTTCATGGTCCATATTGTGATAGGGCTTCATCAATTTTTCCTTAAATTTTAATAGCGAGCACATTTAAACAATGTTAGTGTCCCTTTCATTCATTAAATTAAATTGAAAGTTTATACAACATGACACTTACCCGTGACGATTTTTTAGCTTTAGATGAGCAAGATATATTGGCCCCTTTTGCCGATGAGTTTCGTATTCCAGAAGGCTTGATTTATCTGGACGGTAACAGCCTTGGCGCTATGCCAAAGGCGGCGATGGAGCGTGCCAAACATGTTATTGAGCAGGAATGGGGCACGGACCTTATTAAAAGCTGGAATAAAGCGGGCTGGTTTGATCTTGTGGAACGACTTGGCGATAAAACGGCTACTTTGATTGGCGCGGATAAAGGCGAAGTGATCTATGCCGATGCCACGGGGCTTAATGTTTATAAACTGGTTGCTGCGGCACTTGAAATGCGGCCTGACCGTAAAGTGATCGTCATGGAAGGCAGCAATTTCCCGACCGATAACTATATGGTGCAGGGGCTGATCAAGCAGCTTGACCGCGGTCATGAGATCAGGTTTGCCGAAGACGGTGAAATTCTGGATGCGATTAGGGATGATGTTGCCTGTGTATGCATCACGCACGTTCATTATAAAACCGGTCATCTTCATGATATGGCAGCGATTACCAAAAAAGCGCACGATGTTGGCGCACTAGCGGTTTGGGATTTGTGTCATAGCGCCGGCGCACTTGCTGTTGATCTGAACGGCTGTAATGTGGATTTTGCCCTTGGATGCACTTATAAATATCTTAACGGCGGACCTGGTTCGCAGTCCTTTATGTTTGTGGCAAAGCGTCATCACGGCAAAGCCATGCAGCCGCTCACCGGATGGTGGGGGCATGATGCGCCGTTCGGGTTTGAACGCGATTATAGGCCACGTAAGGATATTCGTCAGTTCAGTACAGGGACAGAACCAATTGTGTCGCTCGCTATGTCCGAAGTGGGGCTTGATATTTTTATGCGCGCCGATATGGGGGAAATCCGCAAAAAATCACTTAAGCTTTGTGATCTTTTCATCCAGCTCCTTGATGAACGACTTGGTGGTTATGGCTTCTCGCTTGCCACACCGAAAGAACATGATCGTCGTGGTAGTCAGGTTTCAATTTATTCTGATAAAGGTTTTGCCATCATGCAGGCGCTTATTGCTGCTGATGTAGTTGGTGATTTCAGGGCGCCAGATATTATGCGCTTTGGTTTTACACCGCTTTATGTGTCATACGTTAATGTCTGGGATGCGGTGGAAAGATTAAAGAATATTATGGAAACGAACGCCTGGGATAAGCCGGAATTTAAAAAGGTCGGCGCGGTAACCTAGAAAGACTATTTTAAATATACTTTATATGATAAGGTGCCCATCGATAAAAAAATGATGGAGAACCACAATGTTAAACAGGGTATTTTTAAGCTTAATTCTAACAGTTTCTATTTCAGCTATATCAACAGCACAGATATATGATCCAGTATCACTTAATGCTGATCCAACAACGGCAACAGGGCCATTAGCACCTCGATTAGGTGGCTTGGGTGATTATCATTTTGAGGTCACAACATCTGATGAGCAATCACAGTATTTCTTTGATCAGGGCATGCGGCTCGTTTTTGCTTTTAATCATTCGGAAGCGTTGAGGTCCTTTAAAGAAGCGGCAAGGATAGATCCTGATAATGCCATGGCTTATTGGGGTTGGGCGCTCTCACTTGGTCGTAACCTTAATGTTCCCATGATGATGAATTCAGCCGAACAGGCAAACCATGCAATGAATATGGCCAGTTCTTTAAAGGGTAAAGTATCTCAAAAGGAGCGGGATTATATTGAAGCACTTGAAGAGAGATATGATGATGATCTTTCAATCTCGAGAGATATTCTTGATCTTGCCTGGGTGGCCTCAACTGAAAAATTAATGAATAAATACCCGAACGATTCGGATGCGGCAGTGCTTTATGCCGGAGCGGCGATGAATGCACAGCCGTGGGATTATTGGCAACTTGATGGCACACCAAAAGGAAATACAGAAAAAGTCATTTCAGTACTGGAAAGCGTCATTGAAAGAGATCCTGATTTTGCAGCAGCCCTTCATTATCATATTCATGTGACAGAATTTAAAAAACCGTGGCTTTCAGAAGCAAGTGCCGATGCACTTCATCCACTTCTTCCAGCATCAGGCCATCTTGTGCATATGCCGTCTCATATTTATATTCGTGTTGGCCGCTATCAGGACGCCTATGATATTAATATCAAAGCGGTGAAGGTTGACGAAGAATATATCGAAGAAACCAAAAGCCAAAGCATGTACCCACTAATGTATTATCCCCATAATATTCATTTTCTATCATGGTCTTCCATGTTTACCGGCAGAAGTCAAAATTCAATCGACGCTGCGATGAAGGTAAAATCATATCTTGAAGAAGGGGTTCGTAAAACGTCTTGGGGTTCCGGCAATGAATATTTCAGATCGCAACCGATTTACGTAATGGTGCGTTTCGGTAAATGGGATGAGATACTTGCTATGCCTAAACCATTTATGAAGGCGCAATTCTTAACCGGTATGTGGCGTTATGGCCGCAGTTTGGCTTATCTTCATACGGGTGAGATGGAAAAAGCTGAAGCTGAGCTTTCAGAATTTAGCAAAATAGCCGCTGCCTTTAAAGATGGCCTCCCTGGTTATAACACCACCGGCCTGCGTATTCCCCGCGACACTCTGCTCATTGGGGAACAATATGTCATGGGTGAAATTGCTTCTGCTAAAGGAAATTATGACGATGCGGTCGCTCATTTAAGTAATGCCGTTAGACTTGAAGACAGTGATACTTATTCTGAACCACCAGCATGGCAATTCCCAGCTCGTCATGTGCTCGGCGCAATATTGATGGAAGCGGGAAGAGCAAGGGAAGCTGAAACCGTTTATTGGGCGGATTTACAGCATAATCCAAAAAATGCCTACGCCTATTATGGTTTATATCAAAGTATGTCCGCGCAGGGTAAAGAGACCCAAGCAGC
>JABJKT010000143.1 GCA_018660225.1 Kordiimonadaceae bacterium
ATCCAACAATGTCAAAGATCAATAAAAAACCAACACAAAACAACAGCACTTTAAAGACAATCAAACGTTTCCGTCAAACAACCCCGTCAGCGATGCGTCGCCGTGTTGGTGAAGCGGGTTATAAGGGGAAGTATCTTACTTGTAAACAATAAAAATAAAAAAAATGAACTTTTTTTTTGAAGAGGGAAAAACACTGTTAATTCAGGGGGTTAGTGAATAGCTTTTTATTTACTTTCTATCCAATTATGATCCAATCCGAAGCCCGCCCTACGGGCTGAGGCAAGGCCGACCGGCCGCCGCGAACTTTTTCGCGCAGCCTAAGCGCATAGCGCCGGCGATTGAGGCTTCTTTTAAAAGAGCAAAGCTACAATAGAGATGTCACCACTTTAATTGATTTCTGAATGGATACGCCGATCAAGTCGGCGTATGACGAGTGGAGTTGTATAGAATTGATTGGTTGTAGTTCATCATAATTCCCCTTAAAACTTTAATCCCATTAAAAAATATGCAAAAAATTCATGGCACTTTGCAGCATGAATATTAATTTTATTCTCTTTGATTATTTCTTTCTCTTTTACTCCATAATGTCTATCTTTGAATATATTAAAAATATTATCTCTAATAATATTTTGTCCTGCTTTTTCTATTCCGTATGCTGATGCATATATCTCGGGAAAATGCTTTTTAGTTAAATCTATTGGCGGAGTTAAAAGCTTCATGTTCATTTCATGAAAAGCAAATCCCAGAAAAATTATTCTATCTGCCTCAATTATTTTAGAATGAATTAAATTAAGATCTTTTTTGTCTTCACCGAAAGTTTCAGAAAAGGTATAAATAGCTTCCGAAATAGTTTCCAAAGTCTGTATGTCAATATTTCCCCCATATTCAATAAAATCATTTGAGCTAGGATTTAATAATGTCCCAACTTGTCCATATGGGTGAACTATATTGATATTTAATATCGCTTCAACAGCCTCATTTTTATCTATATTATAATAAAGTATTAGAGAATAAATTAAAAACTGTTCTAAACACCTGTCATAATTGAATATTATTAATGTAATAGATTTAAGGCGATGTTTAAGTTTATCGAAAGTTCTATTTTCAGTAATTAATTGAAAGAAATATAAATACCAATCTGGATTTTTATATTTTCCATTTTCCGAATATTGAACTAGGCTTTCAAATATTATGATAAACTTCCGAGTTTTCAGCATATGTTGGTGATACATTTCCCATTATGAATTCCTTTTTTAAATAATTGAATGTAATTGGTGTCCACAGATAGTTCCCAAATGTGAATAAGTAGGAATACAAATAGTACACTAATCGTACATTGTAGGCAAGCATCTTTATTCTCGGAACTGGATACGGTCTTCTGGCGGTATGACGGGGGTGGGGGATCATAATTGGAGGGGGTTATTTTTGGGGAGAGGGTATTAGCCCTGAGAACTTAGGTTATTATTTTAATGGGGGGCTCGCCCCCCGCGCTCGCGCGCTTCCCCCCACCTCGCATTAGCTCGGGCGGGTGGTCACCCTTGCCTCAGACCTTAAAGAAGGTCTTCGGATTGGGGCATAATTGGGTAAAATGTAGGGCTAAATCTCAGCTAGTCTTCTTTGCGACAATAAAAGCCGTGTCGCTGTCATCGGGGCTCCAGACGTGGGTTAGTTGGAAGCCGGCGTCTTGGAGGCCCATTTGTAGGGAGCCTTGGCTGAAATAGTTGACCTTTGGCAGTAGTCCTAACGCGCCGCCTATTTTAAGGAAAAACCGCATGAATGAAAAAGAACTGCCGCCGCACATGGTGCTTGAGACGAAAACGCCGCCGGGTTTTAGCATTTTATGGACTTTTGCGATGGCGGCTTTTTTATCTTCTAATAGATGGAGAATGTTTAAGCCTAGTACTGCGTCATAGCTGTCATCCTGAGCGTTGAACTGTTCAATTGAGGTTTGCTCAAAAGAGATATTATCTATGGCTTCTTCCTTGCTATTAGCGTTCGCAATGGCGAGCATTTTATTTGAGACGTCAATGGCGTGGATATGTTTTACAAACGGGCTATGGAGCATGGCGGTTGATCCGGTGCCGCAACCAAATTCAAGCACTTGGCTTTCAGGGGTTAAATAATCGCGGGTGATGGCGAGCTTTTTGTTATAGACCCTTTGATCTGAAATGGGGGCTTTCGAGTAGCTGTTTGCCGCGCGGTCCCAAAATTTTACAGAACTAGTCATTGTGCACTCCTGAATGTTTATGCTTGCGTTTCTATATGGGGTTTAGACTAGCGGGTTTTAGATGAGAAAGGTGCGCTTTGCGATAAAGGGTGGTTTTTTTGAGACGGGAGGAGGATTTTTTAAAAGACGGCCTCAGACGCCGGCGGCTCCGCCTTAGGCTTGCCCGGCACAATCACACCTGAGCGGGTGGGGAATATGGGCCGATTTATGAACGCCGGAACGCACGAGGGGTTTTTTTGGTGCCTTGGTTGGATCATAATTGGGGAGGTTTGTTGTGTGGCTTTGCTCTTTTACGCTTTCGCTTCCCTTGCTTTATGGAGTTTTTGGTAGCTTTCGATTAGTTTTAGGTGTTTGTCTAGGCCTTCTAGTTTTAGGCTTGTTTTTGTTAGGCCGTGGAATTTTAGCTCGCCGGTTACGGTGGCTACGACGTTTTTCATCACATCATAGGTGTACATTCTGGCCATGTTTGGTTGGTAGTCTTTTAAATCAAGATTGGGATCAAGGGTTATGTCGAGCACGGCGCTTAGGGCTTGATAGAATAGGCCGCGTTCTACGGTGTTATCGTTGAAGTTTAGGAAGTCGAAAATTAGTTCTTTGGCGTCTTCAAAATGTTTCAGGGCGAGATGAATTAGGATTTTTAGCTCACCAATATCGAGCTTGCCCCAGATGGTTGTTTCATCAAATTCAATACCGATCAGGCTTGAAATCATGAAGCGGTCGTCAAGGTCGCTGTCCTCCAAGCGCTCAAGCAGGCTTTCGAGGTCATCATCGGCCAGCGAATGGATGTTTAGGATGTCTGATCTAAAATCAAGCGCGCGGTTGTTATTATCCCAGATCAGGTCTTCGGCGGGGTAAATTTCTGAATATTCAGGCACCAAAATGCGGCAGGCGGGCGCGCCGAAATCATTATAGCTGGCGATATAAACTTCTTTATCCATGCCTCTCAGGATATTCATCAGGGTTTCATTTTCCTGCTCGTTTGTGCCGGAAAAATCCCATTCGCAAAACGTGTAATCATGCTTTTCGCTGAAGAATTTCCATGATATTAAACCGGTAGAGTCTATGAAATGCTCGACAAAATTATTAGGCTCACTGACTGCGAGGCTGTTAAAAGTCGGCGGCGGCACATCATTTAGGCCCTCAAAGCTTCTGCCTTGTAATAGCTCGGTTAGGCTGCGCTCTAACGCGACTTCAAAGCTTGGGTGGGCGCCGAAGGACGCAAAAACGCCGCCTGTTTTCGGGTTCATTAAAGTAACGCACATGACGGGGAACTTTCCGCCGAGCGACGCGTCTTTCACAACGACCGGGAAGCCTTTATTTTCAAGCTCAGTGATGCCGCTTAGGATAGCCGGGTATTTTTTTAAGGTTTTCATCGGCACATCGGGCAGGATGATCTCGTCTTCGATGATCTCTCTTTTGACGGCGCGTTCGAATATTTCAGAGAGGGCTTGGACTTGAGCCTCAAAGACGGTGTTGCCGGCGCTCATGCCGTTGCTGACGAATATATTTTCTATTAGGTTTGAGGGGAAATAGACGGTTTTCTGGTCCGACTGGCGCACGTAAGGCAGGGCGCAAATGCCGCGCTCGACTAGGCCGGAGTTGGTATCAATTAAATGGGACGCTTTTAGGTCCTGATCAGGATTATAAATTTTTAGGCAGCGCGCGTCCATTAAGCCATCGGGTAATTGATCATCCGGACCGGCTTTAAACCATTTTTCATCCGGGTAATGAACGAATTTATGGTTAGCGATTTCTTCACCGAAATATTGATCATTATAAAAAAAGTTGCAGCTGGCCCGTTCAATATATTCACCGAGCGCCGAGCAAAGCGCGCTCTGCTTCGTTGCGCCCTTGCCATTGGTGAAACACATGGGCGACGCGGCGTCACGGATATGAAGTGACCAGACATTGGGCACGATATTGCGCCATGAAGCGATTTCAATTTTAATGCCAAGTCCAGCCAGGATACCAGTCATGTTAGTGATGGTTTGCTCAAGCGGTAGGTCCTTACCGATAATCATGGTTTTTGCCCCGTCATCAAGGCCGTCCATATTCATAAGCGACGTGTCCTGCTCAAGGCTTTTTACGGTTTCAATTTTAAACTCGGGGCATTCCTGAACCACTTTTTTAACGGTGCAGCGATCGATTGAGCGTAAAATGCCCGCGCGGTCACGCTCGGAAATACTGTCAGGCAGCTCAACATCAATTTGAAAAATCTGCGCGTATCTATTTTCCGGATCAATAATATTATTTTGAGAAAGGCGGATATCATCCGTTGGGATTTTGCGCGCCAAACAATAAACCCGCACGAAATAGGCCGCACAAAGCGCCGATGAAGCCAGAAAATAATCAAACGGGCTCGGTGCTGTGCCATCGCCTTTATAACGAATAGGCTGATCGGTGGTCACCGTGAAATCATCAAACTTCGCTTCAAGTCTAAGGTTTTCTAGAAAGTTTACTGTTATTTCCATGTGATTTCCATCTGGTTATTCTTTGCTCAGTGGTTTAACGTTACTGTAAGATACAGTCAAATTAATATGCGGTGAAGTAAGAAAGGCCCTAAAAATAAAAACATTTCTCACTTGATTTACAAGCCCGTCTTTTTTAAAACAAAATTCAGTTATAGTTAACGCTGATCATATATTATTAAAAGATGACGATTAAGGAATTTATCATCAAGGAATATATACTGCATATATATCAGGAGAACAGACGTTATTTCTTTGCGTCTGTGTTTTTTATCTTTGGCCTTGCGCTGGGCTTAAGCAATTTATTATTTTCAACCCCCGAAGAGGCCTTGCCCACAGAGCCGCTAGTGGCAGAAGCCACTATTCCTGTTGAGGCCATCACAGTCAAAGAAACCGTGATTGATAACCTGCCCGGTGAAAAGGCGTTAAGTTTAAAGGAAACGGCTTCACTTTCAGAGGACGGCGACCAAGGGCTATTTAACAAGGAAATCTATATAAAAAATGGTCAGGGGCTGATGGATGCGCTGCTTGATGATGGTGCGGACCGCAGAGATGCTTTTAATGCCATTGCGTCCTTAAGTGATTTAGTAAACGTGCGAAAAATTCAGGTTGGTCAGAAATTAACCACTGAATATACGCCTGACGGCAACTTAAACCGGATAGAGATGCAAAAGGATTTCGATCATTTAATTGTCGTTGACCGTAAAGCAGAAGGTTACGTTAGTGCAGAAGAAGAGCTCCCGTCACAGATCATCACCCGTCACGCATCAGGTATTATTGATGACAGTCTATTTCTTGCGGCGCAAAGACAAGGCCTGCCGCAGATTGTGATAGTTGATTTGATCCGTATTTTCAGCTTCGATGTGGATTTTCAGCGCGAGATCAGAAAAGGTGATCAGTTTGAGGTTTTCTATGAACGAAAGCTTTCCGAAGACGGCAGGCGTGTTCAAGAAGGTAATATCCTATATGCCAAGCTTAATTTAAGCGGCAAAGACATAAACCTCTATCGCTACACACCCGAAGCAAGTGGTTTTGCCGATTATTTCCATGAAGACGGGCAGAGCTCAAAAAAGGCGCTGATGAAAACACCGATTGAAGGCGCGCGCCTTTCATCATATTACGGCAACCGCAAACACCCTGTGCTTGGTTATAACCGCATGCATAAGGGTGTTGATTTTTCCGCCCCGACCGGAACGCCGATTATGGCCGCCGGCGACGGGGTGATTGAGCGATCAAGCTGGTACGGCAGTTTCGGTAATTATGTCCGCATTCGCCATAACGGTACTTATAAAACCATATATGCCCATATGAGCAAATATGGCCGCGGCATCAAAAAAGGCGTGCGGGTCAGACAAGGCCAGATTATTGGCTATGTGGGGGCAACCGGCCGGGTAACAGGCCGCCATCTGCACTATGAGGTTTTTATGAACGACAAACAGGTTAATCCGCTATCCTTAAAAATCCCGTCGGGTATTAAACTAGCGGGTGAGCAGTTTGATCATTATAAAGTGGCGATGGACGGCACTAATCAAATGATTACCCAAGCCAAATCGCATATTCTGCTAACAGGGATTACGCCAGAGACGATGGCTTCAGCCGAGTAAATGTTACGCGAAGCCCTACAGCATTTATTTACCGCCGCACCAAAATATGTAAAAGACATGGGCTATTTGCGTGAAGCGATCGCCATTGAAGCACGGGCGAAGAGATGCAAAAAGCATTGGCGTCCTCATCTGGAAAAATCAAAACAGCATATTTTAACGGCGGCGAAAAAGCTAACCCCCGGCGCTCACATAATGATACTCGGCTCCGGCGGGCTTCATGATGTACCGCTAGATGAGCTTGAACAATTCAAAATCACCTGTGTCGATATTGTGCATTTGCCGGCGGTGAAGAAGCAGTATAAAGCAATTAATTTCATCACTCAGGACGTTACCGGCAAGGCAGAAACGCTTTACCAGTCAATCAGAGAAGGAAAGATTGTTACCGGCGATCTTGAGTGGCGTTTAAGTGAAAAGCCGGATCTGATAATTTCACTGAATTTATTATCACAACTGGCCATGAAACTGGTGGAATATGCTGATAGCTATGATCATGATCTGGGGATTTGTTTTGCCGATAATATTATTAAAGAACATGTGGATTGGCTAAAGAAACAGCAAACGGATGTGCTGCTAATATCCGATATTTCGCGCTGTTATTTTCAAGGGGAACGACTAGTGGAAAAAATAGCATCCCTACCCGATCTGGAGCTAGACGCGCCCGAAGACCAATGGCAATGGGACATCGCCCCTACTGGCGAAGCTGATAAAGAAATCAGCATCAGACATAACGTCGGTGCATGGCGGCTTTAAATAAAGTCTTCTTCTGTGCCGCTGTAGCTTTTAAATTCTAGTGGGTTTCCTGAGGGGTCTAGGATGAAGAGGGTGTGTTGTTCTGTTTCTTTTCCCGGGTAACGGACCTGTGGTTTTACGGTGAATGGGTAATTGGCCGCTTCAAGCTTTTCTTTTATACGCAGATAATCAGGAAGCGATAGCACGGCGCCGAAATGGGGGATCGGCACAGAAACACCGTCGACGAGGCCACAATAATCAAGTTCGGGGAAGTTATCTGATAAATGAGCGGTGACCTGATGGCCAAAAAAATCGAAGTCAAGCCATGTTTCGCCCGCGCGTCCCTCCTCGCAACCAAGCAGGCCCGCATAAAAGTTTCGGGTCGCTTCAAAGTCTTTCATTTTAAATGAATAATGAAAAGGCGGCATATATATACTCCATCAGAAATTAACCGATAAAGTGATAGCCCAACCAAAAATAAAAATCAAATTTGCTTTAAACGCAAATAAGTCTTACTATGCCCACAAAGAATAATTAAATCTTATAATACTGAGGGTACTGATGATTATTGGCAAAAGAAAAATATCGCTTATTGCGACCATAGTATTTTATTTATCAATCGCTGCTGGGGTTGCTGTGATGTTAATGTTATTTGGTGCCGCCATTGGCCTGTGGGAACCAATAGACGGTTTCAGATATAGCAGACAGTACACAAACCCGATCGGCTATACGGTGGTTGGACTTTCGGTCGCAAGCCTTGGATATTTATTTAGTAAAAAACAACTGATCGGTAAAAAGAAAGCGCTTATTTCGCTAGTAATCGGCATAGCCATATTAGGACCGCTGATCAATTCACAGCTTGGTGAGCAAATCCGTTACCCGGGCATTCATGATTATACCACCGATATGATTAACCCGCCGCAGTTCATCACCCTTACCGATGAACGTGAAGGGGCGAGAAATACACTTGTTTACGGCGGACCGGAAATTGCCGCGCAGCAACTAGCCGCTTTCCCGGATATTAAACCAATTATGAGTACGCTTAGCCCTGATGATGCATACGCAAAGGCGCTTGCCGTCGGCGAAGCTATGGGCTGGGAAATCATTGGTGCCGACCCCGCCGCACACCGCTTTGAAGGAACCGCAAGAACGCCGTTTTTCAAGTTTGTTGATGATACGGTCGTTGTGGTGTCAAATGCAGCTGGCGGAAGCCGCATTGATGTTCGCAGCGTATCAAGGATCGGCCGCGGTGACATTGGTGTAAATGGCCTTAGGGTTAGAGAGTTCATTAGTCTTTTCAATCAGTAATTTTTAACCCCCACATTGTCATTCTGGACTTGATCCAGGATCTGGAGATAATTGGGTCGAGATCCTGAAACAAGTTCAGGATGACGTTATGTTATATTAAATAAATTTTTAGGTCTTGTTTTTGCCGTAAAAAAGGGTGAAAACAGGGTCATGGACGCGTTTATATTTAAATCAGCTGCTTATGATCAGGAAGCCCAGACTATTGAGCTGGGTTATGCTTATGAGAATGGGCCGGCGTTTACGGAGACCGTTCATTTTCCCGGTGCGAAAAAAAATCTTAGCGATGAAAAACTTGATGCGCTTTCTAAAGCTATGCGCGGGCTTCATATGGCGGCGGGGATTAGTTATTATAAAGCCTATTGCCCGAAAGATATCCGCGTAGAAAATCATACGCTGACCAAAGAGGAAGCAGATTTTTTCTATAAGTTTTACCTTCATGGGCTCGGGGAATTTTCGGTTGTTAATAATATTGACCTTAGATCCGTGATCTTCTTTCCTGTTACGTCTAATCATCATCTTCATGCGAGTGATCTTGAACTTGGCAACAACTCTGTTGTTCCTATTGGTGGCGGTAAAGACAGCATCGTGTCGCTTGAAGCGTTAAAAAGCGCTGAACGTCCGCTGCGCATGATTGCCATTAATGCCGGAAAACCCATTAAGGATGTGATGGAAGTGGCTGGCGGTGAGAGCATTCATATTAAACGCACTCTTGACGCAAAGCTGTTTGATTTAAATGATGAGGGCGTAATGAACGGCCATGTGCCGATTACAGGCATTTTATCCTTCATTATGGCGTGCGGTGCTATTCTTTATGATTATGATAGCGTGGTGATGTCAAACGAAGGATCGGCGAGCGTTGGCAATATGGAATTTGCCGGCATTGAAGTTAATCACCAATATAGCAAGTCGCTTGAATTTGAGCGGGATTTTGAACGCTATATCAGAAGGTTTGCCCTTAAGAATTTCCACTATTTTTCATTGCTCAGACCGCTTTCAGAAACAGGGATTGCGGCGCTATTTGCCACTCAGGAAAAATATTTCGACCACTTTAAAAGCTGTAACCGCAATTTTCATATTGACGAAGGGGTGCGCAGCTATGGCTGGTGCTGTAATTGCCCGAAATGTCAGTTTGTGTTTCTTGCGCTTTCGCCGTTTGTCGCACGGGAAAAACTTATAGAGATTTTTGGCAAAAACATGCTTGATGACCCTGAACAGGAAGATGGCTTTCGCGAGTTATGCGGACTTAAGGGGCATAAGCCGTTTGAATGCGTCGGGGAGATTGAAGAATGTCAGCAGATTATGAAATGCCTAACGACAACGGACTTTGCAGATGATTTGCTGGTCAGTAAACTGGCGTCGGAGCTTGAGATCATTAAGCTTGAAGCGCACGAATTAAAGGATCTCGCGCTTAATTTTAAATATGACCACAATATACCAATTCAGTTTCTGGAGCAGCTCAATGCATTTATCAGAGCTTGAAAATAAACGCATTGCCATTTGGGGTATGGGACGGGAAGGCAAGACTACACTTGCTTTTTTGAAGGGACATTTTCCGGATAAAATTTTTACGATCATTAATAATGAAGCC
>JABJKT010000144.1 GCA_018660225.1 Kordiimonadaceae bacterium
CTATCATCAACCATAACCATAGCGTCATATTTTTCCGCCAGATCACATATGGCGGGAAGATTAGCAAGAATACCATCCATAGAAAATACGCCGTCAGTGGCAATTAATCTAAAACGCGCGTCCGCGGCCTCATTGAGGCAATCTTCAAGAGCTGCCATATCATTATTGGCATATCTAAACCGTTTTGCTTTACAGAGCCGCACACCATCAATGATACTGGCGTGATTAAGAGCATCGGATATGATGGCATCTTCCGGCCCGAGCAGTGTTTCAAAAAGCCCGGCATTTGCATCAAAGCAGCTTGGGTATAAAATGACATCTTCCATTTTGAGGAAAGTGGCAAGTTTGGCTTCGAGTTTTTTATGAATATCCTGAGTGCCGCATATGAAACGGACAGAAGACATGCCGTAGCCATATTTATCAAGCGCGTCTTTGGCTGTCTCAACAAGTGTCGGATCATTGGAAAGACCAAGATAATTATTGGCACAAAAATTGATAAATTCTGCATCATTTGTATTTTCAACCTTGATGGCAGAACTTTGCGGCGTGGTTATAACGCGTTCCGATTTAAACAGGCCCTCAGTTTTTAAGCCATCCAGTTTTTCGGATAGAAAGTTCTGATAACGAGTGCTCATTTCTTACTCCATTATTTTAGGATCTAAAAAGATTCGGTTTGTACAATATATAGGATATCATTTTTAATATATTATACAACACTATAAATTATTTAATATAATGGACTAAAATTTAGCCGTTATTCTGGCGAATATACCATCAGTATAGCATGGGCATTGGAGGAGCCGATATTTTTTATACTATGCTCGACATCGCCATTATAACGGGCTGTGTCGCCCCTTGATAATATTTGCTTTTCCGCACCCGATGAAATGCTAATTTCGCCCTTGAGCACAGTTAGATGTTCTGTGGTTCCGTCCACATGTGGTTCCGAAGCCAGTAAACCATCCTGTTCCAGATTAACATCGTACCATTCTATGTGGGAAACCATGCTTAAAGGGCCTAGTATTCTAAGGGTACACTTGCCATCCGCACTTTGAATTTCGGGAGTTTGATGGGATTTTATTAAAGCTATATTGCTCGTGACTTCTTTAACCTGGTTATTGCCGCCGAGTATTTCACCAATGTCAATACCAAGGGCCCGGGTCAGGCTCCAGAGTGTGGCGACTGTGGGATTGGTTTTATTGCGTTCAATTTGCGATAACATGGATTTTGAAACGCCGCTTTTGACCGCCAGTTGATCAAGGGTAAGGTTTTTGGCAGAACGAAGCTGCTTTATCTTTTGACCAATATCAGGTGGGGAAGTTTGGGGCATCTATTTTAAATCCTCTATATTTGTTCAATATACTGCACAAAAGAGAATTTTACAACATTAATTCGTCACTTCTGTCTAATAGGCGATGTTCAATCTCGGACATGAAATCTTCTTTTGATAGTCCTTTTGCCATGGCAGGGTGATATTCAACGACTATAGTGCCGGGAATTTTTATCCAGGATTTTTTTTGCCAGTGAACGCCGGAATTATGCGATACAACGATGATATCAAGATCTTCTTCCTGTTGATAATAAAACACTCCCGATTTTAACGGTCGTCGTTCGCCAGCAGGGATACGGGTTCCTTCAGCGAAAATTATCATTGGCAGTTTTTTATCTATCAGGATTTTAGCAAAATCTGCTGTCTGTTTCTGCGCTTTGCCTGCACCGCGATCAATGGCTAGCACGCCCATTTTATTTAATACCAAATTGACCAGTGGAACGCGGAATAATTCCTTTTTAGCCATGGCGGTTAAATTCGGTGAGTGGCGGAACAGGATATAGGCATCGATATTGCTCATGTGTTTGCTGCAGTAAATAAAACCTTTATCTTTCGGGATATTTTCAAGTCCCCGTTCTTCAATTTTTATATTGGCGACTTTATCGAAGATGAAAATAGTTGCATTGATCATCATCAAAATCCCTTTTCTCATGGGTTTTGGTGATTTAAACAATGAAAGTGGAAAGAGTATAAATATAATAAAAAGCGCAAAGCTAATATAAAAATAGCAATTAAAAATAACCGACCGAATGATAATCGATAGCGTTATTTTAGGTTCATTTATATTTTTTTTCTCATTTATCATAACATGGATTTTTTAAATAGTGTCAGATAGAAGAACCGCGTACTGAGCAGGATCATTGATAAGAAACTGGCAAAAATAGTACATTCAATCAGCCCAATGGTTCCATGATCCAGCGTAAAGGTGAGATAATATGCCAGCGGGATCATCAATATTGAATAACATATAACATAATAGAAGGCCGGCATCCAGATATCCTGTGCACCGCGAAGGGCATTGCCCATTACGGTTTGAGCAGTATCCATAAACAGCATCCAAACCGAAAGCGCAATTAGCGGAATAGTAGCCGCGACGAGTAGGGCGTCTTCACTGAATAAATTGGCGATAAAACCCGGGAAAAAATAAAGGAGCACCATCATAGGCAGACAAATCATTCCGTTAAATGCAAGTCCGCACATTCCAGCCAGTGCCATATCCTGATGATCACCCCGTCCACGCGCGATGCCCACCCGTACCGCAGTAGCGCCAGCGACGCCGTAACAGATCATGAAGGGAACACCAAACACGGTAAAGGCAATGGTAAGCGCACCGAGACTAATATTGCCCAGAAAGCCTGCAAACACATAAAGAACGGCAAAGCCCAAATGTTCAATTGTGTTGGTAAGTCCTGCGGCGTAACCGATATGGCGATGTTTCTTCCAAAAAGCCCATTTCATATTTACCTTGTCCATGATGCCATATTTTTCACGGTCTAATTTTTGGAAAATATATACGAATAATGCAATGGTAAGAAAAGTTCGAATGATGCTCGTTGCCCAGGCAGACCCTACGGCACCCATTGGATCAAAACCCAAGTGCCCCCAAACCAGAACCCAGTTCAGGAATATATTGATAACATTGGCAATCATCATGAATACCATGCCCGGTAATGGCCTGTTTATACCTTCAAGAAAAAATTGAGAGCCGAGCATAAGCCCTGTCATCAGGATGCCGATCGATAAAACACGTGCAACTTCACCGCCACCCTGAGCAATTTCAGATGTCTGTCCGGCCATGAGTAGAAGTTGTTCACCAAACAGGCAAACGATCATGCCGACAATGCCAATAGCAAGTCCATAAGGCATTGAGCGTCGCCATATATGCCCGCATTCCTTATAGTCCTTGGCGCCGAAAGCGTTTGACGTTAGAACCATCGTCCCCATCATCAATCCAATAATGGCAACGATAAGTGTTGAGCCGATAGCACTATTGGCAATACCCTGAAAGGCAACTTCGGTTGTTGAATAGCGGGCAACCATCGCCGTATCGACAATACCAAGCATCATGATGCCAAGCCGCTGTAATATAATAGGAATAGAGAGATTGACCAGTTGCGAGAACTGTCTTTTTACCCTGACCTTATCCCATTTATCGAAATGTGTTTCAAGTGTGGTCATTTTACCCTCGATAATTTATTTTTAAAGAGGTACATGAATTGATGAATTAAGCAATCGTTATTTTAGCGAAAGATTATTATTCCGGCTCATCAATTGCCAACTGCCTGCAGGCAGCAGTGACGGTATTTTGCAAAAGGACAGCAATTGTCATCGGGCCTACTCCACCAGGTACAGGGGTAATGGCTCCGGCGCGCTCAGAAGCAGGGATAAATTCCACATCGCCGACAAGTTTGGTTTTGCCGTCATCTTTTTCTATGCGGTTAATACCCACGTCAATGACGGTGGCACCTGGTTTGATCCAGCTGCCTTTAACCAGTTCCGGAACACCAACGGCGGCGACAACAATATCAGAACGTCCAACGACTTCGCCGAGGTTTTTAGTGCGGCTATGAGCAATGGTAACCGTGCAGCTTTCATTAAGCAGCAGTTGCGCCATCGGTTTGCCGACAATATTTGAGCGACCAACAACCACAGCATCAAGTCCGCTAAGGCTGCCAAGCTTGTCTTTAAGCATCATTATGCAGCCAAGCGGTGTACAGGGAACCATGCCTTTACCGCCTGTGGCCAAAAGGCCCGAATTAATCACGTGAAAACCATCGACATCTTTTTCAGGTGAAATGGTTTCAATGACCGCTGCTTCGTTAATATGTTTGGGAAGCGGAAGCTGAACCAGAATGCCGTGAACCGATGGATCGCCGTTGAGCTCAGTTACTTTTGCAATAAGTTCACTTTCCGAGACATCGTCATCCATCAGATATTCATAGCTGTTCATTCCGGCGGCTTTAGTGGATTTATTCTTATTGCGCACATATACCTGACTAGCGGGATCTTCACCAACCAATACAACGGCAAGACCGGGGGTAAGGTTATGATTTTCTTTTAAAATGCTGACTTTTCTTGCAATTTGTTCTTTAAGATTTGCAGCAAATGCTTTGCCGTCAATAATTGATGCCGTCATTAAGTCGTCCTTGAATTGATGTTTTATGCAAGTTGGATTATTGCTTCTGCGATAAAGGGTGTGCCGTAACGTAGGGCGAAAAATACAATAATAGGGGAAAAGTCCATTCCACCCAGGTCCGGAAGGACATTTCTTATAGGCCGCAGGATCGGTTCAAAAAGCTTATATAATGAGCCAAAAATAATATTTACAAATTGATTATGAGAATTGATAACGTTAAAAGAAATCAGGATGCTTATGATAATATATATAAACAACAAAAAAGAAATTATGCCTGATAATCCCATTATCAGATCAGCTAGTAGATAAGCAAAATTGCCCATATTTTTATTCCATCCATAAATTTATAAAACTCTATACTCAGTAGATGTAATTGTATGGGCGCAATCTTTCAATAGGAAGTTGATAAAAATGACCCAAAAATAGATATTTTATTAACTATTTAGTCATATTCTATAGTATGGAGAATGATATCTGAAGAAATCAGAGAGAATATTGTGGTAGAACTAAGTATTATCAATTTTGATGTAACCCTTCTTGGCGGCTATTATAATGCCAAGTATGACATAGGTACAAGTGCATCTGCATCAACGTTTGCGAGCCGTGGTCCGGCGGTGGTGACACCGTGGTCTGTTGAGGATGATGCATCGCTGCTTAATCGCTATAATAAGATCAGAACTAAATCCACCTTCATTAATGAAAACACATCTGCCGTAAAAGCGGCCGGGTTTGATAAAGACGATAAAGCGCTTTTCACCCTTTATTCTGCACTGAATGATCTGCGAACCATCGCCGAATATGCTAAAGCCGACAGCACATCAACATCCCTTATTGCTAACCTTAGTACTCAGTTCCAAGGGGGCTTACAGGAAATCGATAATTATGTTCGCGCGGCTGAACTTGATAAACTTATCTTAATGGCCGGAGAGAAGAAATCATATGTCACAACGTCAGCCACACTTGGAAAAACAAATAATGACGTTAATGGATTAGCTATTTCAACGGGCGAAACTGAAATATTAAATGGGTTAACCGGAAACGAAGTTTTCACTATAAATATCAGCAAAAGCAGCACGGAGCAGGAAGATATTGTAATTGATCTTTCGCAGATAAGTGGTGATATAACGCTTAAAAGTTTAAAAAATTACATTAATAGCGAAATTATCGCCGGTACGTATTCATTTAAGAGTCGTGCTCAAATTGAAGAAGTAAGCGACGGTAAATTTGCATTAAATTTTGAAGTTGAGGGCATTGAGGGACTTTCATTTAGTGCCGCCAGTGTGGACCCGACGCTAATTATCGCCGGCACAACGAAATCAAGCGATTTTGGAGCCGAAGACAGCGGAACACTAACTGAATATAAAAATCTTGATGGCAGCGGCCTGACGAAATCATATTCCAATGAAATAGTTGGCATTGATGAAAATGGTTTTGTGATACCAGCCGATCCGGATGATGAAAGTTCAGAAGAAACGGCCTCAAAAACAACAACATTTCAAACAACCACAGCGGCGGTGGAAATTGATAGTGCGGGCAATAGTTATGTGGTTGGTACCACGGGGGGCGATTTTGACGGTCAGATAAACGGCGCTACGACAAGCGATGTGTTTCTTTCCAAATATGACAGTGTAGGAAATTTACAATGGTCAAGACTGCTTGGTGCTAGCGATGAGGCGGAAGCTTTTGATATTGCTATCGACGGTAATGATAATGTCATAATAGCCGGAAAAACCAATAAAGAGCTCATTTCGTCGGATGTGTTTTCGGGAACAGACAGTTTTGTTACTAAATATAGCAAATCCGGTGAGGAGATTTGGACCCAGCAGCTTGATACTATTGCCACGGATCAGGCAAACGGTCTAACGGTAAATGCGAACGGTGATGTATATTTCACCGGACAGGTTGACGGAAGATTTGATACGACGACGATAGATAATGGTGGATCAGATGCCATTATTGTAAAGCTTGGCGGTTCCAGCGGAACCATACTTGAAACGGCACAGTTTGGTTCGGCGGCTGATGATTACGGAAACGAAATCGCCATTGCCAGTGACGGCAATCTTTTAGTGCTCGCTAAAGAAGATGGTAATGCCGTCATTCGAAAATTGGATAAAAACAATCTCGACACCACGCTGGCCACTTATGATATTGGCGATCTCGGCGGGGGGGATATCACGGGCATCTCTGTTGTCGGCACTGAAATTTATATTTCCGGCTCCACTTTAAGCGGTTCATTCAGTGGCGGTTCGGTTACGAACTCTTATTCTGGCGGCAAAGACGGCTTTGTTACCAAGCTAAGCGATAATGGCGGTAGCTTTGCGGCAGACTGGACGGCCTTTGTTGGTACTAGTTCCACCGATAGTCTAGCCGGAATTACGGCGCAGGGTGGTTCAGTTTATGTGGCCGGAACGACAAGCGGCACTTTAAGCGGTGAAACTCATACTGGCGTTACGGACGGATTTGTTGCCAAAATTGATGCAGCGACCGGCGCTATTGACTGGCAGGAACAATTAAATGGCGGTGCAGGATATAATGAAAACACGGCCATCGCCTTTGATGCAAACGGCTCATCAGTTCTTGATAAACTCGGTCTTCCAAGTGGCACAATTAACAGATCCGAACCCAGAGATATAGAGACACAAACATCGCTCAGGGCTGGCGATCATTTTTATATATCTGTAAATGAAGGCCGTAATATAAAAGTTGATATTCGTGCCGGCGATACATTTAATACTTTGGCCACCCGGATAAATACTTTATCAACGCGTAATTTAAAAGCCAGCGTCACTTATGGTGATGATGGTCCTGCGCTTAAGTTTGAAGCCAAGAATGGAGCAGAGATTAGTTTTATTGCTGGCAGCGAGGGCAAAGATGCTCTCTCAAAATTGGGACTTGAGGAAAGAAGCATACTTTCTTCCGATATTTTATTTAATTTAAACGAAGGTAATGAAATTGATCCTGAAGACCTAGGCGGGGTATTTGCGCTCGGTCTTAATAATGGTTTTTCATTCAGTGATAAAGCGGAAGCAGAATATATTTTTACTCAGCTTCAGGATGCTATCAATGTTATTGAAAGCGCGCACCGCTCTTTAACGTTTGATCCAATAAGGGCCCAAATTCTACAGGATGCCAAAAGAAATATTGGTCCGGCACCGGCTTATTTGCAAGATAGACTAGCGCGCTATCAGGACGGACTTCAACGGATTTTACAAGTTACCGGCGGTACGGTTATTTAATCAAGGAATGAATATCATGGCTTATATCAAAATATTATTTATGGTTTTAACGGCTTTCTTTTTAAGCAGTGCCGCCAGTTTGGCTAATTCAGAGCCTGCAAAAGAAGAAGCAGTAGAAGTCAGTGAATTTCTTCCCATTCCACCAATTAGTGTGGCGATGTATAACAAGCGCAAGCGCCCTGCAGGGACTATGACCGTTGTGGTGCAGCTTAAAATAGAAGATGATCATGAAATGACAGATGCAATGAAAATAATGCCGCGTCTTAAAAGCGCCTATATGCAGGAAACTATGAAATTGGCGCTGAACTTCTTTGATATTAGCCGACCCGTTAATGCCAATATTTTAAGCCGGTCATTACAAAATGTCACAAATCAGGTCTTAAAGCATAAAAATGCTCTCGTCCTTATCGGCGATATTGCTATTCAAAAACGGTAAAGTTTAGTGGGCTTCGTTCCAATTATCGCCAATACCGCAGTCAACGGTGAGTGGTACTGATATTTCCAGTGCCGGTAAGGCGGCGTTTTCCATAACGGTTCGAATGATGGGAATGGTTTTTTCAACTTGCCCGTCAGGCACTTCAAAAACCAGTTCATCATGAACCTGAAGCAGCATTTTTGCACTAAGCCCCGCGCCCTTAAGAGCATCAGGCATTTGGACCATTGCCCTTCGGATCACATCGGCAGCTGAGCCTTGAATTGGGGCATTAATAGCAGCCCTCTCACCAAAGGCGCGCCGCATACCGTTTTTATCGTTAATACTGCCCACATGAATTTTGCGGCCAAAAATGGTTTCCACATAGCCTTTATCGCGACAGAACTGTTTGGTGTCTTCCATATAATGCTGGATGCCGGGGAAGCGTTCGAAATATCTATCGATGAATGTTTTGGCCTCCGTTCTGCTCATGCCGAGCTGATTGGCAAGGCCGAATGAACTGATGCCATAAATAATGCCGAAGTTAATGGCTTTGGCTTGCCGGCGAACGTTTGGGTCCATACCTTCGATGGGAACACCGAAGACTTCGGATGCGGTCATTGCGTGAATATCGATGCCGTCGTTAAAGGCTTGTTTGAGGCTATCCAAGTCAGCAATATGCGCGAGCAGGCGCAGCTCAATCTGACTATAATCTGCTGCGACAAGTTTATATCCTGTCTCCGGGATAAAGGCATTTCTGATTTTGCGGCCTTCCTCGGTACGGATTGGAATGTTTTGTAAGTTCGGGTCAGTTGATGATAACCTCCCCGTAGTGGTTGCTGCCAGTGAATAGGATGTATGGATGCGGCCCGTGTCTTTATTGATGTCATCTTGCAGCGCGTCGGTATATGTGCTTTTGAGCTTTGCAAGTCCGCGCCATTCTAGAACCTTTTCCGGCAGGATGTGTCCATCAGCGGCAAGCTTTTCTAAAATATCGGCACCCGTACTATAAGCGCCGGTCTTACCTTTTTTGCCCCCAGGAATAGCCATTTCATCAAACAGCACTTCGCCTAGCTGCTTTGGTGAAGCGATATTGAACGGATGCCCGACGAGACCGTGAATTTCACGTTCAAGTTCTGCAAGGCGTATGGCAAATTCATTGGACAGGCGGTTCAACATGTCTTTATCGACTAGGATGCCGTGATGTTCCATATCAACGAGCACGGGCACGAGGGGGCGTTCCAATGTTTCATAAACACTGACCATTTTTTCCTGAACGAGGCGCGGTTTTAAAAGTCGGTGAAGGCGGCCCGTGATGTCTGCGTCTTCTGCGGCATACTCGGTTGCCTTATCAATATCCACTTTATCAAAGGTGATTTGCTTTTTGCCGGTTCCGCAAATTTCTTTAAAGGGAATGGTTTTAACATCAAGGTGAACTTGCGCTAGTTCATCCATGTTGTGTTTATTAACACCCGCATCGAGAACGTAGGATAAGAGCATGGTGTCATCAAATGGTGTGATGGAAACGCCGTATTTCTTTAACACCAGCGCGTCATATTTCATATTTTGTGCAATTTTCAAAACGGCAGGGTTGGTGAGGAGCGGTTTTAATAAATCAAGCGCTTCCTGCATTGGGATTTGATCCGGAACTGGTTTGTCATCGGGCTCAGATAGTAAATCAACCGGCTCATCACTATGGCTAATATGGGCAAGCGGGATATAGCAGGCGTCGCCGCTATTGATTGAAAGAGAAATGCCGACGAGCTTTGCAGCCATGGCGTTGACGGACGTGGTTTCCGTATCAATGGTAACTTGACGGGCATTTTCCGCCATTTTGATCCATCTGTTCAGGGCTTGAGTTGTAGTGACGGTTTCGTAAGTTACGTCCTTCGGTGCGGTGTCCTGGATCGGCGCAAACTCTGCCGAAACATCTGGTTCAAGATGATTTAATATTCTCGTTTGCAGGCTTCTGAAATTTTGTTCTTCAAGAAAAGGAAGAACTTTGTCAGGATCAATATCATTGAGCTCAAACCCGTTAAAATCAGGAAGGTCGGGAACGTCTTGCTCCAATGTAACCAGTTCTAAACTAACCCGAGCCAGATCAGCAAATTCAATTAGGTTTTCACGGCGTTTATTTTGCTTAATTTCACCAGCACGGGCAAGCAGCGTTTCAAGGTCACCATATTCAGAAAGAAGAAGTGCCGCCGTCTTGAGGCCAATTCCCGGCACGCCCGGTACGTTATCGGCACTATCGCCTGCGAGGGCTTGGATCTGGGTCACTTTATCGGGGCCTAGGCCGAATTTTTCTTCTACCTCTGCGGGGCCGATATACTGATTTTTCATACTATCGAACATGTCGATATTATCATTCACAAGCTGCATTAAATCTTTGTCAGAAGATACGATTGTAACGCGGTGGCCATCAGCCTCGGCGCGTTTGGCATAGGTGGCGATTATATCGTCGGCTTCATATCCTTCTAATTGGATCGAAGGAAGATTAAAGGCCTCTACCGCCTCATGGATGATTTTAAATTGTGGCACCAAATCGTCCGGAGCAGGGGGGCGGTGTGCTTTATAGTCAGGATAGATATCATTGCGGAACGTTTTGCGGCCCGCATCAAAAATCACGGCAAGATGGCTTGGGCGTTCATTATCATCCAGATCACGGAGCAATTTAAATAGCATATTGCAAAAGCCGGAAACGGCATTAACGGGGGTGCCGTCGGGGCGGTTTAGGGCTCTAATGGCGTA
>JABJKT010000145.1 GCA_018660225.1 Kordiimonadaceae bacterium
CCACCGCCGCCACCAGTACAGCCCGAGATAAAAGAGGACATAATCAAAGCTGTAAGGACTTTATCCCTGTTAATTTTAATCACTGAAATGTTCCAATGTTTAATTTAGTAAATAGATTACATCATATTATGGATTTAATCACAATAAGTGATTAATTTAAAATAAAATTGTTGTGATCATAATTTTATTCTGGATTTATTTATGAGAACGGCGATGCCGATCAAGGCCCATACTGAATTTAAAAACACCAGTGACATGGTGCCATAATAATATGTATTGGCAATAAGGCAGAAACTGCCAAATATATTTAATCCCTGATATAGAAATGTTTTAGGTTCAATTTTACCGTTAGAAACCAGCAAATATGCACTGAGTAATGATAACGCACCAAGCCAGCCAATCCCGTCCATTAATAATTTAAGTTCGTCCATAAATAGTCCTCACTATAATTTGATCTGCCATACATCTAGTAAACTTGAAAACCTTACTATACTATGTAAATAATAATACAAAGAAATCTTGAATAGGGATTAAAATATTGCTTAAGCATATATCTTTATTTTTTGTCGTTTTCATCTTTTTGATACGTATTCCAACATCGGCGCAGCAAAGCTTATCTATTTCTCCTGAAGCTTTTGGTGCTTTGGCGGAAATATATAGTGTTAAAATATCTCCCGGTGGTAACCGACTTTTAACGTTGGAAAAAAGAAACGGCGAAATTGTCTTAATTACCCGTTCGTTAAATGATCAGCAGGCAAACGAAAATATCATTCCGTTTGAAAGCGGCCAGTATAACTGGGCCGAGTGGGTATCAGATGATTTGATAATTGCCAGTTACCGCTATGTGGGTCACGCGGACCGCGATACCAGTCTGCGCCTTCAGGTTCAGCGCCGTCTGCTTACTATCGTTTGGGACGGAAGCGAGGTTTTTAATCCTCATAGATTTAGAAGAACGAACCGCTTTGCGGGAAGTGTCGGTCAAAGACAACCGCAGGTGCAGGATGTGATCATTGATATGTTAAAAGATGATCCCGAGCATGTGCTCATTCAGATGGATGTTGATAAAGCGACGGAGCCAGCCGTTTATAAACTTAATGTCAGAACAAAAAAGCGAACGCGCGTCCTTCAAAGTAGGAGGATAATTGATTTTTGGATGACAGATCAGGATCATGTGGTGCGCTACGGCGAGGGAACAAGTGTTCAAGGTCGAAAAGACGAAGTGCGAAATGTTGCCCAATATCGAAAATCTATAAAAGATCGCTGGGTTACATTATTTGATTATGATGAAATAAAGGATGACAGACCGTTTTATTTTGAAGGGTTTAGTGAAGATCCAAATATTATTTATGTAATGGCAGACGGCGAAAATAATAAACGCGGCCTTTATACATTTGATGTTAATAGAAAACAGATTTTAGATAAAATTGCGGGTAGTGATGATTATGATATCGTCGATGTCTCTTTTGATGAAGATAAGAAACTCGAATATTATCAATATTACCGTGAGCGGCCTTATTTCGTGCGATTTGATCGAGAAGGACAATATCTGGATCAGTATTTTGTTGAAAAATTCCCAGGGCAGACAGTAACTGTAGAAAACAAGTCGCGCGACAAGAAAAAAATCATTTTTAAAGTTACCAGTCCAACGGATCCCCGAACTTATTATATCCTAGACCGAAATGATGATAGTTTTGAAAAGATCGGCGAAATTTATCAAAAACTTGATAAGAGCAAGCTTTCACCGATGTTGCCAATTACCTATCTGGCGCGGGATGGGCTTGAAATACCGGCCTATTTATCACTGCCTAAATCTGAGGGTATTGAAAAACTTCCCACCATCATTATGCCCCACGGCGGGCCAATGGCACGGGATGGCTGGCAGTTTGATTATTGGACGCAGTTTTTAAACGCGCGAGGCTACGCAGTACTACAAATGAACTACCGCGGCTCAACAGGTTACGGCGAAGAATATAGAAAACTAGGCTACCATGAATGGGGCCGTAAAATGCTTGAAGATATTAATGACGGTACGCGCTGGATGATAGAGCAAGGCTATGCGGACCCAGAGCGCATTTGCATCATGGGCGGAAGCTACGGCGGCTACGCAGCGCTTCAGGCAAATGTCAAAGACGGCTCGCTTTATAAATGCGCAGTTTCTTTCGCACCTATTACCAGTTTAACCGGGCTTATTAACACCATGGAAAGAAACGAAGGCTTTAAGGTCTATGAAGATTACCTGCGCAGCGATGACTGGACCTTTGATCAGGCATCACCGCTAGAAAATATCGATAAAATAAACGTTCCAATACTCTTACTGCACGGCGACCGTGATCTTAATTCACCCATCATACAAAGTAGAAGTTTCTATAATAAGATGGACAAAGCCGGAAAAAACATAAAATATAAAATATTCAAAGACGGTGACCATTTTCTAAGTAATGAAGAGCATCGGATAGAGTTTTTGAAAGAAGTTGAAAAGTTTTTAAAGCAATATTTATAGGAGATAATATTGGGTCAAGTCTCCGATATATTCATTATTGGTGGGGGAATTAATGGGGTTGGGATTGCGGCGGATGCTGCGGGACGGGGGCTTTCTGTTACTCTTGTGGAGCAGAATGATCTGGCGTCCGGGACGTCGTCGGCGAGCACGAAGCTTATCCACGGCGGGCTTCGCTATTTGGAATATTATGAATTTTTATTAGTACGTAAAGCGCTGAGTGAGCGGGAAGTGCTGCTTAATGCTGCGCCGCATATCATTAGGCCGCTGCGGTTTTTATTGCCGCAAATTGGACTTAGGCCTGCGTGGCTGATCAGGTTGGGGCTTTTTATATATGATCACCTCGGGGGGCGAAAAATACTGCCGGCGACAAATACGACAAAATTAAACAAATCCCCCTATAAAGACATCCTTAAAGACCATTATAAAAAGGCCTTTGTCTATTCCGACTGCTGGGTCGATGATGCGCGTTTGGTTGTCCTAAACGCCTGTGTGGCAAGGGATAAAGGCGCGGAGATACTGTGCCGCCATAAGTGTGTCAGTGCAGTACGCGCGGACGGGATTTGGCGTATTGACGTCACGGATACGCAGACGGATACGCATAAAACTTTTCAGGCAAAAGTGCTTATAAACGCAGCCGGGCCATGGGTTGGCGACGTCATCAAAAACGTTATTAAAAAGCCTGATGAGAAACTCGTTCGGCTTGTTAAAGGCAGCCATATCATCGTGAGAAAGATATTCGAGCATAATAAAGCTTATCTTTTTCAGGGTAATAAAGGCCGGGTGATATTCGCTATTCCTTATGAGAATGATTACACGCTAATTGGCACAACAGATCAGGATTATGACGGGAATTTGGAAGATGTGACAATCAGCGAAATGGAAATAGATTATCTTTGTGACGTGGCCAATGAATATTTTAAGAGAGCAATAAGTCCTGATGATGTGATCAGTCATTATGCCGGCGTGCGCCCGCTTTATAATGACGGCGCGTCCGATGCCAAGGAAGCGACACGGGATTTCGTTCTTAAACTGGATGAGACCCAAGCGCTGCTTAATATCATCGGTGGCAAGATCACCACATACCGTATATTGGCTGAGCAATCGATGGCTAAAATAAGGGACTATTTCCCTAATATGAAAGGGAAGTGGACAGCATCATCCCCATTACCTGGTGGAAATTTCAATATATCCGAATATGAGTTTTACCTTTATAAGCTGGCCTCAGAATATCCATTTCTAAAGGATGATGTCATTGATCGCTACTTCGCAAGTTACGGCACCAAAGCATGGGATGTCCTTAAGGACTGCGAAAATAAATCAGATATGGGACAACATTTCGGTCATGGTTTATATGAGACGGAAGTCAAATACCTAATCGAAAATGAGTGGGCCATGACCGCCGAAGATATATTATGGCGCCGCACCAAACTAGGCCTTCACATGAATAAAGACCAGAAGGGTGCACTGATACACTGGTTTTCGGTAAAGCCGCGGGTATAAATGTTGTTGCATTATTGATTTGAACGATGCAAAGTAAAATTTAGTAATTAATAAA
>JABJKT010000146.1 GCA_018660225.1 Kordiimonadaceae bacterium
CGGCCATGTTCCCGTAGCAAATTATATAATGTCGAAAAATTTAATTTTTGACATAAACATTATTGGCCAACTTCCCTCTAATGATATTGGAACTGTAGATAAAGTTTATTTTAATCATAATGATTACTCCTCATGGCCGTAGCCAGAGCGTCTATAAATAGAGAATAGAGAATGAAAATTCCCGAGTGCATACGTCCGAAAAATCAGCAAATAGCCTAATTTAGACGGACTCGTGCTGTGTTAGCGGGTAATTGGTGGGCGAAATAAGGAATTAAGCGGCCGACTGAACGTCGAAACTTTAGCGGTAATGATCTTTACTGATGAAGCATGAACCGCTTCAAAGCTATTGTTACCACTAAGAACACTAACCATAGAAAGACTGCAATCCATTGAACAATCCGTATCATCCGGGCAGCAATCCATCTGGCCCATAGACATTTGTTCCATATCCATATCACAGAAATTTAAATCAGCCGCAGCCAGTGTTTGCCCGCTAAAGACAAACAAAATGATCAGTGCTGTAACGATCCTGTTTTTAATATGCATATTTCTAATAATTCCTGCTTTCGCTAAGTTATGACAAATAACAAATTTTTATTCAATATAATTCATGTTTATTCTTTTCGGCCCTGCTTGGGTAATTTATGAGGCTTATCTGATTTTTCTGGTCCCCAGATGCGGCTGAAATAGCTATCTGCAAGGTTTAGTGCGCCTATCGGGTTATGAGCAAGGACACGGTCTTTGGCCACCAGAGTTGTTGCTAGTCCTTCAGAGTGTTTGAAAAACATACTGTCATGACCTACACAAAGCCCAAGCACCACATTAAATTCACAGCCCGCTGCATTGAGCAGTTCAGCCTGCGAAACCGGATTACACATACTTTCGTGAGCGCCGGGTCTGATTTTCTCATCATCGCGTAGGCCGATGTCTTCTTTGGCGACACTGCCATTTTTACAGGCTGCCGAAGCTACTTCAAATCCATGACTTTCGAGTATCTGGCTTAAGGTGTTCGCATGATCAACAAAGCTGATGCATGTGGCGATGCCAATTTTCTTAAAGCCCATCTTTTTTGCAAACTGGCAAATCTCTTCAACGCGGGTCCATTTGCAATAGCCTTCAGATTCAACTCGGGCAGATACTTGAGCAATTTTAAGAATTTCAGGATCGTTATACTTTTCAAGTGCATCACCAAGCTCTTCCTCTGCTATCTTGGAAGGGCAGTATCCCGGGCCACGCTGTTCGCTCTCGCCCTGTCTGCAGGCGCGTACTTTTGGCGGACAGTAAGCACATCCCGGATCGGTGTATGAAGCAGTATTGTTTTCTGTAGATTTTGACATAACACATTATCCTAATTTCGATCAGAATAGGAGAATAGAGTTTGTATCAGTTTTCTACATTGACCTACATCAAGTTAATCAGTCACTTCGCTCTTGCATATATATGTGAACGCCGTAACGTGTACCGACGGCAATATCAAGCAGGCCGTCTTTATCGATGTCTTCTACGGTGATTTGCCGCCCTACACCGACACTGTCATCGATTAGGTGGCGTTCAAATTGCGGCGTTCCGTCAGCGGATTTTATAATCTTATACCAATATAGATATGGCGTGCCAAACTCGTCCGGGTCCTTAAGACCTAAATGGGCGAGCGGTGTTTTGCCGGTGACGATATCACCGATGCCATCACCATCAATATCGGCCATTTCAACGGCGTGAGGCTGGGTGTAAGTATCATCAATAATATGACCTTCCCACTGATCATTTTCCAGCTGTTCCCACCAGAAGAACCCTCTGCCATGGCCCATACCACTGATCAAATCATTTTTATTATCACCATTTACATCAATAACCTGAATTTGAGAGAGCGAAACCATCGGATCAATGATATGCCATTTCCATGACCTTTTTCCATTTTCATCAATTTGCTGTTCGTACCAGCCGCCTTCGTCAAAAGACTGGCGCGGGGCTGGATTATTTTCTTTATCAAAAAAGCCTTCGCCGGAACCAAACACAACGTCCGACAAGCCATCACCATTAATATCACCTGCACCAAGTCCGTGATTTGGCAAGGTTGCACCGGTGTTACGCCCTTCATTATCTGCATCAATAGTATGGATTTGATAGCCGCCGCTTGTCGGAAATTCAATGGCGTAAAGTTTCCCTGTTTCAGGGGCCGAATTAGCGGCACCCGTTATGACCTGAGGTTTTCCTGTGCCAAGTACGTCCATAAAGACCGGCGACTCGTTGCGGGTATAGTTCATAATCATGTGCTGCGGCCATTCGCCCTCTGCCCCTTTCGGGTTTTCAAACCAATAAAGGCCGGCACTGGTAATATCGACAGCGATCATGTCGATCCAACCATCTTTATTAACATCATCATGAAAACTAAAAAAGGCCAACGGATATGCTTTGGACCAGATATTCTGCTTGCCGCCACTATCCATATATATCTTAACATGATCAGATAGTTTCGGTATCGAAACGGCATCTTTTTTAGGCGCTCGGATGGTATGGCGGTTCCATAATGGTGCCTCATACCAGTAATGACCGGTGATAATATCATTTAGGCCGTCATTATTAATATCGGCAACTGATGCACCCTCGGTATGATACTGATCATCAAGTTCGATATGCTTAAAACTGATGTTGGAAGGTCCCGCGTCCACATATTCATTATCTCTCGTGTTAATGATATAAAGCCCGTTGGTAGAGGTGGTGGTGATTTCGGTCATATCACCATAAGGGGCGAGAATAATTGACGGGGCAAATTCCCAGAGAAGCAGAAATAAAACAATTAACGAGAATAAGATTTTTATCAGTTTCTTGATCATATTATTTTCCAAAATATATATTGTTTAGAAGATTAAACATATCGTCCATTTCGCTGTCATCTAATGGCCGATCATAAATTAGCACTCTGGCGATTTCACCGTCAATACTTTCTGCACCCGGATGTTCAATGGCATCGCGTTCCTGACCAACGGCCATTTTAGAAGGATTACCGTGCACATTCACTTCAATTTCTCTTGATGCAAGAATTTCAGCATTGCCTACAAAAACATCCACATTCACCCTGTTAGTGCCAGCGCCCATACGGGCAGCGACCATGTAATATTCACCTTTTTTAAGCATTGGCCCGGTAACTTTCGGATTGTTACCGTTAAAGCGACCAAAAGTAGCCCCGCTGCGTGTACCGGCCCAGAATTTGTTATTATCTTCTACACCGCCCCAAAGACCGTCATACATTCCACCGTTTCTCAGATTTCCGATAAACATATTTACGTCGGCCAGTCCATCAGACTGGATGTAGGGTGTTATAAGGGCAAACCAGGTATAGCCGCTTCCCTGTGTTAAGTGGTCAAAGGCATCTTCATCCATATTAACCAGTTCCTGCTTTTCAAAAACAAGGCTGTTATGACCGTTTAAGGCAGCTACATTTTCTTTAAGTGCCGGACGGCCTGAGCCTGCCACATCACGACCTTCATCACGCTTAATGAAATCTTGCGCGGTAAAATCTGCGACCTGATTAGTCCATTTGGAAACGCTACTGCCATCTTCCATCGTTAGGCCATGATCAGCATCAAGATCAACGATCAGACCATTTTCAATCATACGATCACCCGCGGCCCATTCAATGGCCCCCACGAGATGACTGACTAAAAACGGATGATCAAAATGGCTATCGGGAAAATCATGACCAAGTATGGTATAAAATGCACGGCCCCCGTCAAATTCATGCGCCCAGGCAGCAGGATGATCAACACCCATTTCCCCGCCTTGATAGCTTCGTTCGTCAACGGCGAGCATAACCGTCATGCCTTTTCTGTCACGAGGATTTTTAAGAAACTCGTACCACTCATCGGCGATCATGCCGGGGATATAATCATCCCCGTTCATCATGCCCGGCTCCAGCAAGTATTTACTGGCCGGATGACCCATGTTTTCAGGAACCACTTTGGCCCATTGAACGCCGGGTGGGTGACGTTTGAAATGTGCCCCAACCAGTTCATCATACCACGGCCAATCAAATTCCGTATCGGTTGCGGCGTGTGAGCCCACAAAGCCACCGCCAGCCTGAATATAATTTTCAAAGGCATCCTGCTGATCATCATCAAGAATATCACCTGCTGTATTAAGGAACATCACAACATCATACTTGGCCAAATTTGAAGCCGTGAATGCGCTCGCATCAAAGGTAGCATCAACTGTCCAACCTTGATATCCACCAACAGTTTTAATCAAGTCCCACCCTTTGGCGATACTTTCGTGGGTATAGGCTTCTTCACTAACTTTTGAAAATATGAGTATTTTAATATTTTCTTTCGCGAAACTTACATTAAAAAATAATATTAAAACAGCCGTAACTGCGGCAATTATTCTGGTAAACATTAACATTCCTTTACTCAGGTGTATGGACGGGCATTTCTGTCCAGACGGGTATTCCCGGTGTATCTTCAAGCACCCTGATGCTTATGTCTTTTACATGAACTTTTGTTTTCCCTTCGCTATGGGCTTGAATAGCAAAATGACCATTTTGTGGAATGCTCATATCGGCTTCCGTATAATCAAGGGCAGCAACGCCATTTATCCATGACCGGATGCGGCGCCCCTCTGCAAGGATGCGGTATTCGTTCCACTGCCCGCGAATAGCGGCCTTATCAACGGCTTCCATATCGGCTGATTCCGCGATTACCATATTGCGGCGGGTTTCATCATAAATTTTACCCCACCAACCATCACCGGCATCAACCTGATAGCCGCTCATTTCGCCGTTACCATCAACAGGCATGCTGCGGATTTGAAAACCGGAATTTACAAAACCTTCTGTGCCAAGTAATTTTACTTTAAGGGTAAGTTCAAAGTTCTGATAAGTGTCATTTGTTACAAGAAAGGTATTGGCTTGGATCATGGTGTCAAGTTCGCCGCCCGTAAGCATGCCATCCTCAACACGCCAAATCTCCGGCTCTTCCGTATTCCAGCCGGAAAGTGTCTTGCCATCAAATAATGAAACAGTATCCTGAGCATTGGCCGGCATTATAAAAAAACCGGCCAACATCATCAATAAATGCCTGCTCATAGCTCACCTTTTTTAAGGCGGTCTATGATATTATCCCCGGCCCGCATGGAAAGTGCCATAATGGTCAGGGTCGGGTTTTTTTCAGTATGGGTAACAAACGGTCCACCGTCAGCCACATATAAATTATTCACATCCCAGGTCTGCGAATATTTATTAAGCACGGATGTTTTTGGATCATCGCCCATTCGTGTACCACCAACTTCGTGATTAGTACCACCGCCCGGACCACTTAATTTTCCGGACTTGCGTCTTTCTTCAAAACGATCAGCCAGGACGACGGCACCCATATTTTCAGCAAGCTTATAAAGGCTATCATACATATGCGATGTGCGTCTGAAATCCTCATCAGACCATTTCCAGTGGAATTTCGGCACCGGAATGCCCCATTTATCCTTCACCTGCGGATCAAGGGTAAGATAATTATCAGCCGTCACCGTCATACTGCCAAGACAGCGGATAGTCATGGTCGAGCCGTAAAATCTTCGCATGTAGTCTTTAAGCTTTTTACCATAAAGACCTTTTTTGCCGATTAGCATACCGCGAAAGGTATCATCCATACCCGGTGGACCAAAGCGGCCTCCGCCATAAGGACTTACTTCCAATTTATAGCCACCAGAAAAGTCTGCATCACCGCCCTCTTTCTTATCATCACCGTGTAGCCACCAAGGAGCATAAAGATGCGGCTGCGAAACCCCATCTTCATTATGAGGCGGTAAATTTTCAAGCGCCGGTATTTGAATAGGAAGTCCCGCGCCAGTGGTATCAGAGAGATATTTACCCACGGCACCCGATGAATTTGCAAGCCCATCAGGGGCATTATAGGTTTTAGAATTCAGAAGAATACGTGATGTTTCCATCGCCGCCGGGGCGAGCACGACCACTTTAGCATGAACATCAATATGTTCTTCTGTTTCGCTGTTTATATAACGAACGCCAGTGGCTTTATTACTATCTTCGTTGACCAGTACTTTATAAACAACTGCATTGGTCAATATTGTCAGTTTTCCTGTTTCTTTTGCCGGGTTGATAAAAGAAACCACACTGTCAAATGCTGCCCCGATCGAGCAACCACGAATACAATTTGTAGCATAAAAACATGCGTCACGACCATGTAAGGGCGATGTTAAAATCGCTGTTGGGTGGGCCATAGTTTTAATGCCCATTTTTTTGAGCGCCTTGGCAAAAATAAGTTCACTGGCGCGCGGCGCAGGCGGTTCCTGCCTGATGTGGTTAGGTGATTGCGGTGAATTATGAACGGCCTCATCGGGATCAGGGCCAAATAGTCCCATAACTTCTTCTACCCGGTCATAATAGGGTTCCATATCATCATATGAAACCGGCCAGTCATCGGCGCGACCCGTGTTGGTTAAGCTTTTAAAGTCATCAGGACCGTATCTTGGTGTTTGACGACCAAAATGGTGCGTTCTGCCACCCAATTGTCTGGCGCGCCACCATCTGAAGCCTTCACCTTCAGTGGTGTAAGGCTGGCCATCAACATTGAAGCCACCATTGACGGTAGCATCAAAAAAGCCGGAATTTTTATCTGGCGTTCTCTGATCCCGAAGTGGAGCCTCACGTGGCCACTGGAACATGGCAGTCTCTATTTTTGGATCGAAATCACGTCCCGCTTCCAAAAGAAGTACATTTACCCCGGCTTTTGTTAGTGTATGAACCATCATACCACCACCAGCACCTGAGCCTACAACAATTACATCATGATTATCAGCCATTACCTGTCCCCCTACTCTATACCGATTAATTTACGAATTTCAGCGGGTGGGCCGTCGAATGTTTCAATTGGAACATTTCCTGCGTAGCCAATGTCTTCCATACCTTCATCGGTGGTATAATAGCCGCCAACATAAATATAAACCAGCCGGTCCATAAATAGATCTTCCTCTTCACTGGCTGTTTCATTTTCAACCGATACGGCAAGTTTATCAAAAATAGCCGCTTGTTGATCGCCATTCAGATCATGGAAATAACGTGCATCGAGCGCGTTAGCCTGGGTATTTAACCGCTCAAGGCCGTATGTTATTGTCGCCCTGTCCTTTTCCTGCGTCGGATAAGGTGCGCTGACCCATTCATCAACAAAATCTGTAATATTGAGCTGGCTTGCGCTTGGTGACTTATCATCAGCCGGAATAATTAGATCGCCAATAACGCTCAAGCTTTTAAGCTGATTAGCGTCCAATGTTTTGTCCCAGGTCACTACCGGATTATTGACATCCACATCCTGACCATAGCCCTTTTGCGAAACTTGCGCGTTAGCCATATTCGGATAATTTTGTAAATATGCCGCCGATGTTCCGGCAATTGCCATCAGCTTGAGAACTCTCCGCCTATTTGCTGTCATTTTTTGTTTCTTGCTCATAAGTCATTTCCCTTTAAACGTTCTATAATATTGTCTGCTGCTCTCATGGACATAGCCATAATAGTAAGTGTTGGATTTTTTTCAACATGGGTTACAAACGGTGCGCCGTCTGCAATATATAAATTATCAACATCCCAGGTCTGTGAAAACTCGTTAAGCACCGATGTGGTTGGATCATCACCCATCCGACATCCGCCAATCTCATGATTAACTTCGCCGGCAATTTCCATGATCTTACCCGCTTCCCTTGATTTATCAAAGGCATCAAAAATAACGTTAGCACCCATATTTTTTGCGAGCTCGTGCAGGGTTTTATTCATATGTTCGCCGCGGCGATAATCTTCATCTGACCACTGCCAATGAAATCTGGGAACCGGAACACCCCATTTATCCTTAACGTCAGGATCAATGCTAAGGTAGCAATTTTCATTAACCGACATTCCGCCCAATGTGCGAATACCGAGCAGTGATCCATAATAGCGGCGCATATGATCTTTAAGTTTTTTGCCGTAAAGCCCTTTTTGGCCGTGAAGCATAATGCGGAATGTTGCATTGGGCGACGGCGGGCCAAAACGACCACCGCGGTAAGGATCAACTTCAATTTTATAGCCGCTTGAAAAATCTGCGCCGTCTTTTTCTTTTGCGTCACCGTGCAGCCACCACGGGGCATAAACATGGGGCTGGGATACACCGTCCTCGTTATGGGCCG
>JABJKT010000147.1 GCA_018660225.1 Kordiimonadaceae bacterium
AGTAAAGCCGGGATGTTTTGCGCCTAGCCTAATAGCAAGCTCATTAATTACATCATGATTTGGCCGAGAAGCGCCAACCGGTTCAATAATCTTTGGCCCCAGTGATATATGAACATTTCCGCTGCCTACATAAATATCATCATGTTCAACAAATGTTGTCGCAGGCAGGACAATATCAGCCATAAGGGCCGTTTCTGTCATGAATTGCTCATGGACACACAGAAATAAATCTTCGCGAGAAAAACCCTGATGCACCTTATTTTGATCTGGAGCAATAACCATAGGATTGGTACCCTGAATAATCATTGCCGTAATAGGCGGGCCGTCACCCAGATCCGCCACCTCCCCCGTTAACGCAGCACCGACCCTCGAATGGTCAATTGAACGGGTGGTTGATTTTTTAAGCTCAGGAGCTTCGATCAGGCTCGTATCAAAATGATATATGGCGCTGTTACTATAAAAAACACCTGCGCTTAGGTTGGGCCATTTACCCGTTACAGATGGCAAGCAGCTTACCGCATGAACATTAACCGACCCATTTCGACAACGTGATAGACCGAAGCCGAGCCGGATATAGGCCCGCTCCGTTTGACAATATAATTTTGCGAACGACTCTATTTCATCAACGCTCAGCCCGGTTATTTCTGCTGCCCATTCAGGGCTACGGGATTTTAAATGAACTTCGAGCTCATCCGGGACATCGGTATATTTCTTCATATAATCATGATCAGCATAGCCGTCCCGAAAAGCTATATGCATGATAGCGCAGGCTAATGCACCATCAGTTCCGGGCTTCAAGCAGATATGCATATCCGCCGTTTTTGCCGTTGGGTTAAGGTAAGGATCAACGACGATAACTTTTGCTGCTCTATTTTTTTTGGCCTTGGCAACATGGTTCATGACGTTAACCTGTGTCGATACGGCATTAGTGCCCCAAATGACGATCAAATCAGCTTCTGCCATTTCGCGCGGATCAGGACCAATTTTCCTACCTGTGCCGGCCATCCACCCGGCATCAACCAGCCCCCCACAAGTAGTAGAACGCATAATTGAATAACCCATTTCATGGCGTAGACGTTCTATAGAGCCTGCCTGAACCAAACCCATGGTTCCGCCGTAATAATAAGGCCATACCGTTTCAGGGCCATGTTTTTCACTGGCATCTTTAAAGGCTTTCGCGGTGATGTCTAGCGCCTCATCCCATGATATTTCTTCAAACTCGCCCGATCCTTTTTTGCCTGTACGCCTTAAAGGAACGGTTAATCTTTTTTCATGATGGGTCCGTTCTTTATAGCGGGCAACCTTGGCACAAATAACACCGTCAGTATAACTATTCTCCGCCGCGCCATAAACCCGGCCAATAGTGTTATCATCAAGTCTTTCCACAACAAGAGAACAGGTCGAAGGACAATCATGCGGACAGGTCGAATGGATTAGTTCAGGTTTAGAAGACACGCCATTTTCCAAATTAATAAAGCAAAAAGTATCTTAAACGTGAAAGTTTAAAATTGTAAAGTATTTAAAAAGCTGCGGCTTTCTACTGCGCCAAAATCACATAAATAATTATCACAAGTCCCGAGATAATAAATCCGGCGGATTTAGCATGCTTCCAAGGGGTCATATCTACTTTATGGGCGTCGAGTGATTTTTCTTTATAATCTTCGGGCCAGATTTTGCTGATCAGCACCATCATTGCAGCGGTGATTAAAAACACCAGGGCTAAGAAATGGAGGAAGTGGATATTGTCTTCTGTACCCAGCATTGATTTGGCGATCGATTGAACTTCGCCATCGAATGTACCGGTCAGCAAATAAAACAGTACCGGACCAACAATCATTGCGATTTTGGCGGATCTGGCAGTTACAAATCTGGTCAGAAAACCGAGCATAATAACCGCGAGCATCGGGCCGAAGAATGTAGCATTAATTTTCTGCAGGTAATTATAAAGGCTGCCATCGGTGTTTATCATCGGTGCAGCAATCATCGCGGCTATAGCCAGAACGATACTACAGGCGCGGCCAGACCATACCATCTCGCGCCCCGTGGCGTCCCGGTTCATAAATACCTGATAGATGCCCTGACTGAATAATGTTGCGGAACTGTTAAGCACACTGTTAAAAGTGCTAAGAACCGCACCTACCATCACGGCAGCAAAAAAGCCAACCATCGGCGCGGGGAGTATTTCCTTGACCAACATCGGATAAGCCAGCATGGAATCTCCTGGGCCAAGTTGGTCCTTAAACATATAAAAAGCAATAATGCCGGGCAGAACAATGGCAATCGGGCCAAGCAGTTTAAAACAGGCCGCAATCAGCACGCCTTTTTGCCCTTCGGCAAGGCTTTTTGCACCAAGCGCGCGCTGCACTATTGACTGATTAGTGCACCAGAAGAATATCTGATTAACGATCATTCCGGTAAACAGCACCCCAAAAGGCAGAAACGATCCCGGCTCATTACCGGTAATATCAAACTTTTCCGGTGCACTGTTATAAACGGTGCTCAGACCGCCAAGCATGTCACCATCACCAACATAAATCAGCGCCAGCGCAGGCACCAAAAGCCCGATAGCAAGAAAACCGATACCATTAATCGTATCGGATATAGCAACCGCTTTAAGCCCGCCAAAGATGGCATAAAGTGAACCAAGTGTGCCAATAGCCCAGACCATAATCCACACGGCTGTTTGTTTACTTACATCCAGAGAGCCCGAAACATCAAACAGACTTTCAAGCCCCGCTGCACCGAACAAAAGAACTACCGGCAATATCGCCACGACATAAGAAAAAAGAAACAGTATAGTCGCAATAACCCGGGTGTTCTGGTCAAAACGAAGTGACAGATATTCAGGGATCGTCGTCAGACCCATTTTTAAATATTTTGGCAGGAAATAAATCGCCGTCAGCACCATAGCCAGCGCCGCCGTGGTTTCCCAGGCCATTACCGCCACCGTGTGGGCAAACGCGTCGGCGTTAAGGCCGATCATGTGTTCGGTGGAAAGATTAGTAAGAATTAGCGATCCGGCAATAACCCATGCAGTAAGGCTGCGCCCGGCGAGGAAATAATCATCAGACGTTGTCATTGTGTCGTTACGGGTTTTTAAATATGAAATAAGAACTACAAGTCCCGTGAAGCCGATAAATGATGTTACTGCCAGCATGATTTTCCCTATTCATTTTTATTTTGTTATCCCATACTATATAAAATTAGGCAATTGAGTAATAAGGGAAAGAAAATGAACAGACGCATGATCGTTTCGGATATAGGTGGAACCAATGGCCGTTTCGCTGTTGCTGAATTTATCGGTGAAAACGATATTCCAGAAATTTCAGATATACAAGTCTTAACGTGCAGTGATTACCCACGCTTTTCAGATATGCTTGCGGCCTATGTTAAAAGATTTGATGATGATATTCCTAAAACGGCGCATTTTGCCGTTGCTGGCGAGATGACACCAGAATATGGAAATCTCTGGCATTATAATTGGGATATATCAGCCGCCGAACTTGAACAAGAATTTAACTTCACCCGTGTCACTTTACTCAATGACTATGAAGCGCTGGTGCAGGCTGTGCCGTATTTTTCAGAAAATGACTTAAAAAGCATTACCAAAAAAGAAAAAGGGATTCATAATGCACCCTTTACCGTTTTTGGTGTTGGCTCCGGTCTTGGTGGCTCCATCGGCATTCCTTCAAAATCCGGCTTAAAAGTGGTGCCCACCGAAATTGGCCATATTTCCTTTGCTCCCAAGTCTGAGCTTGAAGGGGAACTTCTTAACTTTACAAGAAAAACCGTTGATCATGTTTCAATCGAAACGTTGCTGTCCGGCGACGGTATTAAAAGGATCCATGATTTTATCCTTGATAAATTTGGCGGACCGAGCAAAACCATGTCAGCATCCGACATAACGGCAGCGGCAAAAAAAGGAAATATTGATAGCTGTATCAAGGCCGTAGATTTATTTCTTGCCATCCTCGCTAGTACCACAGGCGATATCGCCGTAGCGCAAGGGGCAAAGGGCGGCATTTATATTGGCGGTGGTATCATACCAAAAATATATAGCCTTATTGATAAGGATAGTTTTTTTGAAAGATATACAGATAAAGGGCCGATGCGCAGATATGTTGAAAAAGTCCCCGTACATGTTATCACATCAGATATGCCAGCCTTACTAGGCGCGGCACTCGCCCCGAGCAGGTAGTAAATAGAAGTTATGACAAGTGAGGAAGCCCAATGACATCCCCCAAACATGTAGCGCTTATTGGCTGCGGTTTTACCGGCACCAGCGCCTTTTATCAACTGGTGGATAAATACCCGGTTAATGAGATCACTATTTTTGAAAAAAGCGGTGAATTTGGCCCTGGTCTTCCGTACCGCGCCGACGAGTGTGAAGATTATCTGCTCAACAACACCAATGATACGCTATGCCTTACACCGGATAATAAGCGGGCCTTTTTAAATTGGCTTCGCTCATCACCGACTTTGCCGGAAGGTGTGGAAATGCCTGAGATCATAGAACGCGGTAATTTGCCGCGGACTTTTTATGGTTATTTTTTGGAAGATGTTTTTAAGTCCACCATAATCAGCGCAGCCGTGAAAAATATTAAAGTCAACCTGATCACGTCAGAAGTCACAAAAATAACCGAAGAAAACGGCTCCGTAACAATTAATTGGCAGGATGGCGGCACGAATGTTGATAAAGTGATCCTAACCACAGGTCACTGTCCTAATATTGATCATTATGAAAGTCCCGCGGAAGGATCAAAGGCACAATATTATCCAAATCACGTTAATGAAAAGTCGCTGGATAATATCCCCATGGACGCAAACGCTTATATTCTTGGTGCTTCTCTAAGTGCTTACGATGTTATTGGCAGGCTTTTTTCTAAATCCACAGGATGCCGCTTTGAAAGAGACGCGGACGGAACGCTAAAATATAGTGCCGGCCCCAATGATCGTTCGGTTATTATGTGCTCCAGAAGCGGACGGCTTAAAAAAATGAAAAGCCACAAAATAAAAACCGTAAGACGCGACCATTTCACCGTTGATCATTTATCTTCTCTGCCCGTTAAAGACGGGCTTACCCTTGAAGATATAACTGGTGCAATAAAAAAGGACTGTGATCTTAATGAGGGCAAAATAAACTGGACCGATATTACCCATCCCTACGCACTTTGCAGCAGCACGGATGAGGTTGATACGAAGGCTGCCGAAATTCTGAAGAATGATTTAAGCGCGGCAATTTCAAGCGATGAACGCAATATTCTCGTGGATATATTTGGTGATGCCGGGCTTGAAATATGGGATATGTTTGCTGCCCGGCTAGTTAGTGCACCAGAAGAAAAAAGGTTCCGCAAAAAATATGAAACAGCGACCTTAACATTTGAAGCTTCCTGCCCCATTTCGACCGCAGAAAAACTGCTCGCCCTGCATCAGGCCGGACGGCTCAAGGTTATTAAAGGCGTAAAATCGGTTGAATTTTCAAAAGAAGATGATGCTTACCGCATCGAACACGAATTTGGCCATGACCTGACAAAAGTGCTCTTAAATACCACCGGCAGTGTGGAGCGGGATGTCACAAGCGACGCCCAACCAGCACTAATCAGGCAAATGTCATCAGACGGTATGCTCTCACCCTATCAGTGCGGCGGCGACGCTATGCCGGGCGCCGCCGTGGACATGAAAGATTTTCGAATTAACGGTACAAAAAACATTCACATGGCAACGATGTTTCTGTGGGGACCGGGTTTTTACACCAGCGGTGCCATAATCATGGCAACAATTGTTGACCGGATACTCAATTCGTTATATGAAAAATGAATAGGGAGACTAAAATGAACTTTAATCTGAAAATATTTATACTTCTCACTTTTATCATCACCGGCTGCGCGGAAACGGAAACTGCGGCACCAGTAACTGAAGATGTTAAAAAAGCCGTTGGTATGGTTGTAACTGCCAATCCGGTTGCGACAGAAGCCGGGCTTGAAATACTGCGCGCTGGCGGTTCAGCCATGGACGCCGCCGTTGCCGTTGAAGCAACCTTAAGCCTGGTGGAGCCGCAAAGCTCCGGTCTTGGTGGTGGTGGATTTATGGTTCATTATGACGCCGACACAAAAACTGTTGATTACTATAATGGCCGCGAAAAAGCGCCGATGGGCGCGACCAAAGAGCTTTTCTTTGATGAAAACGGCGAGAAACTCTCTTTCAGAATGGCTAAGAACAGTGGTCGTTCCATTGGAGCGCCGGGGGCCGTTGCGGTTTTGAACCTTGCCCATCAGGATCACGGTAGATTAGCATGGAGTGAGCTTTTTGCTCCGGCCATGCGTCATTCGGTCGAAGGTTTCTCCATTTCACCGCGCATGCATAATTCAATCGTTTCATCTGAAGAAAATATTTATAAAACACCAGAAGAAGGTCCAACTGACCTCTATCATTATCTATTTAGCGAAGACGGAAAACCGCTTCCAGCGGGTTATATCCTTAAAAATCCTCAGTATGCTGAAACGCTGAAAATTGTTGCGAGTAATCCGGCAGATTTTTACCGCGGTGATATAGCAGCATCCATCGCCGCGAGCGCACAGCAAATGCCAAATGGCGGCACATTGGCTGTTTCTGACATTGAAAACTATAACGCCGTAAAACGCGATGCTTATTGCAGCACATACCGCAATACGACCCTTTGTGGTTCCGCACTGCCTTCCTCATGGGTATCAGTATCCATGGTCATGAGCATTTTAAATGAAGCACCGCAATTTTCAGACGCTGGCGCCGATGATCCGCAGAACTGGACACTTCTCGCAGAAGCACTCCGCATCACATATGCCGATAATAACCAGTTTATCGCCGATGATGATTTCGTTGATGTTCCTATAAAAGGACTTATGTCTGACGCCTATATCAAAGACCGGGCCAAGCTTATTTCCCGTGACGGCGCCAATAACAATATTGTTTCCGGTGACCCGTGGGCTTACCAAGACCAGCAAGCCAGCCTTGACTACGGTAAAGACGCTACCCTTGATACCCACGGCACGACCCACTTTGTTATTGTTGACGCGCAGGGAAACGCCGTATCCATGACCGCAACCGTCGAAGGATATTTCGGATCACTTCGCATGGCTGGCGGTATGGTCCTCAACAATCAATTGACCGATTTCTCCTTCGATTATGAAGACGCAGACGGCAACCCGATCGCCAACGCCGTCGCACCGGGAAAACGCCCCCGTTCCTCCATGTCACCAACCATCGTGCTCGACGAAAATGATGATTTCCTTATGGCTGTTGGCTCACCCGGTGGTCGCAACATCATATCATATGTGGCTAAAACAGTGGTCGGTATCATGAGCTGGGGCCTTAGCCCACAAGAAGCCATTGACCTGCCTAATATGGTAGCAAGAACCGAACAGGTGCGCATCGAACGCCACCGCGCCAAGCCGGAAATTATCCAGGCACTAAGGGATTATGGCTATAACGTATTCGAATCTGAGGGTGAAATTTCCGGCCTCAGCGCCGTGCTGAAACTTGATGACGGAACCCTTGAGGGCGGCGCCGACCCAAGACGCGAAGGCACGGTCGGCATTTTATATGATGATGAGCTATAGCAACTATTGCAGCGACCACACGGCTATGCTAAAGAGCTAATCGTGTGGTCCCGTAGCTCAGGTGGATAGAGCGCATGATTCCTAATCATGAGGCCGCAAGTTCAAATCTTGCCGGGATCACCAGTTTTTTTTGAGATAAATATGCGGTTCCCGATTATTCATATACCTCCCAAGTAGCAGAGACGTAAATTTTAAAATATAATTAACGAATATATCTATTAGAATAGTTATTTATGAGATATAAAAATACTTTTGAGGACATATAGCAATTTATAAATTGAAGTTATCATTTTTTTATCTAAGCAAAATTCTAGGCTTATTTTGGCTTTCAAGATTACTTTTCAAAAGTAAGCTAAGGATATTATGTTATCATGGCTTTTCTATAAGGGACGAAGAAAAATTCGTACCCGGTCTTTTTATAAAACCGCATTTATTTGACCGCCGCATGCAATATCTGGCCGAACAAAATTATAATATAATAACCCTGCAGGAAGCCTATGAACTAAAAGAAAAAAGGCAATTCCCAAGTGATGCCATAGTCATTACTATTGATGATGGTTTTTATAGTGTGGTGAGTAAGTCCCTCCCTATTCTTGAAAAATATAAATTTCCCGCAACGCTATATCTGACTTCATATTATTTTGATAAAGATTGCCCGATTTTTAATTTGGCGGTTGATTATATGTTTTTTAAAACTGACCTAA
>JABJKT010000148.1 GCA_018660225.1 Kordiimonadaceae bacterium
ACTGGTCCATTGTCCCAAAGTTAGCTTTTTCAATGTATTCTCTCCTGAGTTTTGGAGAGCTTACCTTAAATGAATATACAGGTCAAAACACAACCCTCGAGAGTCTGCTTTCGGCCATAAGCGGACATACGTACTCTGTCGTTTTAACCACTTCAACTAACTGATGTAAACTCTGCTCATCTCAGAGGAGGGCATTATGATCTTGCGTCGTTTTATCACCATCTGAAAGAACAGAACTGGTTCACTTTGGGCCATAATGTGATTGGGAGATAATATCTATTCGCTACGTAAGACGCTAGCCGGGTGCGTGCGCGCTGTCTTTAATACATGATAGAAAGCTGTTGCGGACACCAAAAACACCGTCATGCCCGCAGTCATGCCCAAAAGGGCGCCACCAATTTCAATGCGAGACGGGAACAGTGCCAGATATTTAGTATTCAGCAGATACCAACTGACTGGCAGCCCCACCAGTAAGGACAGGACGACCGGGCGAGTGAACTGCCACAGCAGGAGGTGAACGATCTGTATGCTGCTGGCGCCCAGCACTTTCCGCACCCCAATCTCGCGGCGACGCGAGGCTGATAGAAAAGCCGTTAAAGAATAGAGACCAGCAATCGCCAGCAGGATCGCCACACCAGAAACAGCCATCACGGCGGAAGCCGCTCGGTGCAGGGTTTCGAAGGCCTGCTCTTTTATCAGATCCAATGCAAGAGCCTAGTTGCGGCGCTAACCGATCTGCCGGTATCTGTGCTTAATTCGCATACTCATTATGATCATGTGGGGGGGAATTATCAGTTTTCTAGTCTTTACGGGGTGGCGAGCGATTATACGGCCGCCAACGCCAAAGGGCGCACTAACGACGAGGTTCGGGAATTTGTCGGGTCCGGCTGGGTATGGAAGGATATGCCAAACGGAGTGACGGTTGATAATTACGTCAGTAGGGCGTTTGAGATTAGTGATGTTATTGCTGATGGTGAGATTATTGATTTAGGAGGAAGAGAGCTGAAGGTTTTTCATGTGCCGGGTCATGCGCCGGATGCGGTGGTGCTGATTGACCGGGAAGCGCGGTTGATGTGGACCGGTGATAGTTTTTATCCGGCGACGCTTTATGCGCATCTGGTTGGGTCAAACGTTGCGCAGTATGAGAAATCAGCGGAGCGCATGGCGATCTTAGGGACCGATGTGGATATCCTTCTGCCGTCCCATAATGAGCCGTGGGTCAGTAGCGATTATCTTGTCGCTATGCACTGGGCCTTTATTGCTATGCAAAAGCAGGGGGCGGACTATAGGATTTCAGACGGGGATAGGGAATATGGCTTTGACGGGTTTACGATTATGGTGAATGACCCTGCGCCGTGGGAACAGAGATAGGCTATTTATGATACTCGATGGCAGTGATGATGTGGGAAACTGTATCACCATTATCTAAAAGCGGCAGGTCGATCCAGGTGAATTTCTGGCTGATCCCTCTTTTGTCGGGAATAGATCCTACGGTTATGCAGTATTGATGGTCACAAATAAATTCGAGATATTTATTATACTCATCTTTCGTACTTTGTTTCATGGGTGTGCCGGATATTATCAGCTCATGAAAGGTTTTTCTGCCGAAATATTTGGCAAACTCTTCACCAATGATGAGGTTTTTCTTATAATCTTCGATGGTGCCGCCAATATCCATAGCCCGCATATTAGAATGCCAACCAGCGAAATCCTCAAACGAGAAATCCTTCCAGGCCGGGATACCCTCATCATTGAACTTATTCTTCCAGATGTCATAAAAGCGGGAAAGCTTACCGATCTTTTCAGACAAAGCTTCGCCCTTGGGGTAAAATGAACAATTCATTTCCCTTCCCATATCTTTGAAAATAACCTGTGGTGTTTTTTTGATCGTCAATTTATTAATATTCTTTACTTTATTTCCCAATTTCGCCTTTTAATTGCATACGAGTTATTAACAATTCGTTAACTTTTGCCTAGAAAATATATTTTGTATATATCTTACGGATAAATGCGGTTTTACATCGGAGGGGGAACAGGATATTGTAAAAGAAAAAAGAAAGGCTGGATGAGTGACGAGTGAACTTACATATTGTGTTTTAACAACAGAGCAAATGACGCGTGCCGATCAGATAACGATTGATGATTTGCTGCTTCATGGCGCAAGCGGCGTTCAGTTGATGGAAACCGCGGGACTTTCGGTGGCGAGAGAAATTATCGGTCACAGTGATGGTCGGCGGGCAGTTGTTTTATGTGGACCCGGTAATAATGGCGGGGACGGCTTTGTTATAGCGCGTCATTTACATGAAGCGGGCTGGCAAGTGCAGCTGGCGCTTCTGGGCGAGGTAGAAAACTTATCCGGTGATGCCCGGGTTACGGCGGATAAATGGCACGGCGAAATTTTAGCCATTGGGCCGGAACTGATAAATGATCAGGATGTAATCGTAGATGCTATATTCGGCACTGGGCTCACGAGGGACATTAGCGGAACCGTTAAAGATACAATAAATGCTGCGAACGGGAGCGCTGATTATAAAGTGGCAGTGGATATAGCCAGCGGTATTAAGGGGGACACGGGTGAAATACTCGGTGTTGCTTTTATGGCGGATAAGACGGTGACTTTTTGCCGCAAGAAACCGGCTCATCTTCTTTATCCGGGTAAAGCCCATGCGGGTGATGTTGTTGTGGCGGATATCGGAATTTCTACGCGGACAGTAAAAGAGGTTGGACCGGATATATTTGAAAATGATCCTGCGCTATGGCAGGGAAGTCTTCCGCGTTTAAAGCCAGACGGACATAAATATCACCGTGGTCATGCGGTAGTGGTCAGTGGTGATATGACGAGCACGGGTGCCTGTCGGCTCGCGGCGATGGCAGCGCTCCGCATTGGCGCGGGGCTGGTCAGTGTTAGTAGTCCTGAGGATGCCTTAAGTATACACGCGGCGCATTTAACGGCGGTGATGATCAGAAGACGTGATGAACTTATCCGCGATTTAAAAGACCCAAGACTAAATGCTTGGTGCATTGGTCCTGCGGCGGGAATTACCAGAGAGACCAGAAAGAATGTCATCGATATTATTAGGGCTGGTAAGAAAGTCGTGATTGATGCGGACGCGCTTAGTGTTTTTGAAGAAGGTCCGATGGAATTATTTGAAGGTATAAAGTCAAATGAAAATACCGACTGTGTCCTAACGCCGCATACTGGCGAGTTTTCGCGTCTTTTTCCTTATATAAAGGATGATGATAAATTAACCGCTGCCCGTGAGGCTGCCAGACTTTCCGGCGCAGTCATTATATATAAGGGAGCTGACACAGTTATTGCCGCACCGGACGGTAAGGCTCTCATATCCACGAGCGCTCCGCCAACACTTGCGACCGCGGGCTCAGGTGATGTTCTTGGCGGATTGGTGACAGGATTAATGGCGCAAAATATGGACGCTTTTAACGCTGCCTGCGCCGCCCAATGGATCCACAGTGAATGCGCAAACCAGTTTGGCGAAGGGCTGATTTCAGAGGATTTAGCCGACTTAATTCCTCAACAGTTGAAGAGGCTGAAGAAAAAATAATAAAGATAATAATTTTTTTTACAAAAATATGAATTTTTCTGTGGCGTTTTATTTTTAAATAGCTATAAATGCCTCTCAACACGCAATTGTGATGTTTTTGGTAGCGATTAAGCGGGTGTGGCGAAATTGGTAGACGCGCTAGATTTAGGTTCTAGTTTCGAGAGAAGTGAAGGTTCAAGTCCTTTCACCCGCACC
>JABJKT010000149.1 GCA_018660225.1 Kordiimonadaceae bacterium
CCCGCTGGCAGCATTATAATCACCGCCACCGCTATAGGCACCGTTATCCTGAACGATAAAGAGATCCGCGGCTGTTACGCGTCCGTTACTTTGAAAGCCCATCTTGATACGTCCTTGAAACCCATGCCGGGCGGATCCAACAGCATATTCTTCAGCCCGGCTGATTCGCATCATCACGGGCCGGTTAATTTTTTTAGACATATAAGCCGGGATGGAGAGTTGTGGATACGCCCCACCTTTAGAGCCAAAACCGCCGCCGCAAAATTCTGCGATATAAACAATGTTAGCGGCCGGAATGCCGAGCATCTGCGAAAGGGCAGGCATCATAAAACTTTGGCTTTGTGAAGAGCCATGAAGGAAACATTTGCCATTTTCCCAATAAGAAAACGAGCTGCGTGGTTCCATGCTGTGATGGCTATTACTGGCGGAAACAAAACTTTCATCAATTATATAAGCGGACTTTTCAAATCCGGCATCGATATCGCCGTAAGCCCATTCTTTGGCAGGCTCCCCCATAGGAAGTTTGTCATCACCGGCGACGGCAAAATCGCGCGCCGTCCATTTGATTTTTCCGCTTTTAAAACCGCGTGTTGCGACGTTCATGTCCTCAAAAGCATCCGGCCCGCCGGGATAAAGGCTAACCAGCGGATCAAGGGTAAAGGGCAGCGGTTCATAAGTGATTTTAATTTTTTCAAGCGCTTGCGCCGCAATTGATTCTGTTTCGGCGGCAATGGCAAGAATAGGCTGACCAACATATTTTGGACTGTTGGTGAGAATAGGATTACCGGGCGCAGGAACCGGTGGCAAATCATCAGCGGTAAGAATTCCCACGACACCGTCCATAGCCAGTGCTTCGGATGGATCCATGCTGGTCACGTTGGCGTTGGGCATAGGGCTAAGTAGCATTTTAATATAAACCATACCTTCAGCGGTGAAATCTTCAGCATATTTGGCTTTGCCAGTGATTTTCGCCCGTACGTCTGGTGGGGTAAAATTTTTCCCTACGAGTTTATATGCCATGTCTCAACTCCCTGCCTGATATTTTATCAAATGACTATTATTTGCTTATCTTGATATTTTCATTATTATTAAGGAAAAAACAAGTAAAACATAATCGGACAGTGCAAATATGGGAAATAATCCACCGCTAAATGACGATATTGAATTTTCTGACAAAGATAAACTGGAATATAACGCGGCCCATTTACTGCGGCGTGCCTATAAAAATGCCCGAAAACACATGTTAGAGCGACTATCAGACCTTAAACTAACGCCGGTTCAGACGGCAGCAATGCATGCGCTGGTGGAAAATGGTTCAACATCGCAAAATAAACTCGGCCGTTATATTGGTATGGAGCCGGGCAATGTCCATGGCCTTGTGGAACGACTGGTCGCCAAAAAACTCATCACCAGCAGACGCGATGAGACGGACGCGAGACATTATGTGCTTGAATTAACGAATCTCGGTAAAAAAATCGCCGCAGAGGCCATTCCGTTAAGGTTTATGGCCAGTGAAGATCTGCTTGGGCCGCTAAGCGCCAAAGAAAAAAGCAAATTCCTCGAACTTCTGCTTAAGCTCACCTAGAACTGCCCCCTTAAAAAGGGTGAGGCCTCATACCTTCATAAGCCTGCTGCAGCATTTCACGGACTGATTTAACATCTACCGGCTTTGGGTTATAAGGCGTAGTTTTGACCGTTTCTTCGGCTGCAATATCAAGATCAGCTTCACGCATGCCAAGCTCTTTCAGGCTTTTTGGAACGTTTATTTCGGTGGCGAAATCAAATATGCCGCCGGACGCGCTTGTTGTTCCCATCGCCGCCATAATTTTTTCCATCGCCTCTGGCGCCGCCGTTTCATTATAAGCCACCGCATAAGGCAGCACCACGCTGTTGCTTTCACCGTGCGGTATGCCGTGATGGCCGCCGAGCACATGACAAAGCTTATGATGAATAGCAATGCCCGCCAGCGTGACGCAATAACCGCTCAGCATCCCGCCGTAAAGAACTTGCGCGCGCGCCGCGAGATCATCCCCATCAGCAATACTGCCCTTAAGCCCGCTCACAAGCGCCTTAATCCCCGTCACTGCATAAAGATCAGAAATTGGGCTTGTGACTTGCGCATAAAGCGCTTCAACACAGTGCGCGAGGCTATTCATTCCAATAGTTGCCGTATGATGCGCGCTCATCGATGTGCTAAGCACCGGATCATAAATAGAAGTGCGCGCAATAACTTTGGCGTCCCTACCGGTTTTTTTATGATTACCGATCAGCATACCGTAAATAGGCGTGCTTTCCGACCCGCACGGCGTCGTCGCCACCACAATCAGCGGCGCGTCCGTGCGAAGCGTGATCGCTTTACCAATACCAATGGTCGAACCGCCACCAATCGCCACGACAATATCGCAATTTTTTTCTTTAAAGAGATCAAGCGCCGCCATGGCAACCGCTTGCGGGCAGTGCGGCTCAGCCCCCGCGTAAACCGCCACACACATATCACCCAAAGCATCAATAACATGGGAAATCCGTGCGCGCATTCCTTGCGTGCAGGCGATCAGCACCCGCTCAGCACCAAGCGCCAGGGCCTCGTCTTTAAGACTAAGCGCAGCATTTTCACCAAACACCACTTTGCTTGGAACCGGGCTATAATTGAACTGCATTTATTTGCTCCCGCGCTTGACAGTTGACCTTAGGTTAGTATTATTATAATAACATCTAAAAATCAACATGGATTTAACTTATGAGCAATGATCTTCTCTCCCGCCTTAGCGTAATTGATAGCTGCGCCGTATCGGACGCAATGGATAGCCTTAGCCTTCCGGGGGAGGTAACCGGCCTTAAAAATCAGACCACACGCGATAAAATCGTCGGCCGCGTGCTAACGGTTAAACTCGGCACAGAAAAGCCAGCAGGCGGCAGCGTAAAGCATCTCTGTTCAGGCGCGATCGAAATGGGTAGTGCCGGGAGTGTAATCGTCGTTGAGCAAAGCACAGGCCTTGATGCCGGTGGCTGGGGCGGGGTGCTTTCAAACGCCGCGCAGCATAACGGTATTGAGGGCGTAATCGTCGAAGGCCCGTCGCGCGATATCGACGAAGCCGCAGGGCTAGGCTTCACCGTTTACGCAAGAGGCGCCACCGCAAGAACAGCAAGAGGCCGCGTCTACGAGCAAAGCTTTAACGAAGAAATTACCGTAGGTGATGTGTTGGTGAGTAAAGACGACATCGTCATCGCTGACGGCAGCGCCGTGGTCTTTATCCCCGCAGCCCGCGCAGAACAAGTAATAAAAATCGCCGAGCGTATCGTACAGAAAGAAATACTAATGACCAAGGCCGTGCGAAGCGGCACCCCCGTTGGCACCGTAATGGGGTCAAATTATGAAAACATGCTTGATGAAATGAATGATTAAGGAAAAGACGAGCCATGGATAAATCAAAAAAAATCATCATTTCGGGCGCTGGCATTGGCGGGCTTACGGCCGCAGCATGCTTACTTCAAGAAGGCTATAATGTCCGCGTATATGAACAAGCCCCCGAACTCGGCGAAATCGGCGCCGGCATCCAAACCAGCGCCAACGCCGTTAAAGTGCTCCACCATATCGGCCTTGCTGACCGCTTGGAAGAAGTCGCCGTCAGGCCAAAATCATTCGAATTTCGCCTTTTTAACACCGGCGAAGTGCTTCATAAAGTCCCGCTCGCCGCCGAGCATGAAAAAGCCCACGGCGCGCCTTACTATCATATCCACCGCAGCGATATTCATAAAATCCTCGCCGATAGAGTGCTTGAGCTTGACCCAGATGCGGTAATTTTAAATTCAACCGCCACCGGCTTTTCAGAAGACGCAGACGGCGTCACTCTTAATTTAAGCGATGGCCGTAAAATAAAAGGCGATATCCTGATCGGCGCAGACGGCATCAAATCGCCGATCCGTGATCAGATCGTCGGCGTAACCGCGCCGGATTTTACCGGCCAAGTCGCTTGGCGCGCCACGGTTGATGTTAAAAAACTACCTGAAAAATTTATGGATAAAATCGTCGCCATCTGGTGCGGCCCCAAAAAACACGCCGTGGTTTATTATCTGCGCAGCGGTAACATTCTTAATTTCGTCGGCTGCGTTGAAAATGATACTTGGACGCAAGAAAGCTGGACCGTAAAAGCCTCATGGGACGAACTAAAAGCCGATTTTGCCGGCTGGAACGAAGAAATCCAAACGATAATAGACGCGATCGATAAAGACCAATGCTACCGCTGGGCCCTAAACAACAGAAAACCGGTCTATAACTGGTCGACAAAGCGCGCCACAATCCTAGGCGACGCCGCCCACCCAACACTCCCCTACATGGCCTCCGGCGCCGTAATGGCGATAGAAGACGCAGCAGTGCTAATGCGCTCCCTAAACGCCAACGAAGACATAGCGCAGGCCCTAGACATGTACACACGAAACCGCGTAGACCGCACAGCAAGAATTGTACTTGAGAGCACCGAACACGGTGATTTATACCACCTATCCACCCGAGAAGAATTCGAAGCCGGCTTCGGCAAGAAAAACATAGCCAAAGAACGCGGCGAATGGCTCTACAGCTATGACCCAATGACCGTGGAGCTGAAGTAGAAAACCGCACACCTTAATTAAAGTCTACCCAATTATGATCCAATCCGGAGCCCTTATTGGGCGAAGGCAAGGCCAAGTGGCCGCCCGAGCTTATGCGAGGTGGGGGGAAGGCCGCGAGGCCGGGGGGCGAGCCCCCCATCAACAATATAACCTAAGTTCTCCAACCCCATTTCCCCCTAACCCCCTTCAATCATTAAAAAAAAGCTAAAATTTTATCGATCTAAGTTATTATTTTATATTATGTTTTTGCCTTTAAAAGGCCTTAATTCCCGCACAATCTCCTCGCTTAACAAAAAGGATATTGACGATGAACAAAATTATTACTCTCATTACGACTTCTGCTTTTATGGCAGGATTAATGCTCAGTAGCGCGTCTGCGTTTCAGGCAGCACCACCCTCAGCGGAAAAAGCCAAGGAAATGATGGAAGCTAAAGAGCCTAAAATGGCAGGCGAAGCCAAAGCCATGGAAGCAAAGATGGACGGCGAAGAGCATAAAATGGAAGGCGAAGCCAAAGCCATGCAAGCTAAAATGGACGGCGCAGAGAAAAAAATGGAAGGCCAAGCCAAAGCCGAAAAAGCCAAAATAAAAGAAAAACCACCCACCAAATAAGAAAATCTAATTTTAACAGCAGGCCGGTCAATGAATAAAAAATCATTACCCGGCCTGTTTTTTATCCTA
>JABJKT010000150.1 GCA_018660225.1 Kordiimonadaceae bacterium
CAGGTAGATGTACTTGAAGATGGCGGCACCATTAATCAGGAAACCCGCCTATTTGAAGTGGCAACCGGAACAACACGGACCATGCGCTCTAAAGAAGAAGCCCATGATTACCGTTATTTCCCGGACCCTGATTTGCTGCCACTTGAATTTTCACAAGAATTCGTTGATGAGCTGGCTAAAGACATGCCGGAACTTGCCGATGCCAAGAAAGCACGCTTTATAAAAGACTTACATATTAATGCTTATAATGCCGGAGTGCTGGTCGCGGAAAAAGAAAGCGCTGATTATTTTGAAGAACTGCTTGCGGCGACCGTTGATAAAAGCGGCAAACCAGTATCAGAGCTTGGAACGCTTGTTTCAAACTGGGTATCTGGTGATCTGTTTGGCGCACTTAAGAAGCTCGGCCTTGGTATTTCAGAAAGCCCTGTATCAATCGCTCATGCGGCTGAACTACTGAGCTTACAGATTGATGGAACTATTTCAGGGCGTATTGCCAAGGAAGTTTTTGAAAATATGCTTGAAAGTGGAAAGTCACCGGAAGCAATCGTTGAGGAAAAAGGCCTTCGCCAGGTTTCCGACACCGGCGAGATTGAAGCGATGATCGATGAGATACTTGCGGCTAACGCTGATAAAGTAGAAGAATATCGCGGCGGTAAAGATAAGCTTTACGGTTTCTTTGTCGGGCAGGTGATGAAGAACACAGGCGGTAAAGCAAACCCGCAGGTGGTTAACCAGTTGCTGCGTCCGAAGCTTGACGGATAATTTATTCAATAATATTTAACAGAAAAGCCGGAGTAAAATGCTCCGGCTTTTTTTTGTGATAATTCCTTATGGCTAACGAATATGGTTTATCACTGGTTAATTATAGGGGGTAAGTGATTCTATTCATTAACCGGATTCTATCAAAAATAGCCCTAAAATCGCATAAATTAACCTTTGTCGCATTTATTAACCTTTAAAAGTTAACTATATTTATCTTTTAAAAACAATACATTATCAATTAAAAATTATCGTTAACTAAATATTTAAGGTTATAATTCAACAATATTAATCATAAGAACAAGAAATTTTAAAAGTTGAAAACAGTTTATTTAGGAGCAAATGTTATGGGAATGATAGATAAAGATTATTTAAGGAATAGAATTCAAGCAGCCGAGACAGGAAAAGCGGAAGCTTTTTATGACTTAGGTTTACTTTATTCAATAGGCCACGGTGTAGATCAAGACAACATCGAAGCACATAAATGGTTTAATCTTGCTGCAATGCGCGGCATGATCAGCGCACAAATTGACCGTGCTGAAGTGGCAGACGGAATGTCACATGTTGAGATATCAGAAGCACAGCGTAAAGCACGTGAGTGGATGGTTACTCACTAAAACCCATAATTTGCGGTTAAGACGGCCGGTTTTCCCGGCACAGCTATTCCCGTAGCGAGAGTATTTATTAACTTGAAAAAGGCATGGAATTTATTTCCGTGCCTTCTTTTTTTGCTTAAATCTAAAATAGAATAGAAATGTTTTGACAAGCGACCCCAACACCACTAAAAACGGCGGCGGAGAGGTGGCTGAGTGGTCGAAAGCGCTCCCCTGCTAAGGGAGTGTGCCTTCACGGGTACCGAGGGTTCGAATCCCTTCCTCTCCGCCATTAACAAAACAGGTCCCTTTCGGGGCCTTTTTTTGTTAATGGGGAAGTGAAATTGGTGAACGGACTCTTGGTTCGGTGAAGCGCAGTTGTAATCCATTCCGATCTCACAAGCATCAACATTTTTTCTACCCCACCCCAATTAAAAGATGCTTTTCAAATTATGCTGATATAAAGTTAGTTCAATAATAATATCAAGGACTAATATGGACAGCATTCAAACAATTCCGCTTGAAAATCTTGCGCTTGCTTTTATCCCGGTGGCGGTGGTTGTGACCCTTCTTTATAAGTGGAGCAGTGATGGCAGGGAATCGCTTCTCGGAATATCGCGGATGCTGGTTCAGCTACTTATCGTTGGCTATTTTCTGACTTATTTATTTGAAGCTGAAAATGCCTGGATTGTTATTGCTGTACTGGGTGTGATGCTGTTTGTATCAAGTTGGATTTCGCTAAGGACGGTAAAGGTTCACCGTAAGACGTTATATCCATTATCACTTTTTTCCATATCAATCGGCGGCGGTCTGGTTCTGATATTTATTACCCAAGGTGTTCTTGGCCTTGAGCCATGGTACGAACCGCGTTATTTGATCCCACTGGCTGGAATGATTTTTTCAAGCTCCATGAATAGTATCAGTCTGGCCGCTGAACGCATTGAAGCCGAAATGGACCGGGGCGTAACCTATAATAAGGCTCGCAGTATAGCCTTAAGGGCTGCGCTTATCCCAATTGTAAACGCGCTCTTCGGCGTTGGGCTGGTATCACTTCCCGGAATGATGACAGGGCAGATATTATCTGGTGTTTCGCCGCTTATCGCGGTTCGTTATCAAATCATGGTTATGTGTATGTTATTTTCTGCTTCTGGCCTATCGGCAGGTTTATTCCTTGCCCTTATGAAGTCTCATTTAATTTCGCCCAAGGATGCTTCTTAAAATGAATAAGGCGGCGCGAATACTTTTTAAAAAGGGCCGTAAATTTGAAGCTAAAGGTAATCTGGGTGATGCTATTACCGCCTATGAAGCCGCTCTGAAGCAAAGCCCGCAAAATCCGGATATATTATTTGCGCTTGGTAATGTCGCTAAAAAAATGGATGCTCTGCCTATTGCTGAAAAAATGTTCCGCGCCGCCTATGGTTTGGTACCGGATTCCATTGAGGCGGCGACAAATCTTGCTCTGGTAATTGCTGCTCAGGGCCGCAATGATGAAGCGATAGAGCTCTATCAGGCGATCCTGATAACAAACCCGGAACACGTAGGGACATGGGTTAATATAGGCCTTGCCGTCGCCACTACCGGCGATTTGGATAACGCTGAAGTGTTTTATCAGGAAGCTTTAAGGTTAAGGCCAAATTCAATGACGGCACTGACCAACTATTCGGAGCTGTTGGCACAAAAAGGTGATTTTGTTGAAGCCTTGAAGCTTAATGAAAAAGCCCTTAAGCGGGATAAAAGAAATGCAGTTATAAGATATAACCGCGGCGAGCTTTTACTGGCACTCGGCAAGCTTAAAGAAGGTTGGGATGAGCTTGATTTCGGCGCACAGAACCGTAAAGATAGACAAACTATTTATCATCATAAATTGAAGCGCTGGAATGGTGAAGATCTTGCGGGCAAGAAAATTCTCCTTTCCTGTGAACAGGGCATTGCTGATCAGGTCCGTTACTTAAGCTGCGTCAGCGATGTCATTGAAATGGCGGACGATGTTGTGATTGAAGTGGAGCCAAGGCTGGTTGAAATATTGGCGCGAACTTACCCGAAGGCGACCGTGAGGACTTACGATAATAAAAAAATAACCGCCATAAATCATGTTCATTATGACTGGCCAGTTGATGAGCTGGATTTTGCTAGTCCCATGTTAAATCTTTACCGGTTTTTAAAACCGGATATTGAAAGCTTTGATCAAAAGTCCCCAACCCTTGTCACTGATAATGAACTTGATGCGAAATGGAAGAAAAAAACGGGTGATGTTTCAGATGGCCTTAAAGTCGGCATCTGTTGGCGCAGCGGAAAGAAATCATTAGCCAGAAGTCAGCTTTATACAGACCTGCTCAATGATTGGGGGCCAGTTTTAAGTCAAGCGGGCGTTACTTTCTTTAACCTGATGTATGTGGACTGTACTGATGAGCTTGCTGCGGTAAAAGAAAAGTTTGGCGCCAAAATTATCACATATGAAGATCTTGATTATAAAAATGATCTTGAAAATGTCTTCTCGCTTACCAAGCAAATGGATTTGGTTATATCGGTCAATAGTGCGCCGGCCTCATTTGCCAGCGTGCTAGGCATTGCCACCTTTGTGCCAAGCACTAATATAAGCTGGGATATGTTAGGCACTGATAAAATGGCAATGGTTCCATCAATGAAACCGATCATTCAAAAAGAGCGCGGCGACTGGGCGGCGGTCATGAAAGAAATTGCTGAAATACTAAAAAGTTATGTTCCTTAGTTCAGTTTTTTAACTTTCAGGTTTTTAAACCACACCGGGTCACCGTGGTCCTGAAGGGCGAAATGGCCTATGTTGCTTTTGCCAAAACCCGGCCAGGTGGCGAATTTACTGTCAGCAATAAGCGCTTTCCAGTTATCATTCCACATTGTTGTTTCGATAATCAGGTCACCATTTTGGAAATGCTGCAATGTGTTTCCCTTAACAACGATGCGAACTGTATTCCACTCACCGACCGGTTTTGCGTTTTCAACACGGCTTTTCATAAGGTCATAAAGATCACCTGCGCGGTGTTCAACTATTTTACCGTCGCCGTGGCGATCATTATCAAGCACCTGCATTTCCGGTGCTGTTTCATAAGGAAATTTATACTGATCTGATTCCACGGCGTGATAGAATATGCCGCTGTTTGAAGCAGGGGCAACTTTCCAATCGATAGCAAATTCAAATTCACTATATTGCTCACGGCTGATGATATCACCATTGGTACCGTATGCGTTGGGATTAAGGAAAATGGCGCCGTCTTCGATCAGCCAATTTGTCGGGACCGTTTCCATTTTAAAACCGCGCCAGTTTTTGCTTATGTCTTTTCCGTCAAACAAAAGCTCCCAACCGTCCGCTTTTTCTGCGGCAGAAAGCATGTTATCTGCTGCGTTTGCGCTTAAGGTGAATGTCAACGCAAACAGCAGACTTATAAATAACTTCATTATTTTTCCTTTTAAATTGAGGCCTTGATATAGTCAGCAATCTGACCCATCTGCTCAACACTATTATAAATATGTGGGCAAAGTCGAACCCGAAGTACATCTTCACGGCCGCCAATGGCACCAGAAATACGGTGCTGATCATAAATCGTTCTTGCGGCGCGCGGCGCATCCGTATTCGGGATTAAGCCCACAAATATACCACTGTTAAATCCTTCGGCCTGTTCGGTAAGGACTTTAATATTGGGTATATTGGTTACCATATTAGCCCTAAGTACCGAAGCCAGATAATTAATCCGCGCTTCAATGCGGTCTTGGCCGATCATTTGGTGAAATTCTACCGCGCGGCCAAGCGCCCAAAGACGCCCGTCATCACGCTGACCGAGGCTTTCATATTTTTGTGCGCCATTTGCTTTATTGCGCGCCCAACCAACGGTTACGATATTTGGCCATAGTTCGGCTTGGGCTTCACGTTTTACATAAACGAAGCTGGCTTCGCGCGGGCCAAGGATCCATTTTTGACCGCTTGAGGTATAAAAATCACAGCCCATATCATGCAGATCAATATCCATATAACCAAAAGTCTGTGCACCGTCCACAAGGCATTTTGCACCGTTTGCATGGGCAAGTTGGGTCATTTCTTTGCCCGGAAGTGCTGTGCCTGTCACGTTCGAAACATGACTAAAAGCAAGAATTTTTGTGTTTGAATTAATCGCTTCTTTAAAGGGACGAAGCAGATCATCAATTGTATTTAATGTTTCGTCGGTAGAAACAGTTACCACCGTAAAGCCGAGCCGTTCAGCGCGCTGATGCCAGGCGATATTATTACAAGGATGGTTTTGATCCCAGATCAGCACTTCGTCACCAGCGCCGAGGTCAAGGCCGTTAATCACGGTGTTATTTGCTTCTGATGTATTTCGCACAAAACCGATCTCATCGGTATCAGCGCCGAGGAAACCAGCGATAAATTCGCGCGCTTTAGTGGTTAGGTCGCCGTACTTGCCGCGATTTTGAAACGAGCAATTCATATCCATATCCCGGGTATGGTCTATCACCGTTTCATGAACCACTTTTGGCGAAGGGGTCATGTTTGCAGCATTCATCATAATAAGCTTATCTTCGATGATAAATTCATTGCGAATTCGGTCCCAGAAAGCTTCATTATCGTGCATGGAACCTTGTGCGCCGGCCGCCATTGCACGCACATCCTGCGCCGCAAGGCCTGCTGTGCTTGTGCCTGACATATAGAGCGCGCTCATCCCTGCGCTTGCTCCTATTTGCTTTAGAAAATTACGTCTTGTATTGCTCATTTCACTCTCCCGAAATATTGATGATTTCTATACAGTTATATAGTAACCCTTTGCGGCAAAAATAAGCAATGATTATATTATATCACCTTGATTTTCCGCCATATCCATGCGAGCTTTATTGAAAATATATATAAAGGGCGGACCATGAAGATAAAATCAATAGCAGTTTTAAGTATTTTACTAAGCAGTGTGGCGGCTAATGCCGAGAATGACAAACCGCGAGCACGTGATATTGGCCTGGTTGTCGGGACTATGCAAACCGGTAAATATAACGCTATTACCGACGTGGCGGGGGTAACGGTTGGTCATCATACGGTTAATATTGGTGAGGATGTCAGGACAGGCATCACGGCGATTATTCCGTCCAGCCATAATATGTACACCCACCCGGTTCCGGCATGGATTCATTCAGGTAATGGCTACGGTAAACTTATTGGTGAAACCCAGGTCCGCGAATTTGGTGAAATTGAAACGCCGATTATCTTAGGCTGCACGCTCTGCGTCTGGACGGCGGCTGAAGCACTAAAGGATTATATGCTCGCAAAACCCGGCGAAGGGCAGCATACGCTCAATCCTATTATAGGTGAAACCAACGATAGCCGGGTTAATAATATGTGGTCGCCTGATAGTGCGAAGGCGGAATATGTGGTTGCGGCGTTAGAAAATGCAAAATCCGGCCCGGTCGAAGAAGGCAGTGTTGGCGCAGGGCGCGGCACTCAGGCTTTCGGTTGGAAAGGCGGCATCGGTACTAGTTCACGAGTACTCCCGATGAGCCTCGGTGGATATACGGTCGGCGTGCTGGTGCAAACCAATTTTGGCGGTGATCTTATTATGAACGGTGCGCCGGTTGGCCGCGAACTTGGCCAATATTCCTATAAAACCCAGCTTGAAGAAGCGGCGAGAGGCGTTGTTCCTATGGACGGTGGCTCAATGATGATGGTGGTGGCAACGGACGCGCCGATATTATCCCGTAACCTCGACCGACTTTCAAAACGCGCCATGATGGGTATTGCCCGCGCCGGATCAGTAGCCCATAACAGTTCCGGTGATTATGTGATCGCCTTTTCAACAAATGAAGACGTGCGCCGTGATCGCGGCGCGAGCGCACCAGTTCCATCGAAAACCTTAAATAACGCCTCCATGTCACCGCTTTTTAATGCCGTGGTCGAAGCCATACAGGAAAGTGTCTATAACGCCATGCTGAAGGCCGAGACGGTCACAAGCAGCCGCGGAACTTTGGAAGCGATTGATGTTGAGAAGGTCAAAGAAATAATCGAAAAATATCATGTGACCAATTACGATAAAAATATCTCTCCGGGGTTTGTGGAATAATATCCATGATTAAATATTGTCTAATAATAATCATTTTAGGAGTTTATCCTGCATTGGCCGATACATTTATAACAGCCGATGGCGTGAGTATTGATTATGAAGTTAAGGGTGAGGGAGCACCGCTGGTTATGCTGCATAGCGGTATGATGTCGCGTGATGATATGCGTATTCAGATTGATTATTTTTCAAAAAATCATCAGGTGATTGCAATTGATGCCCGTGAACAGGGGCGTAGTTCATCATCGGCTTTGAATATTTCCTATAGCCTGATGTCTGGTGATGTGATCGGGGTGCTTGATCAGTTGAATATTAAAAAAGCCAGCATTTTTGGTCAAAGTGATGGGGGCGTTACGGCGCTTCTTACGGCGCATAATCATCCAAACCGCGTTGAAAAACTGATCATCCATGGGGCGGTATATAATTATAAAGCCTATCCGGAAGAACAAAGGGAAATGTGGAAGAATTATACATGGGACCAGAATAAGCCTGAGGATGTTGACCCAGACGGTTTTCCCGGCATGTCAATTTCAAGTTATTTGCTCGGCCGTAGTGATCTTTCAAATTTTGAAAGTCATTTACAAGAAATGGCCATGATGTGGGCAACGTCTCCCAATCTGACAGCAGAAGATCTGGCTAAAATTGAAGTGCCAACTTTAGTAATTGTCGGTGATCACTATGATATTTCAATCAGCCATACGGTCGAGATGCATGAAGCGCTGGCTAATAGCGAACTTTTCATAGCCCCTGGCGCCACCCATTACATTCACCGCGAAAAACCAGACTTACTTCATAAAGTGATGGAAAATTTTCTTAAACAATAACTATTCTGACCCTATTGATCTATCTACGTTGAAAAGTGAAAGTGATACTCGAAAAATATAACGTGACAAATTACGATAGAGACTTTCACCGGGGAAAGTGGAATGAGTTTGGATAAGAAGATCGATTTCTAATGTCTGCTTTCGGCCATAAGCAGACACTCAGTGACGCCGAAATATTTCATGAGTTTCGAATGTTTTAAGTCAGTAGTGAAGGGAAAACTTACTTGGACGTGTTGTATATTAAGAGGAGAGATCGTCCATTTTGACTACTAAGCGTTTCAGCTGCTATATGTAGGAAACTCAATCCAAAATGTTGAGCCTTTACCTAAAGTCGTCTCATATCCAATTGTACCATTCATTGCTTCAGTTAACTTTTTGCATATTGCCAAACCAAGTCCAATTCCCCCAACACCACTACCGATATGATTAATTCTGTCAAAGGGTGAAAAGATAAGCTCTTCTTTCTCCTTAGGAATACCAATCCCAGCATCCTTAACATATATTCTAAGATGATTGTTGGGTACTAAGTAACAGCCAAATTCTATCGATCCATCTGGCTTATTGTATTTAACTGAGTTAGAAATAAAATTGATAATTATTTGCTCCAACCTAACTGGATCAGCAAAAATTTGAGTGTTGCTTTTCTTAATGCCCTGAAAGGAAATATTATTACTTTCAGTAAGCTGTTGAATAGTAGGGAGGCAATGTTCAAAAACATTACTTGGTAAGACGGGTTGAATATTTAAATCTAATTTCCCTGCTTCAACTTTAGAAAAATCCAAAATATCTGAGATGAGGTTATTTAATTGTCTGCCAGAACTTGCAATAATGTTAAGCCGTTCATTTCTATCATCCTTATTATCGGCACCAATACCCATCTCGAGAGCTTCCGCAAAACCGATAATAGCATTTAAAGGCGTGCGTATTTCATGGCTCATCGTAGCTAAAAAATCGGATTTTGCTTGACTGGCTGAATTAGCTCTTTTTGCTACTTCTAAGGCATCGACAGCTTCTTTTCTAGCTAAGATCAGTTTGTTCTCTGTCTCCTTGCTTAAACTGACAATGATTGCTGTGATCCATATCATTAAAATGCTAAGAAAACGATTAGTGAACACAATCCATATGTCGCTAGCAGCGGAAGATAAAAAATAGCCCGTGATGGTTAATAATGAACCAATAATGGCTAGTACAATGACGTGGCGTTTTGTCGGAAACCAGATACCAAGTAGGACCATTGCGACGTAGGGAATGCCGCCCGCTACGCCGAGCGGGAGTGATAAATCCAAGATGAATGTAAGAATGGCAGTCAGTGCGGCCAAGGTGAATATTTGACGCGATACATTTATAGTCATCTTTATGGGATCCCTGAAATCCTATTACCACCCACATAGTACTCAATATGCAGAAGAGTTAATTTTTTCTTAATGTAATAAAATAAGGTTAACATAAGATTAAGTAAAGGTTGCAAAAAGTCATTTAATTTTAACTACCATTCATATTGGAAAGGTGGAAATAAAGAAATATTAAACAGTTAAATCACATATATCTGAATGTCTGCTTTGGGTCCAGACCGTGTGAAAAATCGATTATTGTTTTCCGCTTCTTAAAACTTGTTCTATTTCCCGGGTATTGGCTCTTTTGCGGTCACTGATGGTAGATGTTTTTCTGTGGTTTTAATCAATTGGTGGACAAAAACACCTCTCATG
>JABJKT010000151.1 GCA_018660225.1 Kordiimonadaceae bacterium
TACGCATTCATCATCACCGAATTTAAAACTGTCGGCAATTTTTGTTTTCTTGCGGCTTAAGACCATTTTATCTTTATTGCGCGCCAGGCCATAAAAATCCGGGCCATTAAAGCAGGCAAAGGCTTCAAGTTTATCAAGCGCGCCCGCCTTATCGAAAATTTCTGCGTAAAACTCTATCCCACCGTGGGAGGTATATATTCCAGCGCATCCGCAAGCATTTTCTTTTGCATTCCTCGTATGCGGTGCACTATCGGTGCCAAGGAAAAACTTTTTACTGCCACTTGTTGCCGCCTTGATCAGTGCTTTTCTGTGTGTCTCGCGTTTTAGTACCGGAAGACAATAATGATGTGGGCGAATGCCGCCCTTAAAAAGCGCATTTCTATTAAGCAGCATATGATGGGCGGTGATGGTCGCGGCGACATTTGATGAGGCACTTTCAACCAAATTAACGGCATGTTCGGTGGTGATATGTTCAAAAACCACTTTTAACGTCGGGAAATTTTTAATGATGTTTTCTAGAAACTGATCAATAAAAACCTTTTCACGGTCAAATACGTCTACCGTTGGGTCCGTCACCTCACCATGAACGAGGAGCGGCATACCTTCTTCGGCCATTGCTTCAAGCACATCATAACAGGCAACAATATCGCTAACGCCTCTCTCTGAATTTGTTGTGGCCCCAGCCGGGTACCATTTAACGGCATGGACAAAACCGCTTGCCATGGCTTTTTTTATTTCTGAAGCATTTGTTCTGTTGGTCAGGTAAAGCGTCATCAACGGATCAAAAGTGAGCTTATATTCATTGGGAAGCGCATTAATAATTCGGTCGCGATATTCACCGGCCAGAGCGGTATTTGTTACAGGCTCAACCAGATTAGGCATCATGATCGCCCGGTTAAACCGCTTTGCCGTATCACCAAGCCCGGAGGCAAGAAAGTTATTGTCGCGCACATGAAGGTGCCAATCATCCGGTCTGCTTATGGTAATTTTATTGCTTGCGGTCATGCTTTTGATCCTGAAAAGAACTTAATCGAGGGCTTATTTAGCATATTTTTTTGCTATGGGTATAAGTATCTTTTCAAAATATGAATTTAAATAATCATTTATTTCATTTTCACCACTATTAACGGTTCCCATATTAACGAAAGAGGTAATGACCAGGCCTTCTTCTTCAAGCCACTGAATGTCGGATGTGAAGCCTAAAATTTCACTATGCGCGGCATTTTGCTCTATGGCTTTTAATGAATTTATATCAACCAACTTGCCGCTTTTAAGAGCTATTGCAAAAAGGGCCAGATCACGCGGTGTTGAAATTATAGCGCCCGCTAATCCTTCACTGGATAGACTTGCCCCGGAAGTATTAATAAGACGGTCTTCGCCAAATTCAAACTTTGCATTAATGCCTACTTTTGAAATAAACTGGTCAGTGGCAAGGTGATAGCTGCCGACCAGATTATTGTACGGAGGCACTTCATAACTATCATAGTGGGTGTTGGTTAAATTTAACGGTACTAAAATTCGTTCTCTGACTTCGTCTTCTAGTAATCCCCCGGTTAATTTTTCGACGATCAAGCCTAAAATAGTATAATTGCTTTTTGAATAGGCATAGCCCTCTCCCGCTATTCCTGTGGCGGCATGACTATCACGGGTTATATATTTTAACACTTCATCTTTTGCCCAGTGATATTTAGGGTTCATTTGTACGCCGCGACCATGCCTTGCCCAGATGTCATCTTTGTCCCATGAAAATATTCCGCTGGTGTGATTAAGAAGTTGGTAAAGGGTCGCCTTATCAGCATTTTCAATATTGGCGACAGGATCACCAAGAATTGATAAAGGAGTATCATTTAAATCAACGAAGCCTTCCGCGGCTAGCTGCAGGATTACCACGCCAACAAATTGATTGCTTAGATCGCCAATACCAAAAAGATGGTTTTGTGAAATAGCCTGACGGTCTTCTAAATTGGAAAATCCGGCAGAACCTGACCAAACCAGGCCGTCTCTGTTGGCAACGGCAACTGAAATGCCGGGAAGCGGATTTGCGATTATACTTTCAAGGGCTTCGTTCATTTGCCTGTCAATTTGTAGCTGATCCTGAGCAGACACGGGCACTATTGAGGCTAGTAAAAAGCAACAGAGAGTAAATATGAGCTTAGGCGTGATTGAAGATCCCAAATTATCTCTCCTTGTTTCCGTTCGCATCCCAGACCTCAATATCGCCAAGATTAAGATCGCGAATATTTTGCTCTATTTTTTCAAGATCGCCGACGATTACCCATGTCATAGCATCGGGCCTGAGTGTTTCTTTTGCCGTTGATTGTAACAGCTCTGGCGTTAAGGATGCATATTTAACGCCTAATGTTTCGGCGTAATTATAGGGGCGGTTATAATGTTCATTGCTCATGATATAGTTGATCAGGCTGCCGTTTGTGGCAAAGCGACCAGGAAGGGGCAGCGTTCTGCCCTTAACCATTAAATCCAGCTCTTCCGCACTAGGCGGGGTACTATTTTGATAAGCTTTTATTTCGTTTACTATTTCGCGCATTGAAGCGGCGGTTTTATCGGTTTGAACTGATGCGCTAACTCTAAAAGATCTTTGCCTGATGGCCTGGCTAATTGAACTGCCAGCACCATATGACCAGCCTTTATCCTCGCGTAAATTCATATTGATACGTGAGGTAAATTCACCACCAAGAATATTATTCATGGCATTGATATTAAAGGCATTTTCATCCGTTGATGATGACACAAGGTGAGCGGCAATAATTATTGATTGCACTGACTGCGGCCGGTTAACAAGGATGATACGGGTTTTATCAGCATAGCTCGCATCGGTAAGGTTTTTATTTCCTTTTGACCGTTCTGGATCTTCCCAACTTCCAAAAGCTTTATTTAATTCTGCAGTAATTTCATCGATAGTTGTATCGCCTACCACATAGATTTTGGCATTATCCGGCCTGATCCACATTTCATGAAAATCAAGCAGGTCCTGACGGGAAATATTTTTGATCATTTCTTCTTTTTGGGCAATTGTCTTGCCACTATAAACATGGTCCGTACCGTAAAGCAGGGTAGAAAGAAGATTGCCGGCAATACTATTGGGGCTCATTTTGGCATTTTCCAGTGACGCCAGAGTGAGGGACCGGTCCCGCTCGATATCCTCAGTTTTGAAAGCAGGGTTTTGCACCACATCAGCCCATAGATCAATGGAGTCGGATAAGTTCTTTTTAAGGGCCGAGAGGCTGATATTTGAGCTATCGAGGCCATTACTAAAACCAATGCGCGCCCCAAGCATGGTTTTCTTGTCATCAAATTCCAGTGATGGCAAAGATTTCGTACCTTCATTCATATTGCCAAATGTAAACGAGGCTGTGCCGTCTTTTACGGCATGATCGGTAACGCGCCCCGCATCAAACCGCATCGCTAAAGTGACCGTTGGAACATTGTGTCTTTCGGCCAGGGTAACTTCGATGCCGTTATCAAGGGTCGCATGCTCAAGCGGGGGTAAAGTAATCTTGGCCTCTGACGTAAGCGCGGGCATTTCACTTCGGTCTGCTGAAGTTTCTGCTGTTTTGTAACTGCCGTAAGGAACGAGATTGAGTTTGTAAAAACCTTTAGTAAGCCATTTATTCATAACGGTCTTAATATCATTCAGGCTCGAAGCATTTTGCCAAGCCTGCTTTTTATGAATAAAGCCCGGATCATTTGCATATATAGCGCCGCTAGCAAGAACGCTGCCTTTACTGGAAATGCTTTCCATGGCGCGGATCATGCTGTTTTCTATAGTTGTTTTAACGCGGTTTAGTTCTTTTCTGGTGGGGCCTTTTTCCAGAAATTCGGCAAACATTTCTTCTATAATAGCGCTCATTTCATCAGGGTCTTCGCCGTATTTCAGTTCAGCTGAAATCATAAATATGCTTGAAAGCTCCCCGGGTATCACAGAGGCAGAACCGCTATTAATGCGTTCTTGTTCATGAACAAGGGTTTTATAAAGCCGAGAGTTTCTGCCGCCACCGAAAATATCTGCCGCAACTTCAAGTTCTGCATATTCTTTTGTTGTGCGCCCCGGCACGGCCCATGACCAGGTGAGGTAGGTTTGCGGCACATGATCTTCAAGTAGTTCATAGCGGTTTGTCTCGTGAACAGGCACCCATGATGTCATTTGACTAAGTGGTTGACTAGCCGGGATATCGCCAAAATATTTTTCCATCAACGATTTTGATGCTTCCACGTCAATATCACCGCTTAAAACTATTACGGCATTATTGGGCCCGTAATATTCCCTAAACCATTCTTTAACATCATCAATGGATGCATTATCAAGATCATCCATCGATCCGATGGTTGAGTGGTGGTATGGATGATCAAAAGGATATACGCCCTCATATATTTTATAATATAATTCGCCGCCCGGTCTGTTTTCGCCTTCGCGCTTTTCGTTTTTAACCACGTCGCGCTGTTCGGTTAGTTTTTCCTCGGCGATAGCGCCAAGCAAATGGCCCATTCTGTCCGATTCCATCCAGAGGATTCGGTCAAGTCCGCCAACAGGAACGGTTTGGTAGTAATTTGTTCTGTCCCTTGATGTTGTACCGTTTATGCGGCTTGCTCCAATTTCCTGTAAAGGTTTGAAGAAATCATCATCATAATTTTCACTACCGTTAAACATGAGATGTTCAAATAAATGGGCAAAGCCGCTTTTTCCAGCTGGCTCGTCCTTTGATCCCACATGATACCAAACATTAACGGCAACAATTGGCGCCGTTGGATCATTATGAACAATTACTCTAAGACCGTTACCTAGGGTATATTGCTCATAGTCAATCTTTACCGTATCATCAGCTGAGGCGGATGAAATCCAAAATATGATAACTATAAAAAAAGACGCAAAATTAAATTTCATTATGAGCTCCGATAAATAAATGTTGCAGCATCATAAGCATATTCGCCATATTAGACGAATAAAAAATTTGCAAACCTGATAGGCCTTATTGAATGATTAAAATATCAGACACGATATCCATTGACGAAGATGAAATTGAGATAAAGTTCATCCGCTCAACAGGCCCGGGAGGGCAGCATGTCAATAAAGTTGAAAGCGCGGTTCAAATTCGTTTTGATGCAAAACAATGTGGCACGATAAATGAAGCAATATTTGTCAGGCTTAAAAAGCTATCCGGTCAACGCATGACCGCAGATGGTGTCGTTATAATTACGGCAAACTCTACCCGCTCTCAAATTAGAAATAAAGAAGAAGCCATAGAGAGACTGGCCGAGCTTATTAAAAAAGCGTCAATTGTTCCTAAAAACCGCAAAAAAACAAAACCGTCATTTGCCTCAAAAACACGTAGACTTGAGGGTAAAAAGCGAAAAGGGAATTTGAAAAAACTGCGTGGTAAGAATATCAGCGAATAAATTATTCAGAAAGGGCTTTGCTTTCCTCAGCATCGTTGCCTGACCATGTGGGCATCGTGGCGTGATTTTCTGCTGTAATACCTGCTCTGAGTAGCACGAGGGGGATTGTAGAAAAGAGTATCTTTACATCAAGCGCCAAGCTGCAGTGGTCAACATACCACACATCAAGGATAAATTTCTGGTTCCAGTTAATGGAATTGCGTCCAGTGATTTGTGCCCATCCGCTAATGCCGGGACGTACTTCGTGGCGGCGCATTTGTTCCGCAGTGTAGCGTGAGGCATATTCGGCTATGAAGGGGCGTGGACCAATAAGGCTCATATCGCCGATTACCACATTCCATAATTGCGGAAGCTCATCAATGCTCCAGTCGCGAAGCAGCTTACCAAAACGTGTGAGGCGAAATTCATCAGGATGTAGTTTACCATTTTCATCAATACAATTGGTCATACTGCGGAATTTCCAAATTTTGAAAACTTCACCGTTATAACCTAGTCTGTCCTGAGTGAAAAAGATTGGGCTACCCATTTTACTTCTAATAAGGATAATGACGATCATGAGAAAAGGTGCCAGAAGGACAAGCGCAGCAACAGCACTTAAAAAATCAAACGATCTCTTCCAGAAATTTTTATAATTTAATTTATACACGGGCTTCCTAATATGTCCTCTGAATAGCCATGATAGACTTGCTAATCATTTTACAATCAGGTGTAATCTACAGATTATAAATTAATGTAACATTAATGGATGGCAATATTTTATTGAATATTTTCCATTTAATTCAAATATCTAGCTTAATAAGTTAGAATTTACCTCAGTTTTTGCTTTTAAGTGCTTGGTTAATAAGGTCTATGAATTTATCTTTACCATATAGCGCAATGAAGGATCCCATACGGGGCCCTTCTTTTTGACCAAGCAATATTTCATAAAGGGCACCAAACCACTCACGAAGATTTTCATATTCATGCTCTTTGCCGACCGAAAACACGATGGTTTGTATATCGCTTGCTTGCGTTTCTTCAGGAAGCGCCTCAATTTCACTCTTTAATGAATTTAGAGCGGCGGCTTCACTGGCTGTTGGGGCGCGGTAATTTTTGTTGGGTTTTACGAAATTTTCATAATAGACCAATGCATATCCCGCCAATTGGTCAAGCAGCGGATATTGTTGCGGGCTTGCACCAACTGAATAGCTACTGATAAAGCCCCAAAGGGTTTCTTTATTTTCCGCGTTACTAGCGCTGACCAGATTAAGCAGAAGCGCGAAAGTTACTGGCACTTTTTCAGTCGGCGGGGTGTCACCATGGATATGCCAGATCGGGCTAGCGTATTTTTGCTTGCCTTCAAGTTCTGGATATTTCGCTAAATGATTTAGATATTCATCCACCGTTTTTGGTATCACATCAAAAAAGAGTTTTTTAGCTTTTCTGGGCGATTGATACATATAAAGGGAAAGACTTTCCTGAGTGCCATATTCAAGCCACTGTTCCATGGAAATGCCGTTACCTTTGGATTTTGAAATTTTTGAGCCATCTTCATCAAGAAAGAGCTCATAACTTAATCCTTCGGGTGGGGTGCTTCTTAGAATTCTTGTAATGGCCGATGAAAGTTTCACGCTTTCACTTAAATCTTTTCCGGCCATTTCATAATCGACGCCAAGACCAACCCAGCGCATGGCCCAGTCTGCCTTCCACTGCATTTTACAGTGACCACCGGTAACGGGAACCGTCACGGGGTCGTTAGATTGCTCGTCAATATAAGTAACGGTTCCCTTTTCAAGGTCGCGTTCAACAATTGGAACTTGCAGCACGGCGCCCGTACGCGGACATAGTGGCAAAAAAGGGCTATATGTTTTGCGGCGCTCTTCACCAAGCGTGGGAAGGATCACATTCATAATATTATCATAGGCACCGAGCATTTTTAACAGGGTCTGATCCATAGACCCGCTTGTGTAAGCTTCGGTGGCACTGATAAATTCATAATCAAAGTTAAAACTATCAAGGAAGTTGATCAGTCTTGCGTTATTATGTTGGGCGAAACTTTCATGAGTGCCAAACGGGTCGGGCACTTTTGTTAGTGGAAGACCTAGATGTTCTGCAAGCATTTCCTGATTGGGAAGATTGTCGGGTACTTTGCGAAAACCGTCCATATCATCTGAAAAACAGATAATTTTGGTTTTCTGCCCCGTAATAAGTTCAAAAGCATTGCGAACCATAGTTGTGCGCGCCACTTCGCCAAAGGTACCAATGTGTGGTAAACCTGACGGCCCGTAACCGGTTTCAAAAAGAACATAGTCTTTTTCATTACCGGACCTTTCAAGCCGTTTAATCAGCTTTTCAGCCTCCTGAAATGGCCAGGCTTTACTCTCAAGTGCAAGTTTAATATTTTCTGGTGATGAAGACATCGTTTCTGCTTTCAAAAATCGCTTATTTCAAGGCTTCATAAGGCTAAATAGGGTATAGGTCAACAGATCATTCTATAGTTAATGCATAATATAGACTATTTTTGCTTTTCGTTATAAAAGAGGCTGGTTATAGTCAACTAATATATGATAATTGAAAAAGCTATATGACAAGCTCACTTTATAAGTTTCCAAATCCTGACGAAATGCTTTCAAAACTACCGGCGCTGGTGGTAGGTCCGCTCGGCGGTGTCATAATGACACCTGACGGGGAACTGGAAATATATGATATTGTGCAGCTTCGTAAAATTGTCAGCGATCATGACTTTCTGGTTTGCAACTTACCCGTTGTTTCACGCAGACTTGGGGTGGATTTAAAAAGATGCTTTGATGTTCTCGAGCTTTTTGCCTTTACTAGACCGGCAGAGTTTTGTCTTCCACTTCCGCTTGGTCTGGCCTTAGCGCTGGGTATGCAGCCCATGGGAGACAGTATAGAAGATGAAGCGGCGGTCCTGCTCAGAAGCGTTCAGATGTTATTTTCTGAGCTTATCCACCCTGAATATAAATATCCCGAAGGGGCAAAATCCATTGCGTTTAATATGGCCGAGGCGGGATGGCGATGGGGGCCGCTTATTATGGGGGCCTTCGGTAACGTAGAGCGTCAGGAACAATATCAGGTTTGGCATCACCTGTCCGAATGGGAAGAAAAAGCGCCTCCACCCCCGCCTGGTCAGGACCGAGTTACAAGCGTTGAGGCGACTGATCGATTATCAGCGCTTCTTGGCGAGAATGCAGAGCAGCGCCAGGGGCAAGTTGAATATGCTGCCAGTGCAGCGCAAGTATTTGATATGCCTGAAATCGAAGATGAGCCTACACTGGTTTTATCAGAAGCGGGCACCGGCATTGGAAAAACTCTTGGCTATATTGCCCCGTCAAGCCTATGGGCGGAAAAAAATGGCGGAACGGTATGGCTTTCAACTTATACCAAAAACTTACAGAGACAGCTTGATCAGGAGCTGGACCGGCTCTATCCAAACCCAGAGCTTAAAAAGCAAAAAGTAGTGATCCGCAAAGGCAGAGAAAATTATCTTTGTCTGTTAAATTTACAGGAAATTACGGTCACCGCAGCACAGCAACAGGGTAAAATTCTTTTAGGTCTGGTTGCAAGATGGGCGCGTTATAGCCGTGATGGCGATATGGTTGGTGGTGATTTTCCGGCTTGGCTCGGTGAAACTTTTGGTGCCGGCCGGCTTTCCCAACTCACCGACCGGCGCGGTGAATGTGTTTATTCTGCCTGCAGTCATTATAAAAAATGCTTCATCGAAAAAGCACAGAGAAAAGCCAAACAGGCCAATCTGGTAATCGCTAATCATGCGCTTGTTATGGTGCAAAGCGCGACCCGCCACGGTGAAGCGGACCTGCCAACACGGTATGTTTTTGATGAAGGACATCATATCTTTGATGCGGCGGATAATGTTTTTTCTGCTCATCTTACCGGTCAGGAAGGGCTGGAACTCCGGCGTTGGATCCGCGGCGCTGAAATTCAGAACAGACGCGCCAAAGGATTAAAAGGTCGGCTAGATGATCTGATCGCTGATGAAGAAGAAGCCGGGCAGTATTTAAGTAAGGTTTACGCGGCAGCGGCTTGCCTTCCCGCAGATGGTTGGCATAATAGAGTTACCGAAGGCGATCCGTTTGGGCCAACGGAAAAGTTTTTATCACTCGTCAGAAGACAAATTTTCGCCCGCACTCAAGGTCAAGGTGACTTTCATTCAATAGAAACCTTTACATTAAATCCGGTCGAAGGCTTAAAAGAAGCGGCGGGCGAGTTAAAACTTGCCCTTGACGATCTTATAGGACCTTTAAAAAGATTATCTGCGCTTCTATTAAAAAAGCTAGATATGGAAGCAGATGAGCTTGATAGCGCGACCCGAAACAGGCTCGAATCAGTTTCGAGAAGTATAACAAGACGCAGTGAAATTATATCAGAAGGCTGGCATCAGATGCTTGACGGCTTTTCAACTGATTTGGCGCCGGATGAAAAATTTGTCGACTGGTTTGAGCTAAGCCGTATAGGGGGCCGCGAACATGATGTGGGAATGTATCGCCACTGGATTGATCCGAGTCTGCCATTTGCCAATATAGTTCTTAAGCCATCCCACGGCGCACTTATTACATCGGCAACCCTCAGAGATCGGCTTTCCGACAATCAAAACCCGGATATAGAATGGAACAGTGCGGAGATTAGAACCGGGGCAGCCCACTTCATTAATCCGCCGGCCAGATATAGCCTTAAATCACCATTTGATTATGAAAAGCAGGCTAGAGTGTTTATTGTCAATGACCTGAATATCAGATCCATTGACCAATTGGCGGCGGCTTACCGCGAGCTTTTCCTTGCGGCGGATGGCGGCGCGCTCGGCCTGTTTACCGCCATAGGAAGATTAAAAGAAGTTTATTCAAGACTAATCCTGCCTATGGAAGAAGCACACATGCCTATTTTTGCCCAGCATGTGGATCCGATTAACGTGGCAACCCTTATTGATATATTCAGGACGGTGGAAAATAGTTGTCTGCTTGGCACCGATGCGGTTCGCGACGGGGTCGATGTGCCAGGAAATTCGCTCAGGCTTTGTGTGTTTGACAAGGTGCCCTGGCCGCGTCCAACCATACTTCATAAAGCACGGCGCGAGCATTTTGGCAAACGGACTTATGATGATCTGATTACAAGACTTCGCATGAAACAGGCCTTTGGCAGACTTATTCGCAAAAAATCTGATAAGGGTGTATTTGTCATGCTTGATGGTGCTACACCGACCCGGCTGCTGAGCTGCTTTCCAAAAGGAGTGCCTGTTGAACGATTAGGCCTTGCAGAAACGATAAAAAAAGTAGATGGTTTTTTGCATGAAAGCTGATTGACAATTATTTAATCAAGTGCAATTGTGATCACAAATTTTTAAAGGAAGAAAATAATGGAAACAAAAGCAGCCGTGGCCTTTAAAGCTGGCGCCCCCTTAAGTATTGAAACGGTAACTTTAGACGGGCCAAGAGCCGGTGAAGTTCTTGTGGAATTAAAAGCAACCGGCGTTTGCCATACGGATGCATTTACCCTATCGGGGGATGATCCTGAAGGGGCGTTTCCAGCTATTCTTGGCCATGAGGGTGCTGGTGTGGTCGTTGAAATTGGTGACGGCGTGACGTCAGTTGAAGTGGGCGATCATGTGATACCGCTTTATACCCCGGAATGCCGCGAATGTGATTATTGTCTTCATCCAAAAACCAACCTGTGTCAAAAAATTCGCGAAACCCAGGGAGCGGGCCTGATGCCGGACGGCACGAGCCGCTTTAAACTGGATGGCGAGCCGATCCTTCATTATATGGGCTGCTCGACTTTTTCAAATCATACGGTGCTTCCGGAAATTGCCTTGGCGAAAGTGCGCAAAGACGCTCCTTTTGATAAAATCTGCTATATTGGTTGCGGGGTAACCACGGGCGTTGGCGCGGTTGCGTTTGATGCTAAGGTGGAGCCGGGCTCAAACGTTGTGGTCTTTGGCCTTGGCGGTATTGGGCTTAATGTTATTCAGGGCGCGCGGATGGTTGGTGCCAATAAAATTATTGGTGTTGATATTAATCCTGCCCGCATAGAGATTGCTAAAAAATTCGGCATGACCGATTTTATCAATCCAAAAGAATGTGATGTGATGGAAGCGATCATGGATCTTACAAACGGTGGGGCCGATTATAGTTTTGAATGTATTGGTAATGTAAACACCATGCGTCAAGCCCTTGAATGCTGCCATAAAGGCTGGGGTGAGAGCATCATCATCGGCGTGGCCGGTGCCGGTCAGGAAATTTCCACCAGACCATTTCAACTCGTAACGGGTCGTGTGTGGCGCGGTTCTGCTTTTGGCGGTGCGCGCGGAAGAACGGACGTTCCAAAAATTGTTGACTGGTATATGGACGGCAAGATTAACATTGATGATCTGATCACCCACACCATGCCGCTTGAAGAAATTAACACAGCCTTTAATTTAATGCATGAAGGTAAATCGATTAGAAGTGTGGTGATTTACTAAAAATGGATCTTAAATCAAAACATAAATGCCATGGCGGCATACTGTCATATTATAGTCACCGCGGCGAAACAGTGGGCTGCGTTATGAATTTCACAGTGTTTTTGCCGCCTCAGGCAGAGAGCGGAAAATGCCCTGCTCTATATTATTTAGCAGGACTTACCTGCACTGAAGACAACTTCACCACCAAGTCAGAGGCCTACAAAATGGCGACTGAATTAGGGCTGATACTAATAGCGCCCGATACGTCACCGCGCGGCGAGCATGTGCCTGATGAAGAAGGATGGGACTTTGGCAAGGGTGCCGGATTTTATGTGGATGCCACACAGGAACCGTGGGATAAGAACTATAATATGTATAGCTACATTACCCATGAGCTTTATAATCTGGTCTTAGACAACTTTCCTGTTGATCAGGGAAAAGTTGGCATATTTGGCCATTCTATGGGCGGACACGGGGCGCTGACGATTTATCTGAAAAATAAAGATAAATTTAAATCAGTATCAGCTTTTGCACCGATCGTTAGCCCGACCAATTGCCCGTGGGGCCATAAGGCGCTCGGTAAATATATTGGAGAAGACCGTACCCTATGGGCAGATCATGATGCCAGTTTACTGATGAAAGCGGGCGGCGATGCCTCGAACGCACCAGAAATACTGATTGATCAGGGGCTTGGGGATCCGTTTTTGGAAGGACAGCTAAAACCGGAATTATTTGAAGATGCCTGCCTTGCCGTGAACCAGCAGCTGACGTTACGACGTCACCCCGGTTATGATCATGGCTATTTCTTTATCTCCACCTTTATGGAGGATCATTTAAAACATCATATGGCGATATTACGATGACTATAGACCTAGAAAAAGCAAATGAAATAGTGGCCCGTTTCAAGGATGTTGAAGGCGCCCTACTGGAATGTCTGCATGCGTTACAGCACAGTTTCGGATATGTACCGGCTGAAACGCTGGATATTATGGCCGATGGCTTTAATATTTCCCGTGCTGAAGTTCACGGCGTAATCAGTTATTATCATGATTTTAAAACCAGTCCTACGGGGCGGACCGTTGTGCGTGTTTGTCAGGCGGAAGCCTGTCAGTCTATGGGCAGTAGACATCTTAGCGAACATGTCCAGAAAAAGCTTGGCATAAATATGGGCGAAACTGGTGCGGACGGTAATTATAGTCTTGAAGCGGTATATTGTTTTGGCAATTGTGCGCTTTCCCCCAATATTGAAATAGACGGAAAGCTTCATGCAAGAGTTGGCCCAGACAAGTTTGATGAAATAATTAACGCCGGGGAAAAATTATGATAAACGTATATATTCCGCGCGATACGGCATCACTATCTATGGGGGCTGACGATGTGGCCGCCGCGATAGAAGCACTACCGGAAGAGATAAATATCATCCGAAATGGCACGTGGGGCATGACGTTCCTCGAGCCCCTCGTTGAGGTGAAAACGGATCAGGGACGAGTGGCTTACGGGCCGGTAACCGCCGCTGATGTGAGAGGACTTTATGAAGCAGGATTTCTTAAAGGCGCTGATCATGAACTTTGTCACGGTCTAACGTCAGAAATTAATTATTTAAAAAACCAAGACCGCCTTACTTTTGCAAGATGCGGACTAACGGACCCTTTATCGCTTAGCCAATATATTGATAATGATGGCTCTAATGGTTTAAGCAATGCGTTAAAGTTGTCTTCAAAAGAAATCGTTGAAGAAGTGACTACATCCGGCCTACGCGGACGCGGTGGCGCGGCTTTTCCGACCGGTATTAAATGGAATACGGTGTTAGAGACAGAAGGAACCCAAAAATACATTTGCTGTAATGCTGACGAAGGCGATAGTGGTACTTTTTCCGACCGTATATTGATGGAATGCGATCCGTTCTGTCTAATCGAAGGCATGACCATTGCCGGTATCGCCGCTCAGGCAACAAAAGGTTATATATATTTAAGAAGTGAATACCCACTTTGTAAAGTTGTCCTGAATGAAGCAATTAATATTGCTCGCCGGGAAAATTACCTAGGGGATGATATCTGCGGCAGTGGAAAAGCTTTTGATATTGAGGTACGCATTGGCGCAGGTTCCTACGTTTGCGGTGAAGAAACGGCTATGCTTGAAAGCTTAGAAGGA
>JABJKT010000152.1 GCA_018660225.1 Kordiimonadaceae bacterium
ACAGATCATGAAATCCAAGAAAAGCCTTACTGGTCAATACCTTAGCGGTAAACTTTCTATTCCTATCCCTGCAGAGCGCCGTAAAGGTCATTTCGCCAGAAAAAAACGTAAAGAGATCGTCATTAAAGGGGCGAGCGGTAATAACCTTAAAAATATAACCGCTAAATTCCCGCTCGGGCTTATGACCTGTGTCACCGGCGTATCCGGTAGCGGCAAATCAACACTGACCATTGATACGCTTTATAAGGCCGTAGCCCGTAAACTAAATAGAAACAGAGTTATTCCCGGCAAACATGACGAAATAACCGGGCTCGAGTTCATTGATAAGATCGTTGAAATTGACCAGTCGCCCATTGGACGCACACCGCGTTCAAACCCGGCCACCTATACCGGTGCCTTTACGCCGATCCGCGACTGGTTTGCGGGGCTTCCTGAAGCTAAAACGCGCGGTTATAAACCGGGACGTTTTTCCTTTAACGTAAAAGGCGGGCGCTGCGAAGCCTGTCAAGGCGACGGGCTTATTAAAATTGAAATGCATTTCCTTCCCGATGTTTATGTGAAATGTGATGTGTGTAACGGCAAACGCTATAACCGCGAAACGCTGGAGATTAAATTTAAAGGTAAATCAATTTCCGATATCCTCGATATGACCGTTGAAGACGGTGTGGAATTTTTCGCGGCCATCCCAAGTGTGCGGGATAAAGTAAGAATGATGCAGAAGGTCGGCCTTGATTATATAAAAATCGGCCAAGCCGCCACTACTTTATCGGGCGGTGAAGCGCAGCGGGTAAAATTATCCAAGGAACTTTCCAAAAGATCAACTGGTCGCACACTCTATATACTTGATGAGCCAACAACCGGGCTTCATTTTGAAGATATTAAAAAACTGCTCGAAGTAATTCAGGCTCTGGTCGATATGGGCAACACTGTAATCATCATTGAACATAACCTTGATGTGATAAAAACTGCCGATTGGGTGATCGATATTGGTCCTGAAGGGGGCAGCGGCGGCGGAATGATCATCGCAGAAGGCACTCCTGAGGACGTCGCAGCCGCAGAAAATAGCCATACTGGCCAATATTTAGCAAAATTATTATAAAATTATTCATTTCGTTAACCTTTTGTTAACTATTAGAGCATAGATTAATAATATTACAGATGCCCAAACAAACTGTAATACCATAATACTCAACTTACTCCATTTTGATGCGCCTGCTTTGCCCAAGCAGGCGTTATCATTTTGTGCCTTCTTTTTTTTAGAAAATAATGCTATCAGCAGGCCAAATTTAAATTTGGTAATCATAATGACAAAAACACCGATACATATCATTGGCGGCGGCATGGCCGGAACGGAAGCCGCATGGCAACTACTCAAGCATGATATCCCCGTAATCCTTCATGAAATGCGCGGCGTTAAGAACACGGACGCTCATAACACTGACGGGCTTGCTGAAATGGTATGCTCTAACAGTTTTCGCTCAGATGATGCAGAAAATAACGCCGTTGGCCTGCTGCACGAAGAAATGCGCCGAATGGGATCGCTAATGATGGAAGCGGCAGAAGCGACTAAGGTCCCCGCTGGAAGCGCGTTAGCCGTCGACCGTGATCTTTTTAGCCAATATGTGCAGGATAAACTGCTTGCTCATCCGCTCTTTACTTTGGAGCGCGGTGAAGTGGACACTATTCCACCAAAAAACTGGGGTAATGTAATTATCGCAACCGGCCCCCTCACCTCCGAAGCACTTGCCAAGGCAGTTCTTGAAATCACCGGTGTTGATGAGCTTCAGTTTTTCGATGCTATCGCGCCGATCATCTATAAAGAAAGCATAGGTTTTGATAAGGCGTGGTTTCAAAGCCGTTATGATAAAGGGGACGGCGCCGATTATATCAACTGTCCTATGAGCAAAGAGCAATATTATCAGTTCATTGAAGATATTACTGACGGTGAAAAATCCGATTATAAGCAATGGGAACAAAACATTCCGTTTTTCGAAGGCTGTATGCCGATAGAAGTTATGGCAAGCCGCGGTCCAGAAACGCTCAGCTTCGGCCCTATGAAGCCGGTCGGCCTTGATAATCCTCATAGTGATGAGCGGTCTTACGCGGTTGTGCAGCTTAGACAGGATAACAAGCTCGGCACGCTTTATAATATGGTCGGCTTTCAAACCAAGCTTAAGTATCAGTTTCAAAAAGAAATATTCCGAAAAATCCCTGGTCTTGAAAAGGCTGAATTTGCCAGATTAGGCGGCCTTCACAGAAACACTTTTATCAATAGCCCCAAACTGCTTGATGATCAGCTACGCCTTAAATCAAGCCCGCGCCTTCGCTTTGCAGGGCAAATAACCGGTGTTGAAGGATATGTGGAAAGCGGCGCGATGGGGCTTATGGCCGGGCATTTTCTGGCTGCCGAAATTTTGGAACAAGATATTAGCACGCCACCGATCGTTACCGCTTTTGGTGCGTTGATCAATCATATTACCGGCGGTCATATCGAAGGGGCTGGCACCGCAAAGACTTTTCAGCCGATGAATGTCAATTTCGGCATTATGCCCCCGCTTGAAGTTAAGAAAATTGCCATAGACGGAAAAATGCGCAAAATTAAGAAAAAAGACAGAAAACCACTTAAATCAAAACGGGCACTCGAAGCACTTGAAAACTGGTTAAACGAGGCCGAGTAAAGCGCTGAAAAATAACCGACATTGGCGCGGAAACATGCTGGCCTTTTCATTTATTTTAAAGGGATTATAGTCCGCTTTTTTAATCATATTAAGATAACTTCGACTTAATGCGGATAGTAAGAATATGGTTTTTGTCTGCTTGGTAATGATTTTTTTCTCTGTAGCGATATGATTAAGGTGCCTTTTCGCCGCATCACATAACGCTTTAATCAGTGAACTGATATTATCACCTTGTTCTTGTGAAAAAATATCACGTTTGCGCACGCCATGCTCGTCCATCAAATCCTGCGGCAATGAAAGCTTGTTCAGCGAAATGTGATAACGAATTGAACGAATGGTGCCGATAAGTCCCCAAACCACCCCCATATCATAGGCCAGATCGCTTAAATTCTGATCTTCTGGCGCAGTTATGTCCGCTGCAAGACGCATTAAGTTACCGGATGTAGCACCAAGATAAATTTCAAAATCATCCAGTGTTTGCGGGTTTTCATCATAGATATCAGCCGCTCTCGCATCGATGATATCTAAAAATAGCTCTTTTGAAAGCTTATGCTTGTGAATGGCATCACTCAGCGGAAGCACCACTTCGTGGTTTCGTGGCTCACCTGCGTAAATCCCCTCAATAGCTTCGCGCCACCACTGAAGTCTAATCTCACCAAGCATCGGTTCTGATACAGCTTCTCTTATTTTTGCCACTTCATGATTAAAGGCGAAAAGCGCGAATAAATCTTCCCGCACAGTAGAAGGCGCAAAAAGTGAGGTTAAGAAACGATCATAATCGTAGGTTCTTACCTGTTTTGCACAATATGTTTCAAGTTCTGACATAGGCCTTAAATGACTGAAATTGATAAAAAACACAAGAGACATTTTGACGCATGGTTAAATTACTGTTAAGTTTAGCCCAATTCTAAAGTAACTAATAAACTATATAATTTAAACTAAAGAGAGGGTAATTAAGAATGGGTAAAATTTTAGAATCATTAAAACTCACCATTATCGCCGGTGTCGTACTCACCGTAGTGATGATTTTCGCAACTAACGCAATTTATGACAGCCAGATGAGCGCGCCTGAAGCCGCCGCTGCTGACATAATGAATAATATGTAAAGGACAGAAATTATGGAAGCAGAACTATTTTTAATTCGTTACCTTCATGTATTAAGCGGTATTATGTGGATTGGTATTCTATGGTATTTTAACTTCGTGCAAATTCCAAGCATGCCAAAAATACCGGATGAGCAAAAACCAGCCATCGGCAAAGTCATTGCACCGGAAGCACTATTCTGGTTCCGCTGGGGTGCTTTCTTCACCGTATTTTTCGGCCTAGCACTGGCCTGGAGAAGCGGCTATATGATGGACGCACTTATGCTTAAAGAGCCTAACATCGGCATCGGCATGTGGCTGGGCCTTATCATGGCTTTCAATGTCTGGTTCATTATCTGGCCAGCGCAGAAAATAGCCCTCGGCATCGTCGAAGCCGACGCATCCGAAAAACCTGCTAATGCTAGAAAAGCAATGTTGTTCTCAAGAACAAACACAATGCTTTCCATCCCCATGCTAGCCAGCATGATTTCGGTGCAAAACCCGATCATGTAAGTTTTTGGATGATAAAATAAATTGAAAAGCCGGGCTTTTAGTCCGGCTTTTTATTGCCTTAACTTTTTCATTACAATATTCTTATATTAGAATGTTATAATGACAACCTACATTAAATACTGTAAGCTTTCATTGATATTTATAAAAACACAAAAAATCACAATATCATTCACTAAATAAAGAGGAGAAAAACATGACTAAAGAAAGTGCTTTATTTTTATTTGCCGGGATTATGATCTTGGTTTCTGTGGCTCTAACTTATTACGTCCACCCATACTGGATGTGGCTCACTGTTTTCATCGGTTTAAATTTAACACAAAGCTCCGTTACGGGCTTTTGTCTACCGATGATCATAATGGGGAAAATGGGTTTAAAATCAAAATGCGATAAAGTTGACTAATATTTTGTCGACACTAAATAATCTAATAGATATTAAAAAGGCCGGATCAATGATCCGGCCTTTATTTTGTTTATGCACAAAATTTTACATTATTTTCATAACAGCGCCAACAAGGCCACCGATCACGAGGATTACGGACGGGAGCCAGCTTAAGGCAAAACCCATGCTGCGTTTCTTAGGGTCGGCAACATAACTTTTTAGATAAATTAGTCGTCCAATAACGTATACGGCACCTAGTGCTGCTGCTGCGTCGGCTCTGACATAATATGCAAACATGACCATGCCCGGGATGACAAGTATCAGTTGCTCTAACGTGTTTTGTTGCACACGGTGATAACGTTCAAATATTGGATCTCCTGATGTTGCCGGCGCATCAATACCATATTGTCCGCGCGCTTTACCGACTAAAAGTCCAAAATAAGAATATTCCAGAAGAGCTACCCCAATGACGATTGCTACTAGTTCCATTTAATTTTCTTTCATTTTTCATGTTTTTATTAACTATGTTTATTAACAGAATATTTGCTTATTTGATATTAAAATATTTTCAG
>JABJKT010000153.1 GCA_018660225.1 Kordiimonadaceae bacterium
AAATTCGTGAAATTTTATCACCGTTTAATCAAAAAGGCGTTGAAATTGAAACTTCAACAACATTCGCAACAGACTTAGAACTCGATTCTCTTTCTGTAATGGATTTACTTGCGGCAATTGAAGACCATTTTGACGTAACAGTCCCCCTTAATATTCTTCCTGATCTCGAAAATGTAGGTCAGGTGGCTGAAGCCGTTAAAAATATTTTAGATGAATAATTATTAGTATCGGATAAGAGTTTCTTATATGACCTTTGATCTTTTTGAAAAATTCGACAGCACTCTGGAAAACTTTAACAAGCTTCCAACAGGGGAATTAAATCCCTTTACCGTTAGTATGGATGAAGTGTTATCGCCAACCGAAGCAATGATTAACGGCCGCAAAACCATTCTGGCTGGTACCAATAACTATATGGGTATGACTTATAACAAAGAATGTATGGATGCCGCCGAACAAGCCTTAAAAAGTTTTGGCACAGGTACGACCGGATCGCGGGTACTCAACGGCACTTATAACGGACATAAAGTGCTCGAAGAAACCTTGAAAGATTTTTATGAAGTCGATCATGCAATTGTTTTTTCAACAGGTTATCAGGCTAACCTTGGTGTTATAGCAACAATTGCCGGGCCAAAAGATTATGTTGTGATTGATGCCGATAGCCACGCCAGTATTTATGACGGCTGTGCCATGGGTAATGCGACCATCGTGCGTTTTACCCATAACGATCCTGAAAATCTTGATAAACGCCTTGCACGGATCAGAAGAAAAGACCCAGAAGCCGGAATACTCGTCGTTATTGAAGGCGTCTATAGTATGCTTGGTGATCAAGCACCCATTAAAGAGCTCGCTGAAGCATCAAAAAAGCATAATGCTTTTGTACTGGTTGATGAGGCGCATTCTATTGGCGTATTTGGAAAAACCGGCCGCGGTGTTGCCCAGGAACAGGGTGTCGAGCACCTTGTTGATTTTACAGTTGGAACCTTTAGTAAAAGCGTCGGTACTGTTGGCGGCTACTGCGTATCTAATCACCCTAAATTCGAAGTATTGCGTCTCGTTTGCCGCCCCTATGTCTTTACGGCATCACTTCCCCCTTCTGTCGTTGCCTCGGCCAATAAGGCGCTTGAGCTAATCAAAGACAGTAATTTAAGGGTAAAACTTCTGGAAAATTCCATGCGCCTTAATAGAGGGCTATCAGAAGCTGGATTTAATATGGGCACAACGGGCGAAAGCCCGATAGCAGCGATTATCATTGAAGAGCAGGATACGGCTATTGCGTACTGGCAGAATATGATGAAAGAAGGGGTTTATGTAAACCTTGCTGTCCCACCAGCAACACCAAACGGTTTAAATCTAATGCGCTGCAGTCTATCTGCGGCTCATTCAACCAAACAAATCGATTATATGCTTGAAAAATTTATCGCTGTTGGTAAAGATTTAGGCGTACTGTCCTAGTCAAGCCTAATGAATGTTAATGAATCAGAGGCTGAAATTAGTAGTTCCCCACTAAGGTCCGTTTCATAAAAACAACCGTCAACAACAAACTGTTTGTTAAAAACAAGTCTGGCATGTTCAATTTCAGTGATCACGTGTCCAGGGAGCATAGTATCACTATAGTTTCCCTTTAACATCCGTTTACCGGTGTTCATGATTGCATCTTTGGTATTTTCAACACTAATGAAATTAAGCGTATCTGCTTTTTTCTTTTCCGGGAATTTAGTACCCAAAAACATCCTGTCAAGGCTACTAAGAATTACCATAAAATAACGTCCAACCACTGCACCGCGCTGATTTCTGTTTATTCGGATCATATCCTTTATGTCATCCGAACTGTGCGAGCCGATATATGCTTTATAAAGCAGCGATACTATCGTCGTATAATTTTGAATAAAGTGCTTAAGTCCAAAACGATACAGCGTGCGTTTAAAAAGTGACTTTCTGCTGATAATTTCACCTGTACAAAAATAAAGGCCATAAAGTTTACCAACATGCATAACGCCTTCAACCTTGATCAATGGTGCTTTCACCAAATGATCAAGCAGTCTTCCCGTTTTATGTTTTCTAAGGACATGCGGTAAATCTTGATAAGCATGCGCAGAAGTAGCGCCAAAGCTTTGCGAAATAAATCGTTCCTCATCACCAGATAATACGGAAAGCGGGATTTGTTCTTTTCCAAATGGCTTTTTATCAATCATATATTCAAAAGTAGCTGATGATAAAGCTTGACCGCCGACAATAACAATAGCACTAACATTGCACTCTTTAAATCTGGATAAGGCTTCGCCAATATCCATGAAGCTCTTCACTTCATAATGAATAATTCCTGAACCTTCTTCTTTGATAATATTCCTAATCTTATCCATTTCACTTTTATTATGAAATGAGTCAGGACTACTCAAAATAGCGATCATGCTCAATTTATTATCCCAAAATTATGCTTAAAAAATACGTCCATAAGTCATATACTAATTTATCAAAGAATTAAATCAATTTGCCCCATATTGAACATAAAGTTCTGGCATATGCAAAAAACGTTTATTATATTGCGATAATTTTCTACAATGCCGATTTTAAAATGGTAAAATAATTAATATACTTAGCCATAAATGAGCTATAATCAGAAAACAAGCCAATAATTTAGCAGAACGACAATTAATGTTTAAAAAAATTGATTTTTACATCCTTAAAAATACCATTGTCCCTTTGTTTGCAACTTTGGGCATTTCTGCTCTTCTGTTACTGCTTGAAAAAATGCTCTCCCTGTTTGATTTTGTCATTAATCAGGGTGGACCCATTGATATTGTCTGGCAAATGCTGGGCAATTTAATGCCGCAGTATTTGACGCTCGTAATACCGCTTGCAATGTTCCTTGGCGTTTTACTCTCAATCCGCAAACTAGCCTTAAGCAGTGAACTTGACGCCTTATTTTCATGCGGCATGAGCCTGCACCGGCTTCTCGTGCCTTCAATTGCCATTGCTGTATTTCTTCTGATTATCAATGTCATTGTCGTTGGTTTTGTCCAGCCTTACAGCCTTTATGCCTATGAAGAACTTATTTTTGACGTTCGCAGTGGCGCCCTTGGGGCTGCCATTAAATCAAATGAATTTACCAATCTTGGTGAGGGTCTTACGTTAAGAATTGAAGAATCTCAGGATTCAGGACGAGAGCTGCTTGATATATTTGCCCAAAAAGAAGATGCCGACGGCCACATATTTTCAGTCAGTGCCAAAAGAGGCAGTTTCTTTGCTTCCCCTGATCAGAAATACATTATTCTTAGGCTTTTTGACGGAACCCTGATTGATTTTGACGCAAGCCAGAACCGACCACGAATATTAAACTTTGACATGCATGATTTACCGCTTGAAGTGCCGATGTTTGAACAATTCAGAAACCGCGGAAACGAAGCCAGTGAAATGACTTTTAATGAACTATGGCAAAAGCGCAATGACAATGACACAACAATAAATGCGACCCTTCATTCTCGGGCAGCACGGGCACTTTCAATACTTATCGTTCCGTTTCTTGCCGTCCCACTTGGCCTTGTTGCCAAAAGATCAGGGCGCGCACTTGGTATTTCTGTTGGGGTATTTATACTTCTACTTTATCACAAGGTGATTGAATTTGGTTTGGATTTTGCGTCTGACGGCAGCCTCAGTCCATATATGTCAATCTGGTTTCCAACCGTTATCTTTATAATGCTCACGGCAAGGTTATATTACATTGGAGCCTACAAAGTCGGGGGTATGCCTCTGCGAAACCTTGAAATCATTTCAGATATAATTGTCGAAGCTATTGCTAAAATATTCAGACGAATAAGAGCGGCGAACTGATATGGTAGAACGGGTCATCAGTTACGGAGGTCATTTTGGAAAGATATTCAATCCAGGAAGTATGGATGTCTATCTCGCCAAGCTCTTTACTATTCGTTACGTCATAATTCTCGTAGGACTTATAGCCACTTTGCAAATGCTCGACCTTCTAGCCAAATCTGAAGAAATTCTTAGTGGCGAAGGGGCCGAATATGCCGACCTTTGGCGTTATGTAACCTTAAGAAGCCCGCATCTTATTTCATTATTTTCACCTTTTGTCGCATTGCTCGCCTCAATTCTCACCCTTTCCGTTCTTAATGTTCACAGTGAAATAGTCATTATGAAGGCCGCCGGATGGTCCGCTTTTCGAATTATTGTCCCGCTCATGGCCGTTTCACTTCTCATTGGTGCAATAAATTTCGTATTTTCGGAAACAGTAACCGTTCACGCCCGCGCAGAACTTAGGAACTGGGAGGCGAACGCCTTTGCAGCTAATATTCCGCCGGCCCCTGATTCCGTTTATGATACATGGGTTACTGACGGGCAGAATTTGGTCAAAGCTGAAAGTGCCAACCGTAATGGCAGCATTTTACTGCTCGATCAGGTCACACAATATATTCGCGATGAAAATAAAACGATTACCAATATCATCAAAGCCGACTTTGCCGTTTACCGTGATGACAGCTGGAAGCTTTTTGAAGTGAGAAAATTTGATTTGGATACTCTTGAAATAACCCTTCTTGAAAATCTTGACTGGCAGACCACCATTCCTCCTGAGAGGTTTATATCAATGTCAATAGTCGCAGATCAGGTCAACTTACCAAGATTACGGCGCGCCATTAGCCAGCTTCAGTCAGAAGGACATGATACGGATAACCTAGATACAATGCTTTATCAAAAATATGTATCGCCGCTCAGCACGCTTTTGATGCCCCTTCTTGCTGGACTAGCTGCCTTTGGACTTCACCGCGGTGGCAATCTCCTAGCCCGAATTCTTATTACACTCTCAATGGGTTTTGGCTTTTTTGTTATTAATAACCTGTTCATTGCCCTTGGCCAGTATGGTGCGGTTCCGCCCGTTATTGCCGCCTGGCTTCCCTTTCTGCTATTTGGTCTTGCCGGTATCAGTTTTATATTATTAACAGAAGAATAAATCATAAAAAGGACTGTTAGTGAAATCATCAATCATCGAAATTAAACCTGTTGTGAGCAAAGCAGACCGCAAGGCTTTCGTGAAAGTGTTATGGAAAATTTATCAGGGGGAGCCAAATTGGATCCCTCCGCTCATTATGGAGCGAATGGACGCCATTGATGAAAAGAAAAACCCTTACTTTCAGCATGCCGAGGTCAAAATGTGGATCGCTTATAAAGAAGACGAACCTGTAGGGCGGATCAGTGCGCAGATTGATGAGCTGGTAGAAAAATACCACGGCGTTAAAACGGGCCATTATGGATTTTTCGATTGCGTTGATGATCAGAGTGTTGCCAACGCACTATTTGATACGGCCGCAAGATGGCTTAAAGAAAAAGGCATGGTCGAAATGATCGGCCCGTTCAGCCTTTCCATTAATGAAGAAACCGGCATGCTTATTGAAGGATTTGATACACCGCCCATGCTGATGATGGGTCATGCCCGTCCTTATTTTGAAAAACTTGTCACCAATTACGGCCTTAAAAAAGTTAAGGATACTTGGGCTTATACCCTTGATATAACAAAAAAAGTCCTCTCACCCGTTATGCAAAAACTGGTTGACCGTGCCATTGATAGGGGACAGGTAAAATTCCGCCCTATCAATATGGATAAATATGAGGAAGAACTTAAAATCATTCTTGATATATTTAATGATGCCTGGGTTGATAACTGGAAATATATTCCCTTTACCCAAGCAGAGCTTGATCACGCGGTTAAAGAGCTTAAAATGATCATACGAGAAGATTTTACCTATATCGCCGAAGTAGACGGCGTGCCGCAGGCAATGATGGTAACCCTTCCCAACATTAATGAAATCATTAAAGATTTCAACGGCAAGCTTTTCCCTTTCGGTATTTTCAAGCTGCTTTGGCGGTTAAAAATCCGCCCAAGCTTTAAAACCGTACGCGTGCCTTTAATGGGGGTGAGAACAGAATATCAAAATAGCCGCCTTAGTGGTATCATGTCATTAGGCCTATTTGAAGCATGTCGACTAACGGCAACAAAAATTGGATGCGAGGAAGCCGAACTGTCATGGGTACTTGAAGAAAACACAAGACTTTCAAAGTTGCTTTTAGAAGTTGGTTGCGTAAAATATAAAACATACAGATTATTTCAAAAAGATTTATAGATGCCAGAAATTATAGAACCACCACGAAAAATAAGCCTGCTCCACCGGTTAAGAAATTACTTTTTAACCGGTCTGGTCGTCGCCTCACCAATTGGTATTACCCTTTATATTGGTTGGTGGTTTATTGATTTTGTTGACCGAAACATAAAACCACTCATCCCGGCAACCTATAACCCGGAAACTTATCTGCCCTTTCCAATTCCCGGCCTTGGTCTGATCGGCGTAGTATTATTCTTAATCATTCTTGGTGCCCTTACAGCAAATTTATTCGGCCGTGCTCTGATCCGCTTTGGCGAACGAATTGTCGACCGGATGCCTGTCATAAGAAGTGTTTACGGCACCTTAAAACAAATATTTGAAACCGTTGTAGCATCAGACAATAATAGCTTTAGTGACGTGGTTCTCGTTGAATATCCCCGTAAGGGTATTTGGGCTATCGCTTTTGTATCAGGTGAAAATACCAGTGAAATACAAGGCAGAATGGATGATGAAGTCGCTAATCTATTCTTGCCCACCACACCTAATCCAACATCCGGCTTTCTTTTATTCGTACCCAAGAAAGATCTCATTTATCTCGATATGACCACTGATCAGGCAGCAAAATATGTTATTTCTGCGGGCCTTGTGAACCCTGAAGAACTACCGCGCAAAAATGGCAGATAATACGGACGACCTTATTTGTGACTTTGTCGGTGGTGCCGTTGGCCACCGATTTAGAAGCGCTGGCGGGCGCGGGCAACCCCTTGCCAAAGCAGCAGGGCTAAAGGGCGGTAAAAATCCTTTTATTGTTGATGCCACCGCGGGCCTTGGCCGGGACGCGTTTCTTCTGGCTTCGCTCGGGGCCACAATTACCCTCATCGAACGTAATGATAAAATGCATGATTTACTTGCAGATGGGTTATTACGGGCTCGTAATGAAAATGAAACATACAAAGATATTACCCAGCGTATGACACTGCTTCACGGTGATGCCAAAGAATTAATCCCGACACTCAATGCAGAAGTCATCTTAATTGACCCCATGCATCCACCACGTCAAAAATCCGCTCTCGTCAAAAAAGAAATGCGCCTGATCCGCGATATCGTCGGCACCGACCCTGATGCCACCGAGCTAATGCAAATAGCCCTAAAACACGCCACCGCCCGCGTCATCCTGAAATGGCCCCTACGCGCAGCCCCAATGCAGGGAATAATCCCCCCATCCCACCAAATAACCGGAAAATCCACCCGTTACGACGTCTTCATCCGGATGTGAGGTACTTAACGCCTTCGTCGCGTTCGAAGAGATAGAGCAGTACGCGCAGGTTCTTTCCGCGCTCTTTGGATAAATCGGGGTCTTTTTCTAGGATTAGTCTAGCGTCGTCGCGGGCCATGGCGATTAAGGAAGTGTGATCTTCTAGGCTGGCGACTTTAAACTTTGGCAGGCCGCTTTGACGGGTGCCGAGCACTTCACCAGCACCGCGTAATTTCAAGTCTTCTTCGGCGATGATGAAGCCGTCTTCGGTTTCGCGCATAATGGTTAGTCTTGCTTTTGCGGTTTCGCCCATGACGCTGCCATATAACAGAAGACATGTTGATTTATCAGCGCCGCGTCCAATGCGCCCACGAAGCTGATGGAGCTGCGACAGACCAAACCTTTCGGCATGTTCGATAATCATCACGGTCGCTTCCGGCACATCGACCCCCACTTCAATCACCGTAGTCGCCACGAGGATATCGAGTTTGCCCGCAGAGAAATCCGACATTACGTCTTCTTTGTCTTTGGCTTTCATTTTACCGTGAATAAGGCCAACTTTCTCACCAAAAATCTGTGATACATGGCGATATCTTTCTTCGGCTGCCGCAAGATCAAGTAATTCAGATTCTTCAACGAGCGGACAAACCCAATAAATCCGCGCCCCGTCATCAATTGCCCGCTTCGCGGCGGTGATAACATTATCAAGTTTAGTCAATGCCATAACACGGGTATCAACCGGCGTGCGCCCCGGCGGTTTTTCGTCAAGACGTGAAACATCCATATCACCGTAGACCGTAAGAGTGAGCGTACGCGGGATCGGCGTTGCGGTCATCGCGAGGATATCCATCGAAATTCCCGCCTTGCCCTTAGCAGACAGGCTCATACGCTGTTCAACGCCAAACCTGTGCTGTTCATCAATTACCGCCATGGCAAGATCATGATAAATGACATCTTTTTGGAATATAGCGTGGGTCCCTATCAGAATATCAATCTCACCTGATGCAAGATCGCTCAGAATAGCGTCGCGGGCTTTGCCTTTATCCCGTCCGGTGAGCACTGCAATATTAACGTCTGTGGATTTTGCCATTTCAATCAGGCTTTTATAATGCTGGCGGGCCAGTATTTCCGTCGGCGCAAGGATTGCGGCCTGTGCCCCGTTTTCAACGGCGACCAACATGGCAAGAAGTGCGACTACCGTCTTACCACTTCCCACATCACCTTGCAGCAGCCTCATCATCGCTGAAGGTTCCACCATATCAGCTTTTATTTCTTGCACGGATCTTTGCTGTGCGCCGGTCAGCGTGTAAGGAAGATTATCCATCACCTGACTGCTCAGCTTACCTGACGCTTCCATGATACGGCCTTTTTTCTTTTTCGTTTGCCGTCTCATGATCTCGAGCGCCAATTGATTAGCGAGTATTTCATCATAAGCAAGTCGCATTCTTGCCGTCGCGGAAGAATATGTATCGCTCAGACTTTTCGGGTGATGGGCAGCGTCTAGTGCCTCAAACCAACTTGGCCATTGCTCGCGCTCCATCAGGCTTTTATCAAGCCATTCTGGTAGCGCCACGGCCTTTTTAGCCGCATCACCAATAATCCGTGCCATTACCTTACCACTAATGCCAGCGGTAAGCGGATAGACCGGTTCAATTTCAGGAATTTCACTTCTTTTTTCAAGCGGCAGCATATAATCAGGATGGCTCATCTGTAGCTGCCCGTTATAAACTTCAACCTTACCGCTGATCAGTCTTTTTTCCCCCTCTGGGAGTTGGGTCAAAATATAATCACGCCGTGGATGAAAAAACACCAGCTGAACTGTTCCCGTATCATCATGGCACCACACCCGGTAAGGCTTTTTACTTTTGGCTGGCGCTGAATCGTGCTTGCCGATGGTCACTTCCAAAGTTGCGATCTGATCAAATAAAATATCTTTAAGGGCCGGACTCGCGCGACGGTCGATGACTTCTACCGGCATATGCCACAGCAGATCAACAATACGCGACCCGGCAACTTTTTCCAAATTGGCCGCAATACGCTTTCCAACACCCGGCAAACTTTCCGTTTCAGTAAAAAAAGGATATAAAATTTCTGGTCGCATAATTACCGTTATGATTTATGGTTTTAATTTGTTACATATTTTTATATAAACATATCATAACTCACCAATTTCAAAATGAGAAGTTAAGTGGAACGATTTAATACACCCGGTTTTATTGAAGGCAAGATCAATAAAGAAGAAAGCATAGAAATCCGCAGAAAACGGCTAAAATTTAGAAGCTGGCACCGCGGAATAAAAGAAGCTGATATTTTACTTGGCTCCTTTGCGGATCGGTTTTTAGAGAAAATGACCGTTTCTCAGCTCGACCTTTATGAAAATTTACTGCGCGAAGCTGATTCTGATATTGTCGCATGGATCACAAATGACCGAGAACCGCCAGAACATTATAACCATGATGTTATGGTAATGTTAAAATCTATTGACTATATCAAGATACTCAAGTGATCCATTTAAAAGAAGAAGAAGTTCCCCTAATACTCAGTAACGTGCCCGAAGGCATGGATGCGCTTGTGCTCTGCGAAACAGCAAAAGAACTGGAAAATGGTCAGTCGATTTTACATATAGCCCGCGATGATATCCGCATGGAAAACATGGCCGAACTCGCGGCCTATTTCGCACCGGATGTGGAAGTGATTACCTTTCCGGCCTGGGACTGTCTGCCCTATGACCGGGTATCACCTAATCCAGATATATTAGCGCGGCGCATGACCAGCCTGATAAAAATTATCTCGGCGAGTAAAAAACAAATTATCATCAGCACCATTAACGCTGTCACACAACTGATCCCGGCGAGAGACACTGTAAAATCAGCCGGTTTCAAGGCAAATGTCGGTGATGATCTGGATATAAATGCCTTAACGGATTATTTGTCCCATAACGGTTATTCGAGAGCCAGTACCGTGGTTGATCACGGGGACTTTGCCATTCGCGGCAACATTATCGATATTTTCCCGCCCGGCTCAAAAAAGCCACTGCGCATCGATCTATGGGGCGATGAAATTGACACGATTAAAATATTTGATCCCATAAACCAGCGCACGGAAGATAAAACTGATAAAATAGAGCTCGTCCCGATGGGCGAAGTATTTCTTAATGAAGCCTCTATCAATCGTTTCAAACGTGCATATCTAAGTGAATTTGGCCCAGCGCGCGGCAATGATCCGCTTTATGAGGCCGTAAGCGAGGCCCGCAAACATGCCGGGATGGAACATTGGCTTCCCTACTATCATGAAAAGCTTGAAACATTATTTGATTATCTACCCGCCGCACTAGTAACAATGGACAACTTGACCACGGAAGCCTTTGAAGCTCGCCTTAGTGCCATTTCAGATTATTATCTGGCCAGAAAAAGTGCTTTTGAACAGGCACCGAACAAACGCGATAGCATCGCTCCTTATAAACCAGTGCCACCGGAGCAGCTCTTCATGAGTGCGGCGGCGTGGGAAGAATATGCAGAGACTTTTAAAATTCATCAGTTTAATCCTTTTGATGCACCGCAGGGGCAGGATGTCCGCTGTCATAAAGGAAGCGCGGGGCGAAATTTTGCCCCTGAGCGAAATGATAAAGAAATAAATATTTATGATGCCCTTAGAAAACATGTTGTTTCATTACAGGAAAGTGGCAAAAAAACCTATCTCGCCAGTTATAGCGTTGGCGCACGTGACCGGTTAAGTGCGGTACTTAGTGATCATGGCATGGCCCGGCATAAATTGCTGGATAGCTGGAAAAGTGCAAAGCGGCTCCCAAAAGATACCATTGGTCTGGTTATACTTGCCATAGAGCACGGCTTTGAAACAGACAAATTCGCCATTATTTCAGAGCAGGACATTCTTGGCGACCGCTTGATCCGAAAGGTGCGGCGAACCAGAAAGGCCGAGAACTTTATTTCGGAAGCGTCCTCCCTCACCCCGGGTGATCTTGTTATTCATATGGATCACGGCATTGGCCGTTATGTGGATCTTAAAACCATTGACGTTGGGGGTGCTGCCCATGACTGCGTACTTCTTACCTATCACGGCGGCGATAAGTTATATGTTCCGGTGGAAAATATCGAAATCTTAAGTCGGTACGGCAACGAAGAAAGTGACGGCAAGCTTGATAAACTGGGCAGTGTCGCCTGGCAGGGCAGAAAAGCGACGCTGAAAAAACGCATACGGGAAATGGCCGATGAGCTGATCAAGGTTGCCGCAGAACGTGCCCTTAGAAAAGGTGAGGTTATAAAGCCTGCCGACGGGCTTTATAATGAATTTTGTGCTCGCTTCCCCTACACGGAAACCGATGATCAACTTAGGGCCATTGGTGATGTGATTAACGATTTATCGAGCGGGCGCCCCATGGACCGGCTTATCTGCGGTGATGTTGGTTTTGGTAAAACCGAAGTAGCACTCAGATCGGCATTCCTGGCCGTTATGGAAGGTTTTCAGGTCGCCATCGTTGCACCGACAACTTTACTCGCCAGACAGCATTTTAAAACATTCACTGACCGCTTTAAGGGGCTTAACATAAAAGTGGGGCACCTTTCCCGCTTGGTTACACCTAAAATTCAGAAACTGACAAAAGAGGAAGTCTCAAAAGGCGACTGTGAAATACTGATAGGTACCCATGCGGTGCTCGGGGATAAGGTTCAGTTTAATAATTTGGGACTTCTGGTCATTGATGAAGAACAGCATTTTGGCGTTGGTCACAAAGAAAAACTTAAAAAATTAAAAAGCAATGTTCATGTGTTAACCCTGACTGCGACACCAATCCCAAGAACATTACAACTTGCCATGAGTGGCATTCAGGGACTTAGTCTGATTGCCACACCACCCATTGACCGGCTCGCCGTGCGCACCTTTGTGTTGCCGATGGATGATTTGGTGATCAGGGAAGCACTTCTTCGTGAACATTACCGCGGTGGGCAGAGTTTTTATGTTTGCCCGCGCATATCAGATCTTAAAGAAGTCGCTGAATTTTTAAAAGAAGTCGTGCCGGAAGTTAAAGTGGTCACCGCCCACGGCCGAATGGCACCGGGCCAAATTGAAGATATTATGAACGCTTTTTATGATGGGGCTTATGATGTGCTGCTTTCAACGACCATCGTCGAAAGCGGGCTAGATATTCCAACCGCCAATACCATGATCATTCACCGGGCCGATAATTACGGCCTTGCCCAGCTTTATCAGCTTAGAGGACGTGTCGGTAGATCAAAGGTACGGGCTTATGCTTATCTAACCCTGCCACCGCGCCGCATCCCAACACCGCAAGCTGAAAAAAGGCTCCATGTACTTCAAACACTCGATACACTCGGTGCAGGCTTCACGCTGGCCAGCCATGATCTTGATATACGTGGTGCCGGTAATTTGCTTGGTGACGAGCAATCAGGCCACATTAAAGAGGTCGGTATTGAACTGTACCAGCAAATGCTTGAAGAAGCGGTAGCGCAGGCCAAATCGGGATCGTTTGACGGTGAAATTGATCAGGGATGGTCGCCACAAATTAATGTCGGCGCTTCCGTCATGATCCCTGAAAGATATGTTAAAGATCTAAACTTAAGGATGTCACTTTACAGACGCATTGCGGGGCTTGATGATAAAAATGATGTGGACGCCTTTGGCGCTGAGCTGATTGACCGGTTTGGAACATTGCCAGAAGAGGTCGAACACCTGCTTAAAATCATTGAGATTAAACAATATTGCCGCCGGGCCGGAATTGAAAAAATTGAAACAGGCCCCAAAGGCGCGATTATATCCTTCAGAAATTCAAAATTTGCAAATCCCGGCGGGCTGATTGAGTTTCTAACCAAACAAGGATCGGTTACAAAATTAAGACCGGATCATAAACTGGTTTATGTTCGCAAGTGGTCTAAAATTGAAAGCAGGCTGATCGGCTCACTTAATCTTTCAAAAGCAATGGCGAAAATTGCTGAAAAATAAATCCACTATTAGATAAAATTTTTAGTATCTATTAATGGATATTTAGAAAATATCTCATATATTGACATCATGATTAGTGGAATAAATACATCTCTTTCCGGGTTACTAGCGGCATCAACAAGAGCCAATACGGCTGCAAATAATATTGTTAATGCTTATAACACCTCGGCACCTGTTGGTGGTGACGCATCAACGGCAGCACTACGCACATCACGTGCTTATGTGCCGCAAAGAACAATTAATTCATCGCAAAAAAATGGCGGTGTCGTTGCGACCAATGTCCCGGTAAGTCCTTCATCTCTAAGCATTTATAGTCCCTCTAACCCGGTTTCAAATGATGAGGGTTTTGTAAATATTCCTAATGTCGATGCAGCCGTTGAATTTTCTGAGCTAATAAAAGCAAAGCACGCCTATAAAGCAAATGCAGCCGTCCTTAGAACCTTATTCGAAACCCAGGAAGCCGCACTAGATATAATCAAGTAAGCGAATAAAAATATGATGTTTGAAGTAGAGTTAGAAGTATTAATAAGAGTAGTTGGTATAGTATATTTTCTTAACCTTTTTTATATATACTCCATCGAAAGTTTGAAAAAAATCTTTTGTCGACCTGCTTTACTAAAAAAGAAAACAGGAAAATGGTGTTAATTAAATGAGTGATTTGACTAATAATACTGGTGAAGAAATTCAAAACCTAATCAAACTTGCCCGCAACAACAGTAAAGCAGGGCGAGCAGAATTATTTGATGGCATTACGGATTTAATAGAAACTCAGCATCAACAGATTTCAGCTACTGAAATTGATTTGATGATGGATATCCTCAGTAAAATTATTGCTGAAATTGAAGTCGATCTTAGAAAAAAATTATCATTAAAAATGGCCGACCGAACCGACGTTCCTGTCGAGCTGATAATCTTACTGGCTAATGACGACATTGAAGTCGCCAATCCAGTTCTTATTCAAAATGCCCTGCTTACCGATAAAGAGCTCGTTCGCATTGTTCAGCGTAAATCGAGACAACATCAGTTATGCATTGCGTCTCGTAAAATGCTGTCGTCCGATGTGTGCCGTGAACTTGTTAGCACAGATGATGATAATGTAATCGTTACACTTCTTACAAATCAGGAAGCAAAAATAGACAATAGCACTATTGAAGCAATTGTTGAAAAATCGAAATCTCGTGAAATATTGCAGTCTCCACTCATCCACCGCCATGATCTACCAAAACACATAGCAGAACGGATGTATAACTGGATTTCAACGTCCCTGAAACAGGAATTGATGGAAATTCATTCATTTACGCCTAAAGAACTTGAAGCGAGCATCTCCAAATCAGTAGACGAGCTAAAGGGTGAAGATCAACTACATAATGAAGCAGTTGATAATGAAAAATCGTTAATTAAAAAATTAAAGAAAGCCGACAAACTTCAAATTTCTTTCTTGATGAAAAGTTTGAGACAAGGAAACATAAGACTTTTCGAGTTGGCTTTTGCAGAAATTTTAAATATCCCAGAAGACATCATGTGCAATATTCTTTATGAACGTGGCCCTGCGGCACTTGCGATTGCCTGCTGTGCTGCAAAAATTGATAAATCCGTTTTTCTTACGATGTTCCGCCTTACTCGCGAAGCAAAAGTGATGGATACAGAGCTATCACAGTCCGAAATAGAACATACATATAACCAGTTCGTGAATACTAATCAGCAGCGTGCACAAATCATTTTACAAAAATGGGTTGAAGATTCTTCCCGTAGTCCTATATTCTAAATTCGTTTTATTATTTTATTCGCTTTAAGGTCTAATTATGTCTAAAAACATCATTAAGCTTGCGCTAGTCAACGGTGATACTGAAGCTGCTAGCAGCTCCGCCGCAGAACTACAAAAGATTTATGATTTTGTTCCCTTAGAGGAGGCTGATGTTATTGTCGCTCTTGGTGGCGATGGCTTTATGCTTCATCTGCTTCATGAATTACTCGAAGTTGAAGTACCAATTTTCGGAATGAATTTGGGAACGGTAGGTTTTCTATTAAACGAGTTTAAACCGGAACATCTATTAGACCGCATTAAAGATGCGATACCGTTTATAATGTATCCGCTGAAAATGGAAACTGTGACGGTGACGGGCGAACATATATCTGCGCTGGCCTTTAACGAAGTATCACTACTACGTGAAACACGCCAAACGGCGAAGATAAAAATATATATTGATGATAAACTACGGATGGAAGAGCTCGCCTGTGACGGTGTTCTAATTTCCACTCCCGCTGGCAGTACCGCCTATAATTTATCCGCTCACGGTCCAATAATACCACTTCATGCAGATATTCTGGCTTTAACACCGATCAGTGCCTTTAGGCCCCGCAGATGGCGCGGAGCACTCATATCACAAAAATCAGAAATAAGGTTTGAAGTATGCCAACCGGCAAAAAGACCCGTAAGTGCGGTTGCGGACACCATAGAAGTAAGAAATGTCAAAAGTGTAGCTGTGAAACAAGATTATTCAAATGCAAAAACGTTGTTATTTGATAAAGAGCACACACTGGAAGAACGTATTTTAAACGAACAGTTTATCAGTTAAGAAAAAAACAGATTTTATTTAGCTAGTGGCAATAATACTGTAAACTGCGAACCTTCACCAACTTTACTCTTCAATAAAATATCCCCGCCCATTTGTTTTGCCAAATGTTTGGATATATGAAGACCAAGTCCGGTCCCTTCTTCTTTACGCGAATAAATGTAACCGCGGTCCTGATGGAATTTCTCAAATACCAGGTCTTGTTGATCAGGCGGGATACCAATTCCTGTATCCCATACTGTAATTCCGATAATATCTTCTGCAACACGGTCCGTGCGAATACCAAGTGATCCACCCTCCGGTGTAAATTTCACAGCGTTACCCATTAAATTAACGAAAACTTGAGTTGCCCTGCGTTGATCTACAAATATGTCCTGATCATCATCAATCTTAACAGCGCTGGTATCGATATCTTTATTATCGGCGCCCAACACAACAAGTTTTAATGCGCTTTCAATAACTTCATTTAATGACACATTGCTTGTTTCCAGTTGGATTTTGCCACTTTCAAGCACAGCAACATCAAGAATATCATTAATCAGATGCAATAGATGGCGGCCAGCATTCATAATATCATTACTATAGGAAACATATTGATCATTTAAGCTTCCGAATGTCTGCATGGTCATTGCTTCGGCAAACCCAATGATCGCATTTAGCGGCGTTCTAAGCTCATGGCTCATTGCTGCAAGGAAATCGCCTTTTGCCTCGAGTGCATGTTCTGCCTGTTTCGTTGCAATATCAAGCTGAGCTCTTTTATCCTTTAAGTCATAAAGAGTATCTTCCAGCGACTGCTGAACTTTCTCTGCTTTAAGGCTTGATTGATGATTTTCGGTTACATCTGTTCCCGCACCGCGAAACCCTTGAAACTCACCACTATCCACATCAAACATTGGGACACCGCTAAGGAAAATATATATATCATCCCCTTCCTGATCTTCCAGTACGAGGAGTTGATCCCTGAAGGGGGCGTTTTTGTTCATGAAAGAAGCGCTACTTACTTTATTGCCTTCAAAATTACTGCGTAACTCACCAATGTCATCAATTTGCTTACCAACCATCAAGAATGATGGAATGCCGGTAATTGCTGTGAAGCGATTTGAAACATAAGTCAGCTTCATTGATTTATCGACTTCCCAATACCAGTCGGAAGTGGCGCGGGCAAAATCACGATATCTTTGCTCAGTGAGGGTGACATCTTCGGCATTAATGTTTTTATATTGCTCAGTGCAATCCGTATAGGTCCCACCGACGGCGATTACATAACCGTCATCATCACAAATTGGAAAATGACGTGATCTATATTGTCTCATGTTACCATGAATGTGAATATGCTCTTCAACAGTGACACTGCTACGGGTTAATTGTACTTCATTTAAAATAGAAATCAGACTTGATGGTAGTTTATAATCACCGCGTGGATCATGAACCAACCCACCAATAGATTCGCTATCGCTCACAAGCGCACGGTAACCATCATTCACATAAACAAGCTCACCACCGATTGTCGATACGTAAAGCGGAACTTTCTCGTCAAATTTCATCTTCGCAAGCAAAGAATGGATTTGATCCTTAACGGTCGGATTATCGCTTTTATCAAGCTGCGTTTTCACAAGTTTTTGCGCTCTTAGCTTTTCAACTATTTCAAGCGGGATAATCGTTTTATCTGTTATATTGTTTACGTTTCGCACGGTTCATTCCTATTTTTTATGGCGTGACTTAACTAGCATCTTTTAATAACATTTGGGCTTCTTGGTAATTAAAATCACGTTGCCAATATCTAACGGCTGCGCGGGCATTATCAGGTTTAATTCTATCGTATAAATTTAACATCGAGTTTAGCATTGATGTTGAGCGGGCCTTAGGACCACTATTTGTTTGAAGTATTAGCAAGAACATTGTTGAAAACTGGGATTTCTCCAGTCCCATGGCCTTTGAAATTACGGCGAGGCTTTCATCATTTCGTTCCCGAAGGACACGCCAGATAATTTTAACACCCAGGCCGCTTAATTCAGCAAGCGCCGCCACAGCAACATTAATTTTTTCCTGCCTTAGTGATGATACGACAAAATCAAAATTCAACTTTTTCTGCTCAGCCAGCGATTTAACAAGTTGCTTGGCCTTGTTCATTACGCCGTCTCCTTCATTATGCTTGTTGGCAATATTTTTTGTTACCATTTCAAGTGCGTCATCAAGAATAGTCTGATCGACATCAAATTCAGCAACGATTTTACGCCTTAGAGCCGCTGATACCCACCAATACATTTTATGAGCAAGTTCAAAAGTAAGATCATTTCTATTGAGAAGCGGTTCCTGGAACCTATCTACTGACCGCGATTCCTGAACAAGATAATCAATAGAGGCCTGTGATAGTTCAGCATTATCATTACGGACTAGCGCTTCAATAACATCTTCGCTTCCATACTCAATAAGCTCACTGGAAACTTCCGTACTGATATGAGCACGTATCGCAATTGCCAACCTATGTGCATCAGTTCTGTTTCTGATGGTTTCGATAAGGTCTTCATCTTTAAGAAGTGAACTTTTTTCCAAGATCGGCTGAGCAACTTCAATGTGATCATTGGCAAGCATCGTTACCAGTTCAAGTGAAATATCTTCGGACTCTGCCAGTCTTTCTGAAAGTTCCTTGCGAATTTTCTTTTCAACATTTTTCAGAAGCTTGACCATAATATCATTCATAAGAACACGTTCATGCTCGTTGAGGCGCCCTTCTCTTGATAAAAAGAGGTCGGATATATTTTCCATTAGGACCTGTTTGGATCCTTTTGTGTTATTTTGTGCCAGCTCAATTAAGCCATCTGATGAAAGGTTTTCATTCATATCGTTTACACTTACTCTCTATCCCTATTTTGCCCCAAATCTGATGTGCCCCTGATTTGTTAGACACTTTATGACTTCATTATTGTTTGTTGTTCAAAATCTATCGGTGACAACAATCCGTTGTTACCATGCTTTCTCTTTG
>JABJKT010000154.1 GCA_018660225.1 Kordiimonadaceae bacterium
AAAAAAAGATTTTTTAATATTATAATATATTTGATATTTCTAAGAATGGGTTCTGAAGTTTCAGGGCCCATTTTTTATTGCCAAAATCAATGCCAAAAATAAATTTCATTTATAGAAAAATATAAGTATAGTATTTTAAAATTAAATAACGGGAAAGTTCATAGAAGGGGAATTTTGTGAAAAGTAATAATGAGAAAACTCTGATCGTTGATGCAACAGATCAGGCGGCAGGAAACGGATTAATGAACCGCCGCTTTTTTCTAAACTCGGCTCTGGCCACCACCGCAACACTTGCAACCGGAAAAGCGGCTTTCGCTCAAGAAGCTGTTGGAGAAGGTCAAGAAGATTGGACCCTCTACCCCGGCAGTGACGCCCTTGAATATGGTGAGCTTTCTCGCTTTGAAGCAGGCAGAGTTAAAAAACTGGTTGGTGGTCTGGCTGGCGGCAGAACGGCGACATCAGCGGGAAGAACCCCTCTTCACCAGCTTATGGGCACCATTACCCCAAGCGGCCTTCATTTTGAAGTGACCCATCACGGCATTCCTGATATCAACCCGGATCAACATCAACTTGTCATGCATGGCATGGTCAAGCAGCCCTTGAAATGGGGTATAGAAAACCTCGAAAATTATCCAACAATTACCCGCGAATATTTCATGGAATGCTCCGGTAACGGGCGCCTGCTTTATTATGAGCCACTTTCACCGAAAATGACACTCGATGCGACCCACGGCCTTGTGTCCGGCAGCCAATGGACAGGAGTTAAACTTTCGACGCTGCTTGATGAATGTGGTCTTGAGGACGGAGCAAAATGGATCATCGCTGAAGGTGCGGATAGTGGATCACTAAGCCGCAGCATTCCAATCGATAAGGCGCTTGATGATACAATGATTGCCATTTACCAAAACGGCGAACGCATTCGCCCGGGCCAGGGCTATCCTATGCGGTTACTTAATCCTGGTTTTGAAGGTAATACATCCGTCAAATGGCTGCGCTCATTATATGTGACGGACAGACCGGTTATGTCACGCTTTGAAACATCGAAATATACCGATAAAATGCCCGACGGAAAAGCAATGCAGTTTTCACTGGAGCTTGACGTTAAATCAGTTATCACCAGACCTACTAATGCGCTTAGCCTGCAAAAGCACGGGCTCTATGAAATCACCGGACTTGCCTGGTCGGGACGCGGTAAAATCGCCCGGGTAGAAGTATCGGCTGATGGCGGAAAAACATGGGCAGATGCGGTACTAGAAGGGCCAATTCACAGCAAAATGATGACGCGCTTTCGTATTCCGTGGATGTGGAACGGTGATCCGGCAGTCCTGCAAAGCCGCGCCATTGATGAAGCGGGCCGCGTGCAGCCAAGCCGTGAGCAGCTTTTTAAAGGGCGCGGTCGACAAGCTTATTATCATTACCATGCCATCCATAGTTGGGCAGTAGAAACAGATGGGACTATTAATCATGTATATGCGTAAAATTCTCATTCTTTTCTGTCTAACATTTGCTTTCACGGCCGCTCAGGCTCAGCAGCCCCGTTTTGGTGAACCCGCCTCAAAAGAAGACATTGATAAGCGTTTCTTTTCAGTTTTCCCGGACGGTGAATTTTTACCGGACGGCCAAGGAACGCCTGCCGAAGGCGCGGTCCTTTTTGAAGAACAATGCGAACTTTGTCACGGCACACCGGGTGAAAAAGGCATAGCAGATGTTCTGTTTGGTGGCCACGGTACAATTGGCACTCCCCAGTCGCTGGCCACAATTGGCAGTTACTGGCCCTACCCGACCACAGTATTTAATTATATTCGCCGGGCCATGCCATACGTTGCGCCAATGTCACTTACAAACAGCGAATATTATTCAATCACCGCCTACCTGCTTCATGAAAACGGTATCATTGGTGAAAATGATGTGATCAATAAGGACACATTACCAAAAATGGAAATGCCCAACAAAGACGGTTTTGTAAACGCCTATCCCGAAGTTCCAGATGACTATAAAACCAAATTTGATGAGTGAATGAAGGATAACAGCCAACCCCTTGTAAAGCTCTGGCTTTCCTGATACATTAATTTTCAAAGGGTATCTTATATTTATGGCTGTGGGAGTCATAGTTTAGATCTAGCGTAAAAATAAATTAATTTCATAAAAAACGGGGTAGTTTTTTTATGCAGGAAACTGACAAATCAATAGTTATTGATGCGGCTGATCACGCCGCTTCCGGCGGGCTATTAAATCGCCGTCTTTTCCTTAGTTCATCCATTGCTACTGCAGCGGCTCTTGCAACAACTCGCGCCGCTTACGGTCAGGAAATGGTTGGTGAAGGACAAGAAGACTGGACACTTTACCCCGGCAGTGACGCTCTTGAATATGGTGAGCGATCCCGCTTTGAAGTGGACCGCATCAAACGTCTTTTACCTGATTATGCCGAGGAATTTTTAGATCTTAGATTAATTAGATATAGCGGCAGGACACCCCTTCAGCATTTGATGGGCACTATTACACCGAGCGGCCTTCATTTTGAACGTAGTCATCAAGGCATCCCGGATATTGACCCTGACAAACATTCAATGGTTATTCACGGAATGGTTAAAAACCCACTGAAATTTGATATTAATGCCTTGGAAAACTACCCCACCGTATCACGCAAACATTATATGGAATGTAGTGGTAATAGTGCAGTTCTTTTTCAAGAAACCCCCACTAACACGTCAATTCAAGCGATACACGGCCTACTCTCGGGCAGTGAATGGACGGGTGTTTTGTTATCTACCCTGCTCGATGAATGTGGTGTCTCAAAAGATGCCAAATGGATCATCGCCGAAGGGGCAGATAGCGGCGCAATGACCAGGAGCATACCGATAGACAAAGCACTTGATGACACGATGATCGCCATTTATCAAAACGGCGAACGGATCAGACCCGGTCAAGGTTATCCAATGCGGCTCTTTACTCCAGGATTTGAAGGAAACACATCCGTTAAATGGCTCCGCTCCATTCATGTCAGCGACCGGCCTGCGATGTCGGCTTTAGAAACAGCGAAATATACAGATGTGATGCCCGACGGTAAGGCATTACAATTTACATTAGAGCAAGATGTTAAAACAATAATCACAAGGCCGTCTAATGCCATGAGCCTTAAAAAACATGGCCT
>JABJKT010000155.1 GCA_018660225.1 Kordiimonadaceae bacterium
CACGGTGCAACATCACAGGGCGATGCTTCGCATTATCAGCACCAATATAATTAGCGTCTAGCCTTTCAGGAAGAACGAAATCAACCTGATGGGTGCCGCACTGCCAGTCACGGCCAATGGCATCGGTTAGGATAAATTCAAGTTTTGGTCCGTAAAAGGCCCCTTCACCGGGATTAAGGGTATAATCGAGACCGACATGTTTTACGGCATCAAGGAGGCATTTTTCTGCTTCGTCCCACACTTCATCTGATCCGGCCCGTACTTCAGGGCGATCAGAAAATTTAACTTTAACATCTTCAAAGCCAAAATCTTTGTATATCTCAAGCAGCATTTTACAGAATATTTCAGTTTCTTCTGTGATTTGATCTTTCGCACAGAAAATATGCGCATCATCCTGCACAAACGATCTGACGCGCATTAATCCATGCAGCGCGCCTGATGGCTCATAGCGGTGACAACTGCCAAATTCTGCCAAACGAAGCGGAAGATCACGGTAACTGACGATGCCCTGATTAAAAACCTGAACATGGCACGGGCAATTCATTGGCTTAAGGGCAAAGATGCGTTCTTCGGATTCTGTCGTATACATATGCTCACGGAATTTTTCCCAGTGGCCTGATGTTTCCCAAAGCTTGCGGTCAACCAGTTTTGGTGTATTGATTTCCTGATAACCATACTTGCGTTGCTTGCGGCGCATATAGCCTTCGATCTGGGTATAAATGGTCCAGCCATTTGGATGCCAAAACGGCATGCCGGCGGCTTCTTCCTGAAAATGGAACAGGCCCATTTCTTTACCGAGCTTTCTATGGTCGCGTTTTTCAGCTTCCTCGATGCGTATCAGATAAGCTTTTAGCTCTTTACGGTCACGCCATGCCGTGCCGTAAATACGTTGCAGCATTTCATTATTGCTATCGCCGCGCCAATAGGCACCCGCGACGGACATTAGCTTAAAAGTATCGCCGCCGAGATATTTTGTAGAAGGAAGATGAGGCCCGCGGCACAGATCAATAAAGTCACCTTGTGTATAAAGGGTGATCGGCTCATCGCTCGGGATAGCGGCGATCAGTTCTGCTTTATAGTCTTCACCTTGCGCTTTGAAAAATTCAACCGCTTCACTTCGGGGCATTTCTGAGCGGACAATTTCTTCGTCGCGAGCGATGATTTCTCTCATACGCTTTTCAATTGTTTCAAGATCTTCCGGTGTAAAGGGCTCTTCGCGCGCGAAATCATAATAAAAACCATTTTCAATGGCCGGGCCAATGGTTACCTGAACGTCAGGCCAAAGCTCTTTTACGGCTTCCGCTAAAATATGGGCAGCGTCATGCCGCAAAATTTCCAGCGCTTCATCATCGCGTTTGGTGATAATGGAAACTTTTGCATCTTCGCTAATTTCACGTGATAGATCCCACTGCTCACCGTTCACGATGATGACAATTGCCGCTTTAGCTAGTCCGGGGCCAATATCGCTGGCCAAGGTCATACCAGTCACCGGTCCATCATATTCACGGACACTGCCGTCGGGCAGAGTTAAGGCAACTTTTTTAATAGCGTTCATAAGGATCTCATTTTCTAACTTTATATATTAAAAAAGGAATTTATATTCTTTACTACTCAAGTCAAGGGAACAAGCGCAAAAAAAGCAGTTTTCCATGGGTAAAGTTTATATATTATGGTCATTATGGAAAAATAATCGGATTTGAACGAAAAAATGACTAATAAAGCAGATTTTATCACGAGCCAGAATAATCGTAATATCGCTTACCATTATAGTCCCGGCAGTGGGCCAACGGTGGTTTTTTGCGGTGGTTATATGTCTGATATGGAAGGGACCAAAGCGCTTTTTTTGGAAAAAACCTGTCAGGAACTTGGACTATCATATATTCGTTTTGATTATTCTGGTCACGGGAGTTCATCGGAAAAATTTGAGGATGGTACCATTGCTACCTGGTCCGAAGATGCTATTTCCATTATCGATCAGGTCAGCGACGGGCCGCTCATCGTCATTGGTTCGAGCATGGGTGGTTGGATCGGGCTATTAACATGCCTTGCTAGAAAAACACGCATAAAGGCTTTTATCGGCATAGCCGTTGCGCCCGATTTCACCCGTGAGCTCATGTGGGATCAATATTCTGATGGGATCAGGGAAACCTTAAAAAGAGACGGTATTTATCTCGACCCATCAGATTATAGCGATGAACCTTACAGAGTATCCTACGCGCTGATTAAAGACGGTGAAAATCATATTCTGCTTAATAAACCGATAGAACTTAACTGTCCGGTGCGGTTATTTCATGGCCTAGAGGATAAATCAGTACCCCATGAATATTCTGCACGCGTGGCAGAAAAACTTACCAGTGAAGATGTTATCGTCAGCTATAAAAAGCTCGGTGATCATAGGCTTTCTACTGAGGCGGATTTGGAGAGATTAAAGCAGGCCTTGCTCGAGTTTCTCTAAAATATCGGCGTAGCCTTGTTTATAATTTGCAAATTTAGGCTGCCAGTTTAGCTTTGCTTTAGTGAGATCATTTCTGACGCGTTTGTTATCTGAATAAAAACTTTTGGCCATATCACTTAAATTAGCGTCTTCAAATGCAATGCCTTCTATTTTAGGTTCATTTACCAACTGACAAATAAAATCGAGTACATCCGCAGAAGAAGTGGGTAAATCATCAACGATATTATAGATAGCGTTTGGTGATGGACTTTCTATTGAAGCGATCAACGCAGCACTTATGTCATCAATATGAATACGTGAAAAAGTATGATTTTTTTTGATAATTTTTTTAGCTGAGTTGTCTTTAACGGCGCCAATCTGATTTCTATCCGGGCCATATATGCCGCCAAGTCTGAAAATATGTACCGGTAAATCAAGTGATTGCCAAAGTTGTTCTGCATCTAGCCGGTTTTGACCGCGGCTCTCTGTCGGTTCGGGTATGGTGTTTTCATCTACCCAATCACCATTATGATCACCGTAAACGCTAGTTGCTGATAAATAGCCAATCCACTTTAAATGGGGCATGTTTAGAATTTGTTCTTTGTGATGATGAAGCACCGGATCTATTTGCCCAGCGTTTGGCGGTATAGAGATCAGCAGGTGGGTGACATCCTTTAAATGCTCCCCTGCATTTACAAGTGCTGTACTACCATCAAAAAGGATATCGCCAGCTGATTTGTGTGTGCCTGAAAATTGCCATGATGATGGCGATAATTCTGAGATTAGGTGCGACGCTGTATAACCAAGGCCAAAACAAAAGAGTTTCATGTGGGATCACTTTTTACGGTTTGCTCTTTAACGGGTTTATATTTATACAGTTATTTATAAATTACTATACTGAAATTGGATTTAATCAAGATGAGCTTAAGGCTTACCCTAATACTATTATTGCAATTATCCTTCGCACATGCGCAGGACTTTTCAGATGCTGCACAGTCAAATAAATATAATGAATGCCTCGCACAAGTTGAAGCTGATAGCAGCGTAGCGCTTTTATCCGCCCGTAAATGGTTTATTGAAGGGGGCGGTGTCGCGGCCCAGCACTGCGAAGCTCTTGCGTTAAGTGAACAGCAAAGATACGACGAGGCGGCAAGTTTGTTTGAGAGGGCGGCTGCTAAACTAAAAAGCGGTGAAGCCAGTGAATTTGCAACAGAAAATAAAGACCTGCTTGGTGTACAGCTTAATTATCTGGCCGGGATTGCATGGCGCGCTTCCGGCAATTTTGATAAATCCTATAATGTTTTTACCGCCGCCATTATCAGTCTGGAAGAAGGCGCGCCGCTTGCATATGATATTTATATCGACCGGGGACTTACCCAATCATTAAACGATGATCACCTGAGTGCTATTGATGATTATGCAAGCGCGCTGGAGATTAACGAAAATAAAATTGATGCATTTTTATATCGCGCCGAAGCCTTCCGAAAATTAAATCAGCATTTAAAAGCAAGGCTAGATTTAAATGAAGCCCTTGCGCTTGAGCCTTACCAACCGGATTTGTTATTTGAGAGCGGGATTAATTACCGCATGCAAAAAAATGATGAGAAAGCCGTTAATGAATGGCGCAAATTAATTGAAAATTATCCCAATACACATTGGGAAGAGCTGGCCGAAGATAATATTAATCTGATACAAAAGTGATCAGTGCCATTCTTTTTGCACATCAACATCGCTTTCTAAGTTGGCATATTGATTTTTAAATTCACCAAATTCGCGCACCGTGCATAATTGCTTGAGTGCCCACACGGCCATCGCTCTAATCAAAGGGCTTTTTTCTTCAAGTTTAGAGCAAAGCAGTGGAATATAAGATTTGTTTTCACTATTTCCCACGGCGATAAGAACGTTTCTTATAAAATAATCCCTGCCAATTCTTTTAACCGGTGATCCAGAGAAAAACCGGCGAAAAGTAGCATCATCCAGAGCAGCCAAATCATCAAGTCTGGGATGATCTAGTTCAATTCGGGGATAGTAATGTGGCTCGTTGGTCTTTACGGCATATTTATTCCACGGACAAACGGACAAACAATCATCGCAGCCATAAATGCGGTTGCCCATTGCTTTTCTAAACTCAAGATCAATATGACCTTTAAATTCTATCGTCAGGTAAGAAATGCAGCGCCGCGCGTCTAGTTGGTAAGGCGCGGGAAATGCCTTAGTTGGGCAAATGTCGAGACAGGCTTGGCACGAACCACAATTATCTTTTTGGGCCTCGTCAGGTTCGATCTCAAGTGTTGTGAAAATGGAACCAAGAAAAAGCCATGACCCAAACCCGCGACTGACCAGGTTTGTGTGTTTTCCCTGCCAACCTAAACCGGATTTTTCCGCTAATGGCTTTTCCATTACCGGTGCCGTATCAACAAAGACCTTAACCTCTTCTCCAAAATCCTGATGAATTTTTCGCGCCACTTGTTTAAGACGTTTTTTAACAACATCGTGATAATCTTTGCCGAGCGCATAAACGGAAATATTGCCGCTATTTTGATTTTCGAGAAACTTTAAAGGGTCCGTTCCCGGGCCATAATTCATTCCGATCATGATAATCGATTTTACATCTGGCCATAAAGTGAGAGGAGATTTGCGCCGATCTACTTTCTGTTCCATCCACGTCATTTCACCGTGGCGGGATTTTTCAAGAAACGTGTCAAAATATTGTGCTTTTTGCTCTAACCCCGCTGGGTATGTAAAACGAACCGCATCAAAACCTACTGAAAGAACCAGTTCTTCAATATCTTTTTTAAGAGAGGATGGTTTTGATACAGAGGGCATATTTGTTAAAAATCCAGATCCTTGTAATGACTGGCAGGACTTAGGCCAGCAATGTTATCTTTTAATATAACTTGCATGCTTGGTCTTGATTTTATTCGGGCGTACCAGTCACGGGCGGTTTTAAAATCATCCCAGGGAACACCACCGAAAAAATCAACACAGGATAAATGAGCGGCGGCAGATATATCCGCATATGAAAAATCATTACCGGCCAGCCAGTTTCTGCGGTCGGCAAGATATTCAATATACTGCAGGTGATGTTTAATATTTTGACCGGCAAACCTGATAACAGAAGCCTCAGTGGTTCCTTGTTTCAAATAACGTTTTTTAACCTTTTCTGTAATGATTAGATCGGTTACTTCGCGGTTAAATTTTATATCAAACCATTCAACTAGCCTTCTTACCTCAGCCCGTTCCTGCGGGTCTGAGCCCAGAAAATCTTGCTTGGGATATGTTTCCTGTAAATATTCCATGAGAGGATTATTGCCTGAAATAGTCATGCCATCTTCTTCTATCAGAACAGGCACTGTTCCAGCAGGATTAAGAATGAGAAATTCATGGCGTCTTTTCCAGGGCAGCTCAAGTTTCAGTTCAAATTCCAATGATTTTTCCAGCATTGCGATGCGGGTTTTTCGGGAATATGGGCAAAACCAATAGTGATATAATTGACGCATTTTGTGATTTTATCCTAAGCGTGTCAGAAAGTCATAGTCAAAAGTAAGCCTATATAGTAAAATGTGTTTTTTTGTTACTTAAAATTAAAAAAACAACAGTAAATTTTGATTAGGGCGAATTGATGGCGTGTTGCGATCACGATATACATGAAGATGAATTAAAGGTAAGCAAATTCCGTACCGTGTTATGGATTGTTTTCGTTATTAATCTTGTGATGTTTGTTGTTGAGTTTGCGACAGCCTTTTTTGCCAATTCTGTTTCTTTGCAAGCTGATGCGCTGGACTTTCTTGCCGATTCCATGACGTACGGGGTTACATTGTTGGTGCTTGGCAGTTCACTTAGAATGCGTGCTTCCGTCGCTATGTTAAAAGGTATTAGCATGGGCGTTCTGGGAATGTGGATTTTTGCCAGAACCTTTACCAATGCCAGTGACGCTATAATACCCCTTGCCGGTGTTATGGGCACGGTCGGTTTTGCAGCGCTTATTGCTAATGTGGTTAGCGCGCTTCTGCTCTATAAATTTAGAAGTGGGGATAGCAATATGCGTTCAATTTGGCTTTGTTCAAGAAACGACGCAATTGGCAATGTTGCCATTATTATTGCGGCATCAGGTGTATTTGCCATGAATAGTGGCTGGCCAGATTTTGTCGTCGCCATCTTGATGGCAACGCTTTCAACGGTGGCAAGTTTCCAAATTATTAAACAGGCAAGTTCGGAACTTAAAACCGTAAGTTCAGAATTAGGGTCTTAATTTTAAGGTCTTGATCCTAGATCAGTGAGGCATCTGCGGCACTTGGCAGATCCATTTCCAGTATTGCCATTTGAAGAGCGTAGGATACTTCGCCTTCATCTTCGTCCTTGTAAATCATGCCAATAAATTCACCGTCAAAATGAACTTCCATACTATCGTCTGTGGTTTGACTGTTCACTATAGTATATTTTGAGCTCTCAAATTTGCTATTGAGATATTTTTGAATACGTAAAATTTCAGTACGTGTCATTGGTAATCCTTAAACAATGAATTAAGCCGGGCTATGTAGGGGCTTATAATGGGTATATTTTCGTTCTCAATATAATTAGGATCGCTCATTAATGCCATAGAATTTTGAATTTTATTTTTAAGTATTTGTTTTTGTTCACTACTTATGAATTGGTTCTTTTCAATTCTCTCTAGGCTCGCCTGCATTTCGTCCGTTATAGCACCCATGTTTGCCCCGTTATTTTGCGGAGGGTTTTTAAGTTGATAAGCACTATAGGCGATCATGATCCGGTCCCCGGCACTCGCCCATTGCTGTGGACTTGAAAAGCCAGTTCTTTTTATAATTTCTGTGAACCTGTCATAGGTAGGGTGTGTTGTTATTTTTGAAAGGCTATCGGTTATCGGGGTGAGTGACATTGTCCCGGTTTCTTCAAAAAACTGACTTTCTACTACTTGGTCATCATTTTCGCTTTCCGCTTCAATCTGCGTATCGAGTAGCTGGAGGCTTGTTATTGATGATAAGTACCGTTCTATTTCAACATTCGTGAGTTGATCCTGCGCTAACGCGATGGAATGGTTAAAAAGAAACAAAATTAATGACATAATAACCAATATATTTTTATTTTTCATTTTGTTATCCTTTTAGAATTATAAGCAATTATTTAGTATCAAAACCGACGAACAATTTTATCTCGGCGATAGATTAAGTAAAGCGCAAAAAGAAAAAGTAAAAGGTCAAAATTTAATATTTATTGTTATCATGACTTTTTATCGTTTATTTATAGTATGTTGAAAAGTTTTTATTCAAGGTCTTTTCAATTGATGAAACACTCTTTATGCTGCGATCATTATAACGATAAAAATATGATAATTTTTTAGGATTTCTTATGACAGAACCATTGATGCCAATGGCTACAGGTGTGTGGCTAGTGGATAATACCAGCCTTAGTTTTTCGCAGATTGCGAGATTCTGTGGATTACATGAATTAGAAGTGCAGGGGATTGCCGATGAGCAGGTGGCTATAAATATAGTCGGACTAGACCCTGTTTCAAACGGACAGCTTACCTGGGAAGAGATTGAGCGTTGTCAAAAAGATGTAAAGGCAAGTTTGCAAATTATTATAGATGCTGTGCCAGCTAAAACCAGAAGCGGTGGCGCAAAATATACACCTGTTTCCAAAAGACAGGATAAGCCTGATGCAATTTCATGGCTTACGCGTAACCATCCGGAGCTCACTGATCCCCAGATTTCAAAATTGATCGGTACAACCAAACCGACGATTACGGCAATACGCGAAAGAAGTCATTGGAATATGAGCAATATTAAACCTGTTGACCCTGTGCTTCTCGGCCTATGTAAACAAATGGAACTTGATGCTGCTGTGACAAAAGCTGCACCGAGACGGGTAGAGGTTGCTGAAGAGACTACGTAATAACTTTACCAGATTATTTTTAATCATAAAAAACCCGCTAGGATAAGCGGGTTTTTTTGTTCGTTTTGTTTGCTTGATTATTGGGTTCTAAGCTTTGTCATTTCATCCTTTAGGACCAATTTCTCTCTTTTGAGCTCATGTAGTATAGTACTGTCTGGTGCCGGTCGACTTTCTTCGCTAAGGATTTGTTCATCGAGGGCTTCGTGTTTTTTATTTAGAGCATTGAAATGAGCTTCTGCATGCATATTAAGGTCTCCTAATATTAAAGTGATGATAGATTGATTTTTGGCTATTAAATGCGAAGGCAGCGATGGGGATATGATGAGTGTATGGTAAAAGAAGTGAATATATTTCACTAGCAGGAATAAGTCTTTTCTTTAGAAATGGTATGATGGCCATTAAAACTCCCGGTTACACCTTAAATCAGATTGCTGCCCATATGATAAATTGCATAAGGAATAGCTGAGATAATTACAGCATACTTTTATTAATTTGTCACTAATTACAGGAAATTTTTTGTATGTTTCTTTATGAAAAGCATACTAACTATATATAAAGGCCGAATATTTTGATATAAATGGTTTTTATTCTTCAAATAGACGTAATTATAAATGCGTTATAGGTGTTTTTTTATATGGATAGTGACCGAAAACGACTCATAGTTGGCATTAGTGGTGCTTCAGGAATTATATATGGCATTCGGCTTCTTGAACTTTTAAATGACTTAAAAATTGAGAGCCATCTTGTAATGTCAAAAGCGGCCGTTGTTACGGCTGGACTGGAAGTAAAAAGAAAAATTTCTGAAATAAATGAGCTGGCAAGTGTTGTTCATAAAGTCGATGATATCGGCGCCTCCATTGCTAGCGGGTCATTTAAGACGGATGGAATGCTCATCGTTCCCTGCTCCGTTAAAACCATGTCTGAAATTAACTGCGGTGTTACATCAAGCCTGTTAACCAGAGCGGCGGACGTGACACTAAAAGAAAGACGTAAGCTGCTTTTAATGGTTAGAGAAACGCCGCTTCACCTAGGTCATTTAAGAACCATGACATCTTTAACCGAAATGGGGGCTATAATTGCGCCGCCAGTACCGGCGTTATACTGTAATCCTTCATCAATTGAGGAAATTGTTGATCAAACGCTGGGACGGGTATTGGATTTATTTGGCATTGAAACCGCCAGTTTAAAGCGCTGGAAGTCTTCTTAAAAAATAAATGGGCACCCTCTAATAATTTCGTAAATTTTATGCTATAATTTTAAAGTAACGAAGGTCAGCTTTATTAATGAATATAGAAGAAACAGACATACTGGAAAAAATCCAGCAGCTCCGGGTGCAGCATCGTGACCTTGATGATGCGATTACGGCGTTGATGGAGACGGGGACAACCAATATGCTGCAGATAAAGCGTCTTAAAAAACAAAAGCTTATGCTTAAAGACAAAATTTCCATGCTTGAAGATGAACTTTTACCGGATATTATTGCCTAAGCTCAGCTTTCCTTATTTTTCATAGATTTCTTATGGCTGTACATTTTCTTGTCAGCGTGATCAAGCGCTTGGTCTGGACTAAGGCCAGAATGCAGGGGATAGATGTCATAAGCTATTTTTAGCGGCACTTTTTTTCCATTTAATATTAAAGGATTTTCATCAAGAGAGGCTAAAATTTGTTGCGCCTTGCTATCAGCATTGGCTTCGTTGGCTTTGGGTAGAATAATGCCAAACTCATCGCCACCTAACCTTCCGATAATATCAGAATCGCGAAGACCTCCGATCATGGTTTTTGCAATATGAACCAGTGCCTGATCGCCAGCTTTATGACCATATGTATCATTAATTATTTTTAAGTCATTCATGTCGAGAAAGATAAGAGAGCTATTAATACCATAACGATCGGAATATGAGATCATTCGTGTCATTTCGCGGACAAAAGCACGGCGGTTTGATATTTCAATAAGGCTATCCTGATCAGCCAGTTTTTCGAGCTCAGAAATGCGTCGATGGGCAATTTCAATTTCATGACGCATATTTTCTACTTCTGCCATTAAAGTCATGATGGCATTGCGCACTTTTGGTGTCATCTCGGCTTCGGGAATGCCAAGAACGCTTGCGGTATCATTGATATTCCTCGCCGGCGCAGCACTGGAAACCGCAGAAGCACTTCTGGTTTTTCCAATTGTTTTTCGGCGAATTGGTTTTGCCGAACTTACATTGCTGGTGCCTTGAATTTTCATTTTATACCAAATGCCTTACAAATTAATTTTACTAATACTCACTCCTAAATACAATATATTGTAGTTAAGGTCTTATATAATACATATAGTTAGTATATATGATAATCAAGGGTCATTAGCATATCTATAATACCACAGTTCACTTGCCTATCTGATTTAGATCGCTATAATCGCTTTTTTTCGGCAAATAAATAGCATTTATTTTGTGATATTGAAGGAAAACAAATGAGTGAAAATAAACCGGTTGTCGGCGTAATTATGGGAAGCCAATCTGATTGGCATATAATGAACGAAGCGGCAAAAATTCTTGAAGAACTTGGTGTTCAAAATGAAACACGCATCGTTTCGGCGCACAGGACTCCGGACCGGCTTTATGATTATGCCAAATCTGCCAAAGCGCGTGGTTTAAAAGTGATTATTGCCGGCGCTGGTGGCGCGGCACATCTGCCGGGCATGACGGCCTCAATGACTTCTTTGCCAGTGCTTGGTGTTCCTATTGAAAGTAAAGCCCTAAAAGGTATGGATAGTCTTCTTTCTATTGCGCAAATGCCGGTCGGTGTCCCGGTTGGTACACTCGCCATTGGCGCGGCAGGATCGAAGAATGCCGGACTACTTGCTGCTTCAATTATTGCCTTAAGTGATGAAAAAGTTGCTATGGCTCTTGAAAAATGGCGTAGTGATCAAACCGCAGCCGTCGCTGAAATTCCAGTAGATTAAAATATGAAAACTATCGGGCCCGGATCAACTATTGGTATGCTAGGTGGCGGTCAGCTTGGTCGTATGATGGCCATGGCGGCAGCCCAGTTGGGCTATAAAACCCACGTATACTGCCCCGAAATTGATAATCCGGCTGAACAGGTATCAGATCAAGCCACCCACGGCAAATATGAAGATATGTCCGCGCTTAAAAAATTTGCTAGCGCCGTTGATGTGGTGACATATGAATTTGAAAATATTCCGGTATCAACCGTAGAAGCGCTTTCAGAAAAAGTGGCCGTTTTCCCAAATTCAAAAGTTCTTCAAATATCGCAAGATAGACTAAGCGAAAAAACATTCCTAAATGAACTTGGTATAAAAACCGCGCCTTTTTCGGCCGTCTCAAATGTCGATGAAGCAGCGAGTGTGCTTGAGGAGATATCATATCCGGCCGTGCTTAAAACGAGGCGCTTTGGCTATGACGGAAAAGGCCAAGCCATAGTGAAGTCAGTGAATGATCTAGAGCAGGCATGGCAAACACTTTCCAGTGATCAGATCATCATTGAAGGTTTTATTGATTTTGATATGGAAATTTCGGTTATCGCCGTGCGAGGGCAAGACGGGGAGGTTAGATGTTTTACCCCGGTGGAGAACCGCCATAAGAACCATATACTCGATATTTCTATAGCCCCGGCACGCATCAGTGATGCCCTTAAGGAAAAGGCTATCATTCAAGCCACCAAGATCATAAATAACATTGATTATGTTGGTGTTTTAACGGTGGAGTTTTTCGTTTCTCAGAATGATCCGAAACTAAGAGTAAACGAAATAGCACCGCGAGTTCATAATTCAGGGCATTGGACCATTGAAGCATGTCCATCAAGCCAGTTTGAGCAGCATATTAGGGCGATCTGTGGTCTGCCGCTTGGCGGTACGTCATTTATTGGTGAGGCACGCATGACCAATTTAATTGGTGAAGATATTTTGAAACTGCCCGAGCTTCTTAAAGACGGAAATTTAAATGTCCATCATTACGGCAAGAGCGAGGTTAGGGCCGGGCGTAAACTCGGTCATGTTACAAAGATATCAGTTAAATAAAGTTAGTTTCCGAAGCGTTTTTTGCCAAGTTCGCGCCAGATATCAGGGATATTCAGATCTTTATTACGGCACTTGGCTTTTAATTTTTCAAATTGCATAACATTTTCGATGCGCCGGTCAAGAAACTCCCATGTTTGGTCCGAGTTTTCACTTTCATCACCAAGCCAGATAAGAAATGTGCTGGTATAGACGGCGCTGAGTGTTATGCGTTTAGTATAAAAGTTAAAGTCTGTCGACGGATCTGAAATGGCTTTCCACATCAAATCGACGGTTCTATATAATATTTTAAGGCTGGCAAAATGATTTGCTGGCATAGCAAGAAATGAAACAGTTCTATGGGCGGCCTCTTTATGGGGCAGTTCTGATAATGTCCGTAGCTTAACAAGTTCGGTAATTTTTTCCCTTATTTTAAGCGTATCCAGTTTTAGTTTTTTTGCCTCTTCAAGCATAGCCACATCACAGTGCTGCGCATAAAGGTCAATCATTTCAATCGCACCTTTTGGAAAAGCAAGATCAACAATTCCGTAATCAATGCCAATGTCATCAGCAGCCTGGCGTAATGTCTGATCTGACCAGCCATCAAAGGGGACATGTACAAGCGCGGCATATAAAATTGACTCGCGCAGTTCGTCCGGGGTTTTATCGGTATCTTTGTTGTTCATTTTGTGAATATGGTCCTCAAATGGCAAAACGTAAAGTCAAATTATCGTTAAATTGACATAAAGGGTGAGAAAACACTTCCCAAAGCGCCGTTCTTTTGCTAGAAAGCGTCTCCTTTGAAACATAAGTTTCTGGAAAATAACACAAACTAGAAAGGAGTGTGACCTTAACCATGCAGGTTATTGTCCGCGATAATAACGTAGATCAAGCCTTACGCGCATTGAAGAAAAAACTTCAGCGTGAGGGGGTTTACCGCGAAATGAAAATGCGTCGTTTTTATGAAAAGCCTTCTGAAAAGAGAGCCCGTGAAAATGCCGCTGCAGTTCGTCGGTCCCGTAAACTTGACCGTAAGCGTCTCGAACGCGACGGCGCAGTTTAAGCTTTTACGTTCTTTATTGAATCCGAAAAGGCCGTCCTCCGATCAGGTGTGACGGCCTTTTTTTATCAAGTCTGGCAAATTATGAAATATTTTTTTACTTGTATATTTGTGCTTTTATTGAACGGCTGTTCTTATTCGTCTAGTGACAAAATAATGGGCCATACTGACGATTTAAACAGTTTTAAGAGCTTTGGTATCTGTTATGGGTATGGATGCCGGTATTATCAGAAAACCGGCCTTACCCAGAAGGAGCTACAAACAGTTCGGGATATATTTAGCCCCGCCGCCAGCACGCCGGGCGAGGAAAGAGTAATGATTGCGAGGGCCATTGCCCGAATTGAACAATATATCGGTCCCAAGACAGGTACGGACGGTGATAAGGCACGGGCTGCTGTCGTTAATTTTAGTACCCGCTCACAAATGGACTGTATTGATGAAGCCTTTAATAGTACCAGCTATTTATATCTGATGAGAAAAGAGGGCTTGATAAAATTCCACACTTTGGGCGCTCATCTCAGGCGGAATTTTTCCGATCTTAGTTATCCGCACAGTACGGCAACTATTCATGAAATTGGTAAGCAGAGCAAGATCGCTTCTGAAGGACACTATGCGGTGGATTCGTGGTTTCACAAAAATGGGGCGCTAGCGGAAATTATTCCGGCCAGTATCTGGATTGGCCCGTGGTATCCGAAAGACCGAAAAGAGCGTTATAACTTTTCCGCATCATAGTCAGAAAAATCCCATTCGTTACTTTTACTGATTTGCTCCAGAAATAAATGTTCCGCCGCTGTTGCAGCTTCTTCTTCGCTGGCGGCAGTAACCGTTGAAACCCAATAAAAAGTTCCATGCTTAAGTTCAGATTTTAACGTAACTTTGTAGGCAGACATTTTTAATATCCTGTTTGAATAATCATAATTAACTTTCTATACTCTGAAAATAACGAATGTGAAAGATTTATCGTTCACTTCTTAAATGAAACGCTCATGACGAGTTTTAAAAGATGACAAAAGATCAGCCACCCCGTAAATCTCTTCGACAGCGCGTCGCTGACCGCAAACGCGGTATTAAAGAGGTCAGGCCCGTTAGTGCTCGTAAGAAACGCCTTTTAAGGCTGTTGAGGCTGTTTTTAACGGCTTCACAATATGCCGGGCTTTTAATGTTGCTTCTTTCGATGGGAGGAATTGTTGCCAATAATTATCAAATAGAGAATACAAACTTAATTATTATTTATTGTGCCATGTTTCTTTTCGGCCGTTTCGGCTTAACGATCATTAAGTCCGTTACAACATTCAGATAAAAAAACAGGGCCCTATATAGGGCCCTGCTTCTTAAAAAATTATAATTTTTAGATTATTTGTTCTTTTTGGAAGGTTTTGAAGCAGCTTTATCTGCTTCAGCTGGGGCTTGAGCGTTGCCTTCGCTATCTTTCCATTGTTCGGGGAATAAATGATAGTGGGCTTTGTTAACAGCATCACTTACGGATTTTAAAGCTGTCATGACGCTGTCCATTTGAAAGCCGACGCCGCGATAGACGTATATCTTTCCTTTAGTGTCAAAGGAACGGAAAATCTTGTCTATTTCGACATCTTTATGCTGGCTCTCGCCCAAGTCACCAATATAATCATATAAGATATATTGGCCGGCAGTTTTTTTAATCCATTCTTCATTTGCTTCATCGCAATTATCAAATAAAGTTTGAATATCTTTATTATTCAGCGGATGTTCTTCAGGGATACCAAGAAATTTTCTTATCTCTTCTGCGCGGTTCTTGCCTTTTTTGCGCGGTGCCCACACGATACGGGAAATCTGCATAGTCGACAGGAAAATTGACTGAAGTGCCATAAACACACCTACATTGCTGCTTTTTTCCAAAGCCTGGTTCAGTATGCCAATATTGCCTTCGATATAGTTAAATTGGTTTCTGAGTTCATGGATGTGTAATCCAAGTTTATTGAGGTCCATGATGGTCCTTCCTCTTTTTTAATTCAAAGTAACATTATTTGAGACGTTATATATCCTGCTTAGAAAATATCGGCAAGCTTTAAAGCAAGGCCCATATCGCCTTCTATTTTTAATTTGCCCATCATAAAGGCCATTTGAGGGTTTAGGGAGCCGTCAACAAGGGCTTCAAAGTTTTCCATAGAAAGAATAAGTGTTACGTCTGCATCATTATCATCATTTGATACGGTCGGTGGTGATGTGGTGGCATCAACATGGATAATACCGTCTTCTTTTAAATCGAATTTCACTTTTTTATTAAGATCTGCAGCTCCAGCTGTTTTTTCTCTTATTAAATCTGTGTTTTGTTCAAGTGACATATTTTTTCCCTATCTGTCAGTAAATACAGTTATTTTTTACATATATTTTCATGAAATGGCAATGTTTACCAATGATTTCTTAATTCGCGAAGGGCAAGGAAAACTTCTTTTTCACTTGGTGCTTTTGACATATCGGGAAATGCTTTTTGCAATTCTTTTATGATAGATGGATTTTGCAGACGCAAAAAGCTGTTTATTTTTCTCTCATCCGCCATGGTTGAAATATATGCATCATGCGGACTTTGTTTTTCGAGGCTGTTTAAATAGGATTTTGCATTCTCGTTATCCGGCTCACGGTCAATGGTAAACTCAAGATTGTTGACCATATAATCATGGCCAGGAAATATCCTTGTTTCGTTGGAAAGATCTGAGAGTTGTGAAGAAAAAGTATCGTATAGTGTGTCTGGGTTGCCGCCAAGCTTACAATGACCTACGCCGGCGTTAAATAACGTGTCGCCGCAAAATAGGGCAGGAGACGGGCCCTCGGAGAGGATACATATATGGCTATCAGTATGGCCCGGTGTATCGAGAACCTTAAACGAAATTGATGATCCGATATTCACATGATCACCAGCTTTAAGGCCGCGATCAACATTGGGTATTTTTGAAATAGCGCCGTGATGAGCCACTATTTTGGCACCGGTTTTCTCACACATTTCAGCATTGCCGTCTATATGGTCCCAATGTTCGTGGGTGTTGAGTATGGTGGTAATTTTAAAACCATGTTTATGTGCGCTACTCAGGCACCGCTCAACGTCGAGCGGGTCTATAACCATTGCTTCTTTAGTAACTTCACATGCGATGAGGTAATGAAAATTTCTTAACCGGTTGTCTGCATAAAGTTGTTTAACAATCATTTGCAGTCTTTCCGTTTAATTATTCACTTGGGGTGATGAGGCGATCTTTAGGGAGGTTTAGATTGATTATTGTTCCCTCGCCGGGGGCGCTGATAATAGAAAGGCTTCCGCTATGTTTTTCAAGTAGTTTTTTTACATATGAAATGCCAAACCCTATGCCAGTGCAGGGGTCTGAGTAAATATCATCAAGCTGGGTATCACTACTAAAGGCTTTCGTAATTTCATGAGGCGTCATTCCTTTACCATTATCTTTACAGCAAATGACGCAGTTACCTGCTTGGTCCTTAGCGAGACTTACCGAAATCTTACCTTCTGGTTGGGTGAATTTAACGGCATTATCAATAATGCATTCAAAGGCTTTCAGCAGACGTGGTCTGTCACCGTAAATTTCCGGGAAATTGAGAATATATGAAACTTCAACAGTCACATTCTTCTTTAAGGCCTCATCTTTATATTTATTGATGCTATCTTTTAAAATATCAATCAGATCAAAATTTTCTTCATGAAGCTCAAATTCTGTTGTCTCGAGCTCTTTTAGTTCAAGCAAACTGTCGATTAGCTCAAGCAGTTCCTGACCGGCACCGTGTATGTCGGCGGACTTATTGTTTTTGCTCGCCCTTAGGACTTCGAGAATATTTGCCGTGACATCTTCATTAAGATCAGTCGAATTCTGTTCTGCCTCTTCAAGTTCCTGCAGACTTATCTTATTATGTTCTGCTTCTTCAGCCAGCAGG
>JABJKT010000156.1 GCA_018660225.1 Kordiimonadaceae bacterium
GATTGGCATTAAGAGGTTTTAGCACGACCGGATAACCAATACTATGTGCTCCCCTTATGGCTTCGCGGGGACTATAAACCATACGTTGCTGTGGAACGGGAAGGCCAAGATCATTAAGCAGGTTATGGGTATCTTCCTTATCGCATGAAATTTCCACGGCGATGTGATTTGTTTCCGATGTGATCGTCGCCTGAATTCTTTTTTGATATTTTCCGTGGCCAAATTGCACCAGACTATATTTATTAAGGCGAAGCCAGGGAATGTCTCTTTCCTCTGCGGCATATACAAGTGACGCTGTACTCGGGCCAAAGGCATGGCGCTGGGCTTTTTTAATAAAATGAGTAAGCTCATCTTCCCAGTTAAAGTCTTCTTCTATTTCGTGTCCGGTCTGAGCCTGTACCTCAGCTGGCATTAAATGAATTAGAAGTTTTATAGCAAGCTCACACGCTGCAAGGCCAACATCCTTATGAATATAGGCATAAACCATATTATAATGGCCAAGCTCGCCAGTGCCGCGGGTGCGGCCATAGCTAACTTCGTTACCGGCAACACATTGAAGCTCAAGGGCGACATGTTCTGTAATATGGGCGATCCATGTGCCCTCGTCTTCTTTAAGTCGTCTGATAAATCCACCGGGTTCGCGGTAGGAACAGCCATGTTCCTGTAATCTAGGAAGGGCTTCAATTAGCCCATCAATAAATTTTGATCCAAGCTTAACCGATGGCCAGTCTTCGAGAGCGCCAATATCAAGGACATGGCGAATGACGCGGAATTTGGCAAACTGGTTGGGTCCCAAATATACGTTGGTTTTTAATATTTTCATTTAAGTCCCTCTCTCTCTATTTTTATTTTCTTATATCTTGCAGATATTTTGCCGATCTTCTATCGGCGGGAATGCTTCCCTTATATTAAAATCATAATGACAGCCCGCGTGAAGGATATCCAGCTTTAAACCGAGAAGGCCAAGCGCTTTATCATTATCCGTACCATATGCCGATGAATAAGTTAACTCACCACCATCAACAATAGTAACGGTTCCGCTGCCAATAACCTCACAAACATCATCAGGGCCGATAAAGGCGCCCGTATCTTCATCAATACCCATCCCCATTAGAAACGGGTTAAATGAAACGGCAGAAAGTAACCTTCCCAGCCTGTTTCGTTCAGAAAAATGTTGATCAATGATCATGGTATTCGTCAGTCCAAGCCCGGGAGCAAGTATGGCACCACCTTCTTTTGGAGATTCGTTGGAAGAACCGCCAGCAATCATATGTTCTGACATTATTGATGCACCGGCCGAGGTACCTGCAATATGAACGCCGCGGGCATTTGCTGAGCGGATCACCTGAGCCACAGCAGTGCCGCCTAAAATAGTTGCTAGTCTTAACTGATTTCCGCCCGTGATAAAGATACCCGTCGCTTCTTCGCAGCGACTGGCAAATTCTGGGTTATTGCAATCTTCACGGCTTTTGATATCAATATGACTGACACTTCCCGCACCAAGTTGTTTGAAAATCTCTTCGTATCGATCCCCAGTATCATCAAGACGTGATGCGGTTGGAATGATTACGATCGTTGCATTCTTGCCACCGGATAATTCGGTGAATTTTCTTAATATTGAAGGATTGGCTTCTTTATCTTCTGCACCACCAATGGGTATAATGAAACCCCTTTGATGTCCTTCTTCCACATTAGCTGGACACATTCTTAAATTAAACCTTACTCTAATATTTGGCTAAAAAATTCCCCCCCATGTAAAATCTGAACAGATTACCCCTCATTAATATACTAAAAATATCTCTATTGCTATTGCTATATAGCATTTTCTGCTCATCATTGACTTTTCAGCTTTAATTAAGGTAGCTATGATATCTAGTACTAATCATATTTATTAATAACATTGGGAACATTAATGACATTTCGTAAATTAATTTATTGGCCACACCTTATTTGCGGCGTGCTGGCAGGAATTGTCATATTTATTTTATCCGCTTCCGGTGCGCTGCTAACATACGAGCGTCAGATTATTGCATGGGGGGAACGTACATATTATTCAGAACCCACCTCCAATGCCACATCGCTTTCAATGGAACAAATCGCAGGCATTGCCCGCTCACAAATGAACGAAGCTGAAATAAGATCCATAAATATAGAGAATGATCCCGCAGCGCCAATTGTCGTCAGGGGCGATAAATATTATTATATCAATCGTTATAGCGGTGAAGTTTTAGGCAACGGCCCACAAGAAATACGCGATTTCTTTTATAGTGCCATGCTCTTTCATCGTTGGTTTTTACTGGAAGGCGAAAATCGTGGCACGGCAAGGATCATTACAGCTGGCGCTAATCTGGTATTCTTTTTTATTGTTCTTTCGGGAATGTATTTATGGCTGCCGAAAGTGTATAAATGGGCAAATTTTAAAAAGTTTCTATTTTTCCAGAAAACAACAAATTCCCACGCCAGAGATTTCAACTGGCATCATGTGATGGGTATTTGGTCAGCGCTGCCGCTCCTTTTAATTATCGCATCCGGGTCTTGGTTTTATTTTGATTGGGCCGACCGGTTAGGTGATTATATCGCCGGTGATGCCCCGGCTATTAACGGCGCACCTGCCGTAAGTGAAGCCACCACTGGCCCGGTAAATCTTGATACTATGTTTGATAGCGCAGTGGCCCAGCAGCCAGGCTGGCATATCATTTCAATGAACGCACCAAAAGCTGAGGATACGGGAGTAAAATTTATCATTGATAAATCAAAAGGTGGCCAACCACTGCAAATTGGCGAACTCACTCTTAATCGACAAAGCGGACAAATAGACGTTTGGCATCCTTTTGAAAATTATGCTGCCGAACGGAAAATGACAAATTTCTTAAGGTATGGCCATACCGGTGAATTTTTTGGTATCTTAGGGCAAACCATTGCCGGACTGGTGTCAATATTTGCAACAATTATGGTTTGGACAGGTCTATCACTGGCCTATAGACGTTATGTGACGCCGTGGCTTTCCCGCAAGTCAAAGCGCTAACTATTCAACCAGTTCAGGATAACCAAATAGCGCCGGTGCGCCGCCCGTATGGATGAACATGATATTCTGATCTTTTTTAAACTGGCCCTTTCTGACGAGTTCAATCAGGCCCGCCAGTGCTTTTCCGGTATAGACCGGATCAACAAGAAGTCCTTCGCATTTTGCGGCCAAATCAATAGCTTCGGTAACTTGATCGTTTAATTGACCGTAGCCGGGGCTTAAAACACTATCATCAAGCCAAATATCATCCTGTTTGATAATACCCTTATGGCCAATCATGTCAGCGACTTTGCCAGTTTTTTCAAAAACTCTCGAAATTTGCGAAATTTTATCGCGCCGCACACAAATACCGTAAACCGGGATATCACTTGCCATGGCGCGAAGCCCAGCCACTAATCCGGCGTGAGTGGTGCCGCTACCTGATGCACAGATAATGGCATCAATATTTATATCCATCGCCTTTATTTGCCCCAAAATCTCCTCTGCACAGTCAACATAACCAAGTGAGCCAAGCGGAATATGGGTTCCGGCAAGGGGGATCACATAGGGAGTTTTTCCTTGCGCTCGTAATTTTTCGGCTTGCTCAAATACCGCCTTATCAGCGCCCTCTTCGTCTTCGCCTTCGGGGTAACTTAGAATATGCGCTCCCATTAATTTTGATAAATATGGATTGCCGCTTTTATAATATTCCTCGGGCCGGTCTGGCACGCGTTCTTCCTGCTGTACGACGGCGTCCATACCGTATTTGCGCGCTGCAGCAACGGCGGTGCGTGAATAATTTGACTGTACGGCGCTGGTGATTAATATAGTGTCCGCATTATCCTGTACCGCTTCACCAAAATAATATTCAAGCTGGCGTGCTTTATTGCCACCAAAAGCAAGCCCGGTGCAATCATCGCGTTTGATCCATATTTTCGGACCACCCAGCTCATCACTTAAATTATCAAGCCGCTCGACCGGTGTTGGTGTATGGGCCAAAACTGCTCTGGGAAATTTATCTGTGAGCATGATTTTTATTCCTTATAAATCATAAATTTATCAGCATAAAAATGCCGGTCAAAATGAGAATGATAAGCACGAGGCCTTTAAAAAGTTTTTCATCTATTTTTTTCGATATCTGGTGCCCTGCATAAACACCCGCTAGTGCCGCCGGCGTTATAATTGCGCTCGTGGTCCATGTCTTACTTTCCACACCAACCACGAAAACCTGAAGCAATAGCGCACCAATATAAGCAAATACAAAAAATGAAATCATACAGGCGCGAATTTCATTTTTGCCAAGCGTGGTCCTTGATAAATATAGCATCAGTATCGGCCCAGGCATAGCCATCGCTACCCCGAACATCCCTGATATTACGCCAATACCCGTAAGCATCGCTTTATTATCACCCTGTGTTTTTTGTCCGACATTTTTTCGGATGAGTGTCCAGCCATTTTGTAAACTAATCAGAATTATAAAAATTGCCACTGTCATTTTTATCGACTGAAGATCAAGGTTTTTATAAATAAATACGCCTGCTGGAAACCCTGCTATACCGCCTAGTATCAGCCATTTAAGTTTTCCGTAAGGGGCCATAGACCTTAACTTCAGAAAATGAACCACCGACATTATTACAGAAATAATGATGACAATTTGAATGGCGTCCGCTGAATTTAAAAGAATTAAAAAAGCCGGCACTACAATCAACGCAAAGCCAAAACCAGTCGCCGACTGAACCGAAGAAGCGATAAAAGTCGCCAGTAAAAGAAGTGCGAGTTCCATGGTTAAGCCGGGCCTTTAATCAATATTTTCCCAGATACGCTTAATCCACGGCACCGCATGTCCTACAGATTCAGGCAATAAATTTTCCTGATGGTGAGTAATTACAAAAAGTTCATGAAATGTGACATCTTTGCCGTCCGCTTTTAGTTTTTTTACATACTCGATAGTAGGATTGATATCAATCAGTCCGTCCACATGAGAATGCATAATATAAAGCGGGATTTTCCAGTCCGTATCAAGCATTTTACGGTCTTCACGGAAAGTGTTCATATCTGCTGGCATTCCGGCAATGGGAATAGCTCCCGCAAAGCGGTCCTGATATTTTGACGCCCAGTGCCATGTTCCAAAGGCGCCCATGCTGTAACCGGTTACAATGGTTTTTCGCTCATCGATATTATATGTGGCCAGGACACTGTCCCATAATCTGTTTAGTGCGACTTCGTTTTCCGGGCTTTGCCAATTTCCACTGACTGAATCCGCCGCAAGGAAAATTGCGTTTAATGGTTTAAAAGCTTGCTGGTAAATTTTATTGAAAAACCCTTCCGTCCAATAAGGCTCTGGTCTGTTATCACTGCCCATGCCGCCAAAACCGTAATGAAGGCCAAGGATCATTGGTACTGCCTTACTCCCATCATAGCCTTCTGGTATATCAATAATATAGCGCTGTAATGTGCCGTCCGGATGGGTTACTTCGAGTTTATGAAAGCCTGGACCCATAGCTTCAATATCCAGTTCCTGAGCCGTTGCATTTGCCACTAGGAAATAAAAGCTGATTAATAATAGAGCGGTTGTTTTTAAAAATGTCGTCACGTGAATTCTCCCTGTTTCATAACATGACAATGGCACACCAATTTTAAAACTGCAAGAAAGAGAATTGTTGATCTCTGTCATTATTCTTCTATTCTATTAAAAAATAACAAGGAGGGTATCATTGGTTTCCACGGAAGTGCTTTTAGCAATTTTTTCAACTTCATTTATTCTGGCGCTCGTGCCCGGGCCAGATAATCTGTTTTTACTGAGCCAATCGGCGCTCGAAGGGCCGCTCGCGGGGATTTGTCTTATGCTTGGCCTACTTACCGGAATATTATGCCACACGGCAGCCGTAATATTTGGCGTTAGTGTGATCATAACATCTTCTGTACTGGCCTTTACTATTCTTAAAATTTTTGGCGTTTGTTATCTGCTTTATCTGGCATGGGGCGCTTTTCGTGCTGCCGGGTCAAAAATACCGGTCAGTAAAAATAAACCAGTGGGAAAATTAAAGCTCTATAGACGTGGTATTTTCATGAATATCAGCAATCCGAAAATTGCCGTGTTCTTTCTCGCCTTTTTTCCCCAGTTCGTTGATCCGTCCCTTGGTTCTGTAGCACGCCAGACGGTCGAGCTTGCCGCTTCTTTCATTCTGGCTTTTTTAATTGTTTTTATTGCCATCGCCTATCTTGCAGGCACCGTTGGCGAATTTTTAAGAAATTCAGATAAAGCACAAACCATTCTCAACAGGGTGGCCGGCACTATATTTGCCGGATTTGCTTTAAAATTAGCCACTTCGACCAGTAATTAAAATCCTTATACATAGAATCGGTCAATAATTAACCTAGGTCAAATTTAATTTAGCCTTCTTGGGTAATATTATGCACATAACGTAATAATACTCAGGAAAGGAAAATTGAATTTGACCTAGGTTAATTATTGACCGATTCTATGTATAAGGTGCTTGATGGCGGTGTTAATATTCATCTGTTTATTACAACAGATATGGACGATCTTCGCAAAGAACATGACACATTTGAATTTGCCTGTGACGGCGGATGGTATAACGAACTCGTTAAGCCGATGGTCGATGCGGGTATAGATTACACATCTGAAATACTATGGACTGACCAGTGGCACCGCTCCATGATGGCGGCAACTACTAAATATAATGCTGATCTCGTTATTATGTCAGATTATGCCACTCAACAAGGCCGCACAGAACTATCAGCTTCTAAATGGGCACTGCTAAGAGTATCCTCCTGTCCGGTGTTGATTGTTCATCCAGAATCCCCACTTGGCCGTAAAACAGTTTTAGCCGCGGTTAATATGCAAACCGATAATCCAAGATATGCTGAACTTAATGAGAAAATACTAAGTTACAGCAACCTGCTTGCAACAAAATACGGTGCGGAAAAACATGTGGTAAATGGTTATGGCGACGGAATGGAATATCCTGACCGTGCCAGACTGCTACGTGAAACTGACACAAAACAAGAAAATCTTCACTTAAAACAGGGTGCTCCGAAATCTATAATTTCCGAAGTTGCCACTGAAATAAATGCCGATGTAGTTGTCATCGGCACACTTGCCCGCCGCGGCGTCATGGCCGCTATGAAAGGCAATAAAAGTGAAAGTATCATTCGCGAACTAACCAGCGACGTGATGGTTCTAAACTAATTCTAAACTTCATATCTAAAAACTCACAAGGGGCCTTTAACGGGCCCCTTTTTTTTGCTAGTGTACTTAAAAAGGGTGAGGATAAAGGTTGAATTTAAAATTATTTCTAAAGTTTCTACTACCATCCATAATCGGGGTTCTGTTTTTTTTGTTCCCGGTTTCTTACGGCGGAAATGAAACCATACTGCTGGCTGTAATTACCAACATCGTCAGGGCACCGTTTGAGGATTACATGCTTGAGATTATTGTCTCTGTAGTTTTAATATCCGCGATTGGTAGTGGTTATTATGTCGCCTTCAAGCCGGACTGGAAATCCTCTTACCCATCACTTTATATCATTTGTCACACCACGCCGCTCTGGTTTGCTATTCGAACAGTGGGGGCAATATTTGGCATTATGGTTTATTTTCAACTCGGACCTCAAATTATCTGGGGGCAGGATACGGGGCTTACCGTTTTTACGGAAATTGGCGCGACAATTTTCTTCATCGTCACTGTAGCGTGCTTTTTGATGTCATTTCTCACTGAATTTGGTTTTATGGAATTTATCGGCACACTCCTCAGCAAGCCATTTGGTCTTTTATTCACACTACCGGGCCGTTCAGCCATTGATGCGATGGCTTCTTTTTTAACCGCATCAAATGTAGGGCTGTTAATTACGATCAGCCAATATGAAAAAGGTTATTATACGGCCCGCCAAGCTGCAGCTGTGGCCGTCAATTTTTCAGTGGTTTCTGTTTCATTCAGTCTTTTAATTGCCACAGTATCCGGCATTGAACATATGTTTTTCAATTGGTATTTATCGGTGGTTTTTGCTTGCATGCTTTGCGCGGTAATAACCGTGCGGCTGCCGCCCCTTTCTAATTTAAAAGACACCTATTATCCGCCCGTTGGCAAACAAATTTCCGAGCGTCAAAGTAAATATAGTAATCCGTTCAGAGCCAGCATTGAAAATGCAATGGTCAGGGCAAAAACGTCGCCGGGGCCAAAAAAATTCATAATAAATGGCTGGTACGGCGCGATTGGTGTCGTCTTTGGGGTGCTTGGCCCCTCTATGGCCATCGGCACAACAACCATTATACTGCTTACCCATACGCCAATATTTGATATTTTAAGTTACCCGATTTTTTCTTTTCTTGAACTGATCCAGTTTCCGGATGCCAAGGCCGCGGCGCCAGGCATGATAATCGGATTTCTTGACCAGTTTATGCCTGCCCTTGTCGCTTCAAATATAGAAAATGAACTCGTTAAATTTGTTCTGGCCGGGCTTGGCGTAACCCAACTTATATATATGTCAGAAGTGGGTCTTATAATTATACGCTCGAGCCTTCCTCTTAATTTCGGGCATTTGGTCATAATTTTCATTTTGCGCACAGTTATTTCTTTTCCGGTGCTGCTAATCGCCGGTTTAATTTTACTTTGAATGATTTGCAATGGCGGTAAGAATCAGCCACTGTGAATACAGAAAAAAGAGGGACTAATATTATGACTGCACTTTCCAGAATTAAAATAAAATCTATCACCTTCATATTACTATCATTTAGCTTTATCAGTCTAGCGAACGCCCAGACCAATCAGGGCATGTCACTTGAGCGGCTATCACGCATTGACGGCGTCATGCAGGGTTATATTGATGATGAAAAACTTTCCGGTAATGTGATCTATATCCAGCGAAACGGTAAGCCGGTTTATTATAAAGCCTTTGGTAAGCGTGATGTGGAAGCCGATGCGCCGATGAATCGCAATGCCATGTTCAGAATTGCATCGCAAACCAAAGCGATCACCAGCGTTGGCATTATGATCCTCCAGGAACAAGGCAAGCTACTGATCGGTGATAAGGTTGGTAAATATCTTCCAGAGTTTATGGAAACCACTGTTGCGCAGGACGATGGAAACGGTGGTTACACTGTGGTTCCAGCGAGCAGGTCTATCACCATTCGTGATTTACTGACCCATACGGCAGGGATTGATTACGGGCTTGGTACTGGTGCAGACGCGTGGAAAGAGGCGGGAATACAAGGCTGGTATTTCGGTGACCGCGATGAACCGATTAGAGAAACGGTCAGACGCATAGCAGACCTGCCCAACGCAGCGCAGCCCGGCACAAAGTTTGTTTATGGCTATAATACCGATATTTTAGGAGCACTGATTGAAGTGGTTTCTGGAAAACCGCTTGATGAGTTTCTAACGGAAAATATTTTCAATCCGCTTCATATGCATGATACCTATTTTTATGTGCCCGAAGATAAAGCAGATAGGGTCGCAACCGTTTATTCCTTAAAAGGCGATAAGATATCGCTCGCGGGTAATCCTGGCCAGTTAGAAGGTGGCAGCCATGTGGGTCAAGGCCATTATATAAATGGTCCCCGCAAAGGATTTGCCGGTGGGGCGGGCCTTGTATCAACGGCTAGTAACTACGGTACGTTCCTGCAAATGGTTGCTAATGGCGGAACGCTTAACGGCACACGGATATTAAGCCCAAAAACAGTTGAGCATATGACCCAAAACCATCTGGATGGGATTGATTTTAGACCGGGCTTAGGATTTGGCCTCGGGTTTGAAATTGTCACCGACCTTGGTGAATACGGCGTACCCGGATCAAAAGGCGCTTATGGCTGGGGCGGTGCTTATCATTCTGTATATTGGATTGACCCAACAGAAAACATGGTTGTGGTTTACATGACCCAACTGATCCCCGCAGGCGGTCTTGATGACCAAAAAAAATTACGCGCGCTGATTTATCAGGCCATTGTTGAATAAAAGAAAGAGAAACACTATGAAAAAAATTAGCTTAATTCTAGCAACACTTATCGCCGTGACTTATAGCCAAATAAGCTTTGCACAAGATGCGGACACTGTCGAATATTACACCAGCAGCCCGACAACGCTTTTATCGTCAGCGGTCAGAGTCGGCAATATGCTTTATCTTTCCGGTATGATGGGAAGAGACCCTGAAACAAGAGAACTGGCTGAAGGCGTTGAAGCAGAAACCCATCAGATCATGAAAAACATCAAAGCAACACTGGAAAATTATGGCTCATCACTGGATGAAGTTGTTAAATGCACGGTCTTTATGAAAAACCCTGAAGACCGGGCGGTCTTAAATCGCGTTTACCGTAGTTATTTTGGTGAAAACCCCCCTGCCAGAAGCGGTGTAGGTAATTTAATACTGGCTGGCACAGGTACGGCTGAAATTGAATGTATGGCCACGGTTGGACTTAAAAAAGTAAATTAATGCAGCTTTCAGATATTATTAATCTTAGCGATTATCCTATTGATGATGCTGCTTTTCGGGAAGATTGTAAAAACACTCTGGATAAAAATGGCGCGCTCATTTTGGAAGGATTCATGTTGCCTGACGCCCTTGAACAGGTGCGCGAGGAAGGGCTCGATAATCAGCACCTGGCCTATTACTGCACCGAAGACCACAATGTTTATCTAACGTACCCTGATCCTGATTATCCGGATGATCACCCGAGAAACCGTTCTATCGTTTCTTCAAAGGGATGTATTACAGATGATCAGATACCGCCTTCATCACCGCTTCATACGGTATATGACGCGCCCAATTTTAGAAGTTTTCTATGCGATGTGCTTGGTGAAGCGGGGCTTTATGATTATGCGGATAGTCTGTCTTCAGTAAACCTTCATTATGCGGCTGAGGGAAAAGAACTGGGCTGGCATTTTGACAATTCATCTTTCGCCACAACACTGCTTATTCAAAAGCCGGAAGCGGGCGGTGTATTTGAATATGTAGAAAATGTCCGTGACGCTGATAAGGGCGAAATGAGTTTTGATGCGGTCGGTCAGGTTTTGGACGGCAAAACACCCGTAAAAACCATGAACATGCCCGAAGGAACATTAGCACTATTTAGAGGCCGTAACGCCATCCACCGCGTCACACCAACCATCGGTGACCGCACCAGAATGCTAGTGGTACTTGCCTATAATTCCGAGCCAAACGTCGCCATATCGCAGAGCGCCAGCATGACTTTTTATGGCTGTGTCGGTTAGGACATTATTTGGCGCAACGAAAGCCGACCATTTCTCTTGCATCTAGTGCTCTATGGCTATCACGGTAGCGAACACGTAAATTAGCGGCGCTGGCGCCGAAGCTCCCGCCTCTTATTACGTAACGGTTATCCGGATTTTCCACTTCGGCCGCATTTAGCATCTGTTCATATGAACCAAGCCAAGGATCAGCGGTAAAATGCCAGATATTTCCAGCCATATCATAGAGGCCGCGTTCGTTCGGTGGATAGCTGCCGACAGCAGTGGTTGTTTCAATATCATTACCGCTCCAATTAACAAGATCATTTGTTGGAAACGCATCGCCCCAAGGAAATTCTGATCTGGTCTTTCCGTCCCCGGCCGCCCATTCATATTCTATTTCTGTGGGTAGTCTCTTATCCATCCAGTTACAATATGCCACGGCAGACGGCCAAGTGATAAAAGTCACAGGATGCTGCATAAGCGCTTCAGGTGGCGCGGCGTCCAGCCAATATTCTAGATACTTGTCTTTCGGATCAACATTTCCCTTTGCCCATGCCTGATTAGCCTGAATAAACTGAGCGAACTGATCATTTGTCACGTCATATTTATCCAGATAGAAATCATCAAGCGTGACCATATGACCGGGCACTTCTTCCATCAATGCTCTGGTTGTTTCAAGGCCGGCCGCTATTGCGGACTTTTCAAGATCCGCCGCATCGGTGCCCATTTTAAAACTAGCTCCTTCAATAAAGATCATGTCACTAGGCTCTTGTGGGGCAGAACAGCCTACTAGACTGATCAATAAAGCAATGAGAGATAGTCTATTGTTTATCATAGGCGTATCCATTAAATATTATGTTTTTCACATGTCCGTTATCATCAATTTTTATATTAAGTTTTCTCACCTTTGAAAAATTACGGGCGGCAGGGTTTATATATAAATAACTGTTATTTTCTGCCTGAGTGATTTCAATATTCTGAGTGCCGAAACGGCCCTGAAGAATGCCATTATTTTCTGAAATCATCAGCGGATAAGATCCTTCAAGATCATAAGTACCAATAAGATCCTGCGAGGCTATTTCAGGAAATGTTTCTGCCTCTTCATTCGAAGTATCTTCCTGCGGATGGAAAATTGGATATAGTTTTTCTGACCAGTTGGTCCTTGGCAGGTCCAACACAATATCCATAACCGTATTCATCAGCGCGTGGCGATATTCGATATGATCGCTATTGATAAAGACATAGACGCCCATTTTTTGTTCTGGCACCACGGCGACAATCGCGATCATGCCGTCGATGCTACCCGTATGCATGGCAATTTTGTGGCCCTTATAATCATGAACAAACCAGGCCATGCCGTAAGAATAATAGTTCTGATTATAAGTGGCCGCTGCCGGATATACATCGCCGGGCTCAAGAAGTATATGTGGCTTCATCATTTCTTTGATCCGCTCCGGCGACACCAACCCCACACCGTCCCACTGACCTTCTGCCAACAATAATTCCATCCATTTTGCCATATCAACGGGCGTGGAGTTAATCATGCCTGCCGCTTGGGTATATTCAATGTAGGGATAAGGGATTTGATGGCTTTTACCTTCAAAATATTGATGAGCTTCAGCACGGTTTTCATCGGAGCGAACCTGATGATCAAGAAGATGAGTATCATCCATGCCTAGCGGATCCAGGATGCGTTCTTCAATAAATTTATGAAGTTTTTTGCCGCTCACCCGCTCGACAACACGCCCGCCAAGGGCGAAGGTGGTATTATTATAGTCCCAGCTTCCCCTAAAACTGTCTTGTTGGCCAATATTTGCCATCAAGGCCCATGTTTCACCGATATCTTCGCCGTAAAACATATTAAGGTTACTAAGCTGGGATACGCCGCTGCTATGACTTAGCGCATCCGCTATAGTCAGATGGTTTTGAACATATTTATTCTTCATTTTAAATTCAGGAATATGTTTGATGATCGGATCATCCCAGTTCACTTTACCCTCATCAACCAGCATGGCTAGTGACATAGCGACAAATGCTTTGGTGGTTGATCCTGCCTGAAACAGGGTATTTTCATTAACAGGATCGTTTGTTTCAAAGGATTTAACACCGTAGCCTTTGGTGAGGATAGTTTTACCGTCCTTAACAATAGCAAGGCCCAGTCCCGGCGCATGCCATTTCTCCATATCGGCCACAACCATTTCATCAAAATCTTGCGGCAGATCCTGTGCCTGAACCACTTGAGAAGTGAGCAGAAGGAGTAAAAATGTCTGGATTATATATTTCATGATTTATTCCTCACCCGGATGATAGGACCGCGCTGCATTTGCCTTTACATCATCAAGGTAAAGCCAGGCCGGTTTATATGTTTTAGCCGCGAGCAATACCGCCTGATCCATGTTGTTAGGCGACGCAGGGTCCGCACTGGCGCCAAAAATATGGATCGATTTTGATTTTGTTTTTTCATTTACATCTGCCGGAAAACCAACGATCGCCGTATAGCTGTTACCGCCGGTTTTATAGCGCCGTTTAAGGCCATCGCGGCGAATATTAAAGGCGGTAAGGCTACCTCCTGACCAGCTCGGCACACTGGGTGCTGCAATGCTTGGTGCGTTATCATCAAAGAGCGCGTTACCCGCCGCATCAAGTGGTGGACGCTGCGCTCTGTTCATATCACCCCAAGCAACCTGCCATGTGCCCCAGTCATTAACCAGCCTGTCCATAGCCGTTTCAAGGGAAGAAATTATTTCTTCGTTTGACGCCACATACCCGCGCGGATTGCCAAAATAAATACCCTCATACCAGTCCACATATAATGTCGGTTCCACCGTAGTAAGCGACGCGACGCCGTCCCATGCATCCAGCATTTCAATAACAGGGGCAAGCTTCGCTGCGCGGTCTGGGTTTGACGCTGATGTGACTGCATAGGCCGCCATGAAAAGGGGCTTTGATACCGGCCATTCAGCCATAGTGGTATCAAGACTTTCACGTTCCCATGCGGCAAAATCAAACTTGTCATGTTTATTTAAAATGCGCCGGGCGTTTCTACTTCTCGCATTATCGCCTTCGCGCACCATGTAGGTTGGGTAGTTTTCTTCCCTCGCATCACTCTGCGACATACTGACCGTAAAGGGCGATGTATTGGTATTTTGCATCATATCCGAAACAGGGTTTATCACCTGCGGCAAATCATGAAGCGTGTGATAGCCTTTCCAGTCGGTGGCCGGGTCACTACCATCAACGGCTTTGTCCCAGTCAAAACCTTCATTGCGAATGGGAATTGAACCATTATAGATATACCAGATATTGGCAGCCCGGTCGGCATACATAATATTACCAA
>JABJKT010000157.1 GCA_018660225.1 Kordiimonadaceae bacterium
AAGGAAAAAATGGTTATGAAACTTGAAGAAGGCGGATATTATGACGGTAAAACAGTAAGATATATACAGCCACGTCAAACAGAATATTTTGTTATAAAGCCTGAATAATAAGGAGCTCTATTGAAGGAAACATCAAAGCGACTGTTTTATCTTAGTTTTGGCTGGCTTATGTTCGCCCTTGGCTTTATTGGTGCGTTCCTGCCAGTTCTACCGACCACGCCTTTCATGATCCTTGCTCTATGGGGTTTTTCTAAGGGCTCGGATACCCTTCATAACTGGCTTTATAATCACCCAAAATATGGCGCTACACTGCGTGATTGGGATCAATACCGCATCATTCCCGTAAAAGCAAAACTAGCCTCAGTCAGCATGATGACTATAAGCGGCACGTATCTGGTATTCTTCTCAAGCGCGCCAACCATTGGCATCATCTGCGCTATTGGTCTTATGACGTATGGTGCCATTTATGTACTTACCAAACCAAGCAGACCAAGCGCAACCGTGCAGGAAGATGTTAAGGAAACGGAAGAACCGGAAGAAACATCAGAAAAACCGCCTACTGAAGAGCCAGATCAGCCGCCTTCATAAATCATAAAATAATCAGCACGTTCGTAGGGAGTATCTTCTGGCGCAAGAACTTCTACAAAATCCATTTTTTTATAAAGATTAATCGCCGGCTTTAAACTGCTGTTGGTTTCAAGGAACAGTTCCGTTCCACCTCGTTCATTATAACGGTCAATTATTTTTTGAACCATGAGTATCGCAATGCCGTGTCCCTGCGCTTCTGGTAGCACCCCCATTTTACTAAGCTCGTACCTTGTACCTTTATGATGTTTTAGGGCTATAGCGCCAACCGGCTTACCATTTAACAGCCCAATATATATCTCACCGCCGCCTTTAAGAATGTTTTCCTCCGGATGCATAAGATGCTTTATGTCTAATTCTTCCAAAATAAACAGTTTTTCGATCCATTGCTGGTTGATATATCGCCAATCGTCACGATATTTAACTTCATAGGGAACTATTTTTTTATCTGCTGTTAAATTATTCATTAAAACACTATAAAAAAATATTTTAAGAATGCAACAATTCAACATTAATCCTATGCAAGTATGGTTTTTCAAATTATATAATGCTGATTAATATTATTAACGAGAATTTTGAGTGGCATATTTAGAAGTTATTGCAGGACTAGTATTATTGGTGATCACCGGGGATATCATGATCCGTGGTGCTGTTTCTATTGCAGAAAATTTTGGTATAAGTAAATTGGTAATTGGGCTTACGGTCATTGCTTTTGGCACGTCTGCCCCGGAACTCGTCGTTGGCATTAATGCCGCACTAGCCGGAGTGCCTACAATGGCACTTGGTAATGTCGTCGGAAGCAATATCGCAAATATATTACTCGTCATTGGACTTCCTGCCATTTTTTACCCCTTTGTATGTGAAAGTAGCGAAATATCGCGCAACTATTTCATCATGCTTGCTGGTACGGTATTCTTTATGATCTTGTGCCTAACAGCACCACTGTCATCACTCCATGCTATATTGCTTCTGGTTCTACTCGCTGCATTTCTGTTTAATTCCTATAAAATGGGACGGCGTGATAAAAAGCTAATAGCAGAAGAAAGATTAATAGCCGAGCAGGCCTATGAAGATTTAGGCGGCGAGCTTCCCGATGAACCACTCGGCACTCCCCGCGCATCATTATATGTAGTGGTTGGTATGATTGGATTGCTTTACGCAGCACACATACTTGTAGAAGGCGGCGTGGATATAGCAATGTCCTTTAATGTCTCCGAAGCGGTTATCGGTCTGACCATCATCGCGATCGGCACAAGTCTTCCTGAACTCGTCACCGCAATTTTTGCTGCCCGGCACGGCCATGGTGATGTTGCACTTGGAAATGTGATCGGTAGCAATATATTTAATCTATATGCCATCATTGGCGGAACAGCTTTAGTCGCTGACGTGCCTGTCCCGGATAGTTTTTTGCATGTTGACCTTTGGGTTATGGCGCTGTCTTCCGCAGTGCTGATCCCATTTATCATTTGGAAAATACGCTTTACCCGTGTGATAGGAATTGCATTTACCGGTACTTATATTGTATATCTTTGGTCATTAAGCTTAAGTTAGTCAGGATTTAAATAATGCCTCATAATAATTATAAAAGTAATTTAACCCCCATAAAATATGCCGATGCCACCCGAAGCGTTCGTCATGTCTTTGTTCGTGATTTATTACTTAGTAGTTCCATTGGCATCTACGATCATGAAAAAGAAAAATTGCAAAATATCCGCATAAATATTGATCTTTGTGTCAAAGAAGAAATGGCACCGCTTAACGATGATTATAAAAACATTGTCTGCTATGAAAAAGTTGTCACGGGTATTAAAAATATTGTCTGCTCTGGCCATGTAGAATTAGTCGAAACTCTGGCAGAAAAAATTGCTGATTTTAACATGATCGATCCAAGGATAGTTTCGGTTCGTGTGCGTGTTGAAAAGCTTGAAGCCATTGAAAATACTACCAGCGTTGGTGTTGAGATAGAACGCCATAGAGATAACTAGTATTTTTTATTAATTACTCTTTTCTCTTAATTTCTATTTTTGTTAAATCATTGAAAAATCAGCATATATTTTTTTGTTCTTTTTTGTTCTTCCATTAAAGTTGTTAACAGTTAATAGATTTATTGTTTTTAAAAGAAACAAAAATCCAATTTATTTAAAACTCTAAATAAAAAGTTAGTTGACATTGATTAAATTATTATATTTCAAAGAGTTAGCCTAAATGCCCAAAAAATAGGCAATATGCTGCAAACTCAATGGTTCCGCCAACTATTGATTTGAATAAAAAGTTATACACTAGTTTATCCACATATTAAGTGGATAAGTTTTTTGCGAATCCGCGTTAGTAACTTTACCCCTTGATTTACTTAGGTATTTACTTTTTGTTAACCATGTTTTTATTCCATTCATCAGTTTAAGAATGATTTTCACCTTGGTAAATTCTACAGCTTTCGATATAAATTATAGTCATGTTGGATGGCGTCGAAATTATAAAATCATATCTGAAAAATCTTGGTACTAATCCGGGCGTCTACCGGATGCTGGGTGAAGACGAAAAAATACTCTATATCGGCAAAGCAAAAAACCTTACAAACCGAGTAAAAAGCTATACAAACCTGAAAAATTTAAGCCATAGAATAGCTAAAATGGTTACTCTTACCCGCTCAATGGAATTTGTAACAACCCATACAGAAGTAGAAGCACTTCTACTTGAAGCCAATCTTATCAAAAGATATAAACCACATTATAATATTCTACTTCGTGATGATAAATCATTCCCTTATATCCTTATAGATACGGGCCATAAAAGTCCCCAGGTAAAAAAGCATCGCGGAGCAAAAAAACGCGATGGGTATTATTTCGGCCCTTTTGCATCCGTTGGCGCGGTAAATGCTAGCCTTAATATATTGCAGAAAGCTTTTACACTCAGAACGTGTAGTGATAGCATATTTAATAGCAGAAGCCGTCCCTGCCTCCTCTATCAGATTAAAAGATGCTCTGCACCGTGCGTAGAGAAAATATCGGATAAGGACTATAATGTGCTGGTCGGCGAAGCTCACGATTTTTTAAGTGGGAAAAGCGCCGCCATTAAAAACCGTATCACTAAAAAAATGGAACAGGCAAGCGGTAATAAACAATATGAACTCGCTGCCGTTTACCGTGACCGCCTTAAAGCGCTTGCCGCGGTTCAAAGCAGACAGGATGGCACAGAGGGCCGCCTGAATGAAGCCGACGTCATTTCAGCCTTCCAAAGCGGGGGTGAGACATGTGTCCAGGTATTCTTTTATCGGGCCGGTCAAAACTGGGGCAACAAAGCCTATTTCCCTCGTCATGATAAGAGCGCAGCCGTGGATGAAGTGCTACCCGCTTTTATGTCACAGTTTTATGATAATAAACTGCCACCCAAAAAAATTCTGATCAATTGTTCCATTAAACAAAAAGCACTTCTTGAACAAGCACTGACCTTAAAAGCGCAGCGCAATGTGAAAATCACCATACCGCAACGTGGAAATAATCTAATGCTTGTGCAAATGGTAGAAAAGAATGCCCGCGAAGCTCTTGAGCGCAAAGTAGCCGAAACATCATCACAAGCTAAATTGCTAAAGGGCGTTGCAAAACTGTTTGATCTTGACGCTCCCCCTGCCCGCATTGAAGTTTATGACAATAGCCATATATCCGGCACCAGCGCCCTTGGGGCAATGATTGTCGCCGGACCAGACGGTTTTGATAAGAAATCCTATAGAAAGTTTAACATCAAATCAGAAGACCTCGCCCCCGGTGATGATTTCGGAATGATGCGCGAAGTGATGAGCAGGCGTTTTAAACGTCAGCTGCGCGAAGATCCTGACCGCTCAGCACCCACATGGCCTGATTTACTGCTTATTGATGGCGGAAAGGGGCAATTGTCGGCAGTGGTCGGCGTGCTTGAAGATTTGGGACTTACCGATATCCCTGTTGTCTGTATTGCTAAAGGCCCGGACAGAAACGCAGGACGCGAAGATTTTTATATTCAGGGTAAAAGCCCCTTTAAATTAACTCCAAATGATCCTGTTCTTTATTTTCTTCAGCGACTTCGCGACGAATCTCATCGCTTTGTTATCGGTTCTCACAGATCAAGAAGAGCAAAAAAGATGCATAAATCACTTCTTGATGGTTTGCCCGGCGTCGGTGCCGTTCGTAAAAAGGCTCTTTTGCTCCATTTTGGTTCAGCCAAAGCTGTATCAGGGGCCGCTATTAAAGATTTAACGCAGGTAAACGGCATTAGTAACGCCCTTGCCACACAAATTTATGATTATTTTCATCCTTGAGTGAAAAGTCGTTGCCTTGTTGAATAATATAAATAAAATCAACCTATGAATAATTTTGCCAATATATTGACATTTTCACGGATCCTGATGATCCCTCTTATGGTTGCCTCCTTTTATCTTAAAGGCGATATCAGCAATTGGCTGAGCTTTTCTATATTTGTCGTGGCCGGTATCACCGACTTCTTTGATGGCTATGTGGCGCGGAAATTCAATCAAATGTCAACGCTTGGCGCCTTCATGGACCCGATCGCCGACAAACTTCTTATTGCAACAGCAATTCTTATGATGGTCGCCTTTCACCGGATTGACGGAATATCCGTTCTTGCCGCTGTGGTTATTTTGTGCCGTGAGTTTGCCGTCTCGGGACTTCGTGAATTTTTGGCTGATTTGAAAGTTAGCGTTCCAGTAACATATCTAGCAAAATGGAAAACCACATTTCAGATTATTGCCCTAAGCCTGCTTTTAATCGGCGATGCCGGCCCGGATTTTATCCCTACTGTACTTATTGGTGATTACTGCCTTTGGGCGGCGGCCATTTTAACTCTTTATACCGGCTACGGTTACCTGCGAACCGGCCTTAAACATATGTGAGCCTTTAATGAACCTTATTTACTTCGCCTATATCCGTGAAAGCATCGGCAAATCATCAGAAACCATCGATCTGCCGGATGATGTGGATACAGTGAACGGTCTTCTTAAGCATCTGGAGACAAAAGGAGATAATTATAAAACAGCCTTCGCCCAGAGCGATCTTATCCGCGTCGCAGTTAATGAAGAATATGTCAGTCTGGACCGTAAAATCACCGGCAGTGATGAAATTGCCATTTTCCCACCAATGACGGGCGGCTGATATGCGCATTTCAGCACAGGCAGAAGATTTTGACATTTCCCAAGAAATAAATCTCTTGAAAGAAGCACGCACCGATCTGGGGGCAATTGCGACCTTCACGGGGCTGGTCCGTGATATTCACGGCGAAAAGCGTGTTAAAAAAATGACATTAGAGCACTTCCCAGGCATGGCAGAAAAAGAACTCACAAAAATAGGCGTACTGGCTTCTGAGCGCTGGCCGCTTGAAGGGCTGACCATCATTCACAGATACGGCGAACTTTATCCCGGTGATAATATCGTGCTGGTCATTACCACATCCCATCACCGCGAAGCCGCCTTTAAAGCAGCCGAATTCATAATGGACTGGCTAAAAACCGACGCCCCATTCTGGAAAAAAGAAGAAACCGAAGACGGCAACCATTGGGTCGCTGCAAAATCAGAAGATGACAATAATAAAGATCGCTGGAATTAGACTTATTTCAACTTCGGCAAATGTTTGGAAGCTTCTTACAAGGAAAATTATGACTGGGTGATGATTTTGATATTTACCGGTTCAGAATCTTTATTGATCACTGTTCTTTCATTAAATCGGTCAATGAGAACAACGGCATTTTCACTTGAATAAAGGCGGTGAACTTCTTCGTTAGGATGCTTTATCGTTACCACACACATACGCCCATCGACATCCTCAAGACTGATGACATCGTCTTTACATACAACGGCATTTCCATATCGTGTTTGAAACTTGAAATTCAATTCAGGCATACTATTAATCCAACTAACTCTACATATAATGTGAAATCATCCCTTTCAAAAACATAACAGACAAAATATAAAAGTACAGATAATTGTGTGTGGTTAATCTAAAATATCCCAAACGACATGTTGAATTTAGCCTTTTTATTCTATAGCCTCAGATTAAATATAAATTAGAAAATATAATGAAAAAAAACATCACAAGACGAGATTTTTTAAACGGCACCAGTGTCGCCATCGGCGCATCGCTTTTAACACCGTGGAGCCAGACTTTTGGCGCCATTGATCCGAGTTTCAATTTGGGCAAAGGATATTATCCGCCAACAAAAACCGGCCTTCGGGGCAGTCATGATGGATCGTGGGAAAATATGCACGCACATGTTATGGGAAGTCCTTTTTCTAGTGACGGTGACGTGGAAGAAAATTATGACCTTGTGATTTGTGGCGGTGGGATCAGCGGGCTGGCAAGTGCCCACTTTTACCGAAAAGCCAACCCAGGAGCACGAATTTTGATCCTTGATAACCATGATGATTTTGGAGGTAATGCAAAGCGTAACGAATTTAAAGTAGACGGCAAAACCCGCATCGGTTACGGCGGCACAGAAAGTCTTGATACACCGTCAGCTTATAGCGAAGCCGCAGCGAGCTTTTTAAAAGAAATCGGCATATTTACCGAGCGTTTCTATGATTATTTCGATCAAGACCTCTATAAGGGGATGGGACTAAGCAAAGGAATTCTCTTTGATAAAAATCATTTCGCGGAAGAAAAACTGGTCATTGGTTACGGTAAAAAGCCATGGGACGAGTTTGTCGCAGAAACGCCGCTAAGCAGCCAAGCAAAAAAAGACCTTCTGCGCCTTACCACAGAAGAAATTGACTATATGCCTGGCCAAACCTTTGATGAAAAATACGAAATACTTCGAAAAACCAGTTATGAAACATTCCTTAGGGATTATGCACAAGTCCATGAAGAAATCATTTCGCTCTATCAACGCTGGGGCATGAGCTTCTGGGCCGTGGGTATAAAAGAAATTCCAACAACTGCTGTCCAAGGTTACGGCGGCATGCCGGGCGTTACACACACCCTTCCCCGGACCGGTCACCGCGGAAATGAACCTTATATTTTTCATTTCCCCGATGGCAACGCCTCCGTCGCGCGTCTTACGGTTCGCGCCTTAAATTCGGACGCCGTACCGGGAAACACTATGGAAGATGTAGTCACCGCAAAAATTGACTATTCTAAACTTGACGGCAATGATAAAGGCGTCAATATTCGCCTTAATAGCACGGTTGTTCATTCACGTAATACCGTTGACGGCAAAGCCGTTGATGTTTCATACGTGCGCGGCAATAAAACTCATAAAGTACGTGCCAAGAAATGCATTATGGCATGCTATAATTATGTCGTTCCCCACCTATGTCCGGAATTACCGCAAGCACAGAAAGATAATCTGTCCTATAGCGTCAGGGCACCAATTACCTATACCAAAGTGTTGGTGAGTAACTGGCGTGCCTTCGCTGAACAGAATATGGATTTCGTTTATTATACCAATGATCTCTATAAACAGGTCGAATTGGATTACCCGGTATCGATGGGAAATTACGAATTTGGCAAAACACCGGATGATCCGATGGTGCTTCATATGTGTTATGTGCCGTGGATGCCAGACCATTACGGCGCAGACCAATGGCGCGCCGGGCGGATGGAAATGCTTTCAATGCCTTTTGAAACGTATGAAGAGCGCGTTCTAGCACAACTTGATCAAGCCTTGGGCCACTCAGGCTTTGACGCAGAGCGCGATATTGAAGCCATCACCGTTAACCGCTGGCCTCACGGATATACCTATAACCCCAGCCTCACCTGGGAGCCGGAATACTTATCAGACGCCGATAAACCATGGGTAAAAGGCCGCGCTACGTTTGGTAACATCGCCATTGCCAACTGCGACGCCAACGCCGGATCAAACACAAAATCCGCCATCGACATGGCCTATAGAGCGGCAATGGAAGTCCTTTAACCCTTAATTTGGAATACGAGGAATGGTTACACTGGACGGATAATCATTTGAGCGGTGAATGGTGTGGGTTGCTTTGATGTAATCCTCATCCCTTGCGCTATAGATATCCATAAATTGCTGCGGGTTTCTATCGGCGAGCGGGAACCATGAACTTTGGACCTGGATCATAATCCTGTGGCCTTGCTTAAAGGTATGGGAAATATCCGGCATGGTGAAGTTCACGTTTGTGACCTCACCCGGTTCAAAGCCTTCTGGATTTTCAAAACTGTTTCTATATTTACCACGAAAAATATCGCCGCGAACCATCATTTGGTAGCCCTTCATAGGAACGTCCATATGCTTTTCTTCATGTTCAGGAAAGTCATCAGGAAATACATCTATAACTTTTACCACAAAGTCGGCATCTGTTCCGGTCAGTGAGACAAAAAGGTCAGAAACTACTGGTCCAGCTAAGGTTACGTCTTCGCTCAGAATTTCCGTCTGATACGTCATGACGTCAGGTCTGCGCGATGCAAAGCGTTGATCTTCGACCATATATTCACGGGAACGACCATTGGTAATAGCGCGGGTAAACGGAACAGGGTTTGCAGGATCACTAACATATTCATCTGAGCCCTCACCCACGGGCACCTCTGTTGAAATGCCATTATGCCCTGTTAAATACATTTTAAAGGGCTCAGCCGCTGCCGGTGGCCATTGGTCATGCTCACGCCATTCATTGGAGCCACTATAATAAGTCGTTATTTCCGGCAGGTCCATTTCACCTTTATCTTTGAGGTAATAGTCAAAAAATTTATGCTCTATATTTTTTTGATAATGCCCTGATGTCTTTTGATCAAACGGCACATTACCTAAGTAATTACCTTCCGAGCGTACCCAGCCGCCATGATACCACGGACCGCGCACCAGCATATTATTGATGCCGCTGTTATTCTCTTCAATATGATTATATATTTTGGTGCCGCCGTAACTGTCTTCAGCATCAAACGATCCAAGTACAGTAAGTACATTAGTCTTAACCCCGTTCATATTGGGGATGATATTTCGTTTTTGCCAAAATTCATCATAATTTCCATGTTCCATCAGGCTATTCCAAAATGGACTTCGTCCGTGGAAATATTTATCATTGACGTTATGAAGAGCGCCTAGCTCCAAAAAGAAGCGATAAGCATCATCATGGGGGATTGGTATGCGCGGGGCGTTGGATTTAGTAGGGTTATCGTGATCAACGCGCCAACTGCTATAAAACCTAAAACTATCAAGCAGAAAAAACGCCCCATTATGATGATCATCATCACCAATGAACATATC
>JABJKT010000158.1 GCA_018660225.1 Kordiimonadaceae bacterium
AAAATCACCGGATACGATCCAGCTTAAAACTTGAACATGGGTCGAATGATCACCGGGAGCCATCGCCACCTGAAAGAAAGCAACCCACGAAAGAACCGCTGAAACCACCAACGCACCGCAGGTAACAACCTGTGCACCGCGATTACCAAGCTTGCTTCCGAACAGTCCAGCAATCAGTGCTGCGATAAGTGGTAAGAAGACAATTGTCTGATACATATTTTTATTATCCCTTCATCAGATGAATGTCTTCAACCGCAATCGTTCCTCGGTTACGGAAGTAAACCACTAAAATGGCTAATCCGATTGAGGCCTCGGCGGCTGCAACAGTTAAAATAAGCATGGTAAAGACCTGCCCGACCATATCACCCATATAGGATGAGAAGGCGACAAGGTTTATATTTACCGAAAGCAAAATAAGTTCCACAGAAAGCAAGATGATAATCACATTCTTGCGGTTCAGGAATATACCGAAAACACCCAGCGTAAAGAGCATGGCTGCTACGGTTAAGTAATGTTCAATTCCAATTTCAAGCATTATACAATCCCCTCACCCGGTTTAACATCAACCGCTTCAAAAGCTTGAGCGCGCCGACGGCGAACCTGATCACCAATATTTTGTTTCTTAACACCTGGACGTTTACGGTGGGTCAGCACAATAGCGCCGATCATCGCCACCAGCAGGATAAGCCCGGCGAGTTGGAACAGATAAATATAATCGGTATATAAAATGCGGCCGATTGCATCCGTGTTTGTTACTTCATTGATCGGCGGTGTTGGCGCCATAATGGTTGTTGCAATGCCGTCCGTCATGGACCATCCACCAACAATAACCACCATTTCAACCAGCAGGATAAAACCAATCAGCAGTCCAATCGGCAGGTAATCCTGAACCCCTTTACGAAGTTCGGTAAAATTAATATCAAGCATCATCACCACGAACAGGAACATAACTGCCACCGCGCCCACATAGACAATAACCAATATCATCGCCACAAATTCGGCGCCGAGCAGAACAAAAAGCCCCGCCGCATTAAAAAATGCCAGGATCAGGAACAGAACTGAATGAACCGGGTTTTTACTAAAAACCACCATCACTGCAGATCCCACCAGAATGGTGGCAAAAATATAAAAACAAAGTGCTGCTATCATTTTCTTTTTCCTCTATCGGTAAGGCGCATCAAGCTCAATATTGAGCGCGAGCTGCCGTTCCCAACAATCCCCGTTATCAAGAAGCTTTTCTTTATCGTATAAAAGCTCTTCACGTGTTTCCGTGGTATATTCAAAATTTGGCCCTTCAACAATTGCTTCCACCGGGCAGGCTTCCTGACAAAAACCGCAGTAAATACATTTGGTCATGTCAATGTCGTAGCGTGTTGTGCGCCGTGTGCCATCATCCCGGATATCCGCTTCGATGGTAATGGCCTGCGCTGGACAAATTGCCTCACATAATTTGCAGGCAATACAGCGTTCTTCACCATTATTATAGCGCCGAAGTGCATGCTCCCCGCGAAAACGTGGGCTAAGCGGCCCCTTTTCATGGGGGTAATTGATGGTCACTTTCTTTTTAAAGAAATATTTCAGCGTCAGGCCCATACCCTTGATAAATTCCGTCAGGAATATGGTTCGCGCTGCGTGATCTAAAAATGCCATGGTTTAATCTCCTATCCCGCTAACTTGCCAAAAAAGACGAGATAACCCGACGTTAAAACTACCCAAAGAAGGGATATTGGTAAAAATACTTTCCAACCCAGACGCATCAACTGGTCATAGCGGTAACGCGGTACCGATGCCTTGACCCATGCAAAACAGAAGAAAAAGAAAAACATTTTTATAAAGAGCCAGATGAAACCCGGTATTGCATAAAGTGGCTCCCAATCAAACGGCGGCAACCAGCCACCAAAGAAGAGGATGCTCATCATACCGCACATAAGGATAATATTGGCATATTCACCAAGATAGAATAAAGCCATCGACATGGATGAATATTCAATTTGGAAACCGGCAACGATTTCTTCTTCCGCTTCTGGAAGGTCAAACGGCGTTCTGTTCGTTTCAGCAAGCGCTGAAATAAAGAAGATAAAGAACATAGGCATCAAACCAGTGAAGAAATAGCCATCAAAGATACCAAGCGACACACCTTTTTGCGCGAGGACAATGTCTGTTAAATTCAGCGAACCAACACACAGAAGTACTGTGACGAGAATAAAACCAATGGAAACTTCATATGATACCATCTGCGCCGCACTACGCATGGCGCCAAGGAAGGCATAGCGTGAATTTGATGCCCAACCGGCAATGATAATGCCGTAAACAGCAAGGGAAGACACGGCAAAAAGGTAAAGAATTCCAACATTTAAGTCAGAAACAACAACACCTTCACCAAAAGGAATAACCGCCCAGCCCACTAGTCCAAATATCAGGCTTAGCGCCGGAGCGAGCAGAAACAGAAACTTGTTAGCCCCCGCCGGGATAATGGTTTCCTTGAGAAACACTTTAAGTCCGTCAGCAAATGATTGCATCAAGCCGTACGGCCCAACCATGTTCGGCCCTTTACGAATTTGAATAGCGGCCCATACCTTACGGTCGACCCACACAATCATAGCAACGGCAAGTAAAACAGGAAGTGCAACGACCAGAACATTGGCTATTGTACCAAAAGTAATGAGAGCCCAGTCTTCAAGTCTGTAACCGAACCAGCCTACGAATATGTCTAAATACTTACCCATTGGTTCCTGTTGCTCCCTTTGTTTGACCTGCATCATTCATTGCATCGCGGCATTCATCCATTGTTTTTGATGACCGCGCAATTGGGTTGGTGCCGTAAAAATCTGTGATCGCATGTGTAAAGCCGTCTTTTGAAACGTTGCCCGCCACACCAATATCAGCCCACGGGGCCGTTGGCTTGCGATCAAGCTGCGCAAATGCAGGATAATCTTTTGTCATTGCCGCTCTTAGCTCAGCAATATCATCAAAGCTTAATGTCTTGCCTATCACTTCTGAAAGGGCACGGAAAATAGTCCAGTCTTCGCGCGCTTCGCCCGGGCCAAATATGGCACGCTGTGCTTTTTGAACACGGCCTTCCGTATTAAGATAAGTACCCGGTTTTTCAGTATAAGCGACGCCCGGAAGTACGACATCCGCGCTTCTCACACCTTCATCGCCGTGACTACCTTGGTAAATAACAAATGCTTTTTTAAGTCGGTTTCTATCAACTTCATCAGCACCAAGGTTATAGATAACTTTAACATCACCACTTTCAGCGCCGGATAGAATGCCTTCAACTCCGCCATCAGTGACAAGGCCCATATCTAGGGCAGCTACCCTTGAAGCGGCAGTATGAAGAACGTTAAAGCCGTTCCAGTCACCACTGACAAATTCGTATTTATCTGCAATGTCATGAGCAAGCTTTATGATATGAGCACTATCATCACGGTTAAGCGCGCCTTGTCCCAATATAAGCATTGGTTTTTCAGCAGACTTTAGCGTCTCAGCAAAATCGTTCTTACCGTCCAGAATGTCCTGCAAAATAGCCGCACTATCGCCGAGCTGCTCAACTTTATAGCTAAGATCAACGTCAGGACCGACATTTGCCACTTTACATTTGTTCGTAAGCCAACGCTGACGAAGTCTCGCGTTTAGTACAGGGATTTCATGTCTTGGGTTTGACCCGATAAGAAGACAGGCGTCCGCATCATCAATGCCGGCAACGCCGGAATTAAACAGATAACCTACACGCTGCTTGGCACCAACTCTTGATCCGTCCTGACGACAATCAATTTCTGCACCCAGCGAAATCATCATCGCTTTAAAAGCATACATACTTTCCGCATCACATAAATCACCAACAAGTCCAGCAATTTGATCACCATTTAAACCATTAAGTTTTTTGGCAATAACCTCAAACGCTTCGGCCCAGGTTGCCTCGACAAGTTTTCCGCCTTTTTTCACATAAGGGCGGTCAATTCTGTTTTTCGCAAGTCCGTCCACCGCATGGCGGGTTTTATCGGAAATCCATTCTTCGTTCACTTCTTCATGAATTCGCGGCAGTGCGCGCATAACGGCGCGACCACGACTATCAATGCGAATGTTTGATCCAAGCGCGTCATGAACATCAATGGTTTCAGTATTTTTAAGCTCCCACGGGCGGGCTTTAAAGGTATATGGCTTTGAAGTCAGCGCGCCAACCGGGCAAAGATCAACAACATTACCTGACATTTCAGAAGCAAAGGCCTGCTCATTATAAGTCGTAATCTGGGTATTTTCACCGCGACCAATCGCACCAAGTGACGGAACACCGGCAATTTCATCAGCAAACCTGACACAGCGCGTACAGTGAATGCAGCGGGTCATGATAGTGCGAATCAGCGGCCCCATATTTTTTTCTTTAACGACGCGGCGTTTTTCATTGTAGCGATTATCGCCGATACCATAGGCCATTGACTGGTCCTGAAGGTCACATTCGCCGCCCTGATCGCAGATTGGGCAATCAAGTGGATGATTAATCAGCAGAAATTCCATCACCCCTTCACGGTATTTTTTAACTTTTTCCGTGTTGGTTTTAACTTCCATACCTTCACCAGCCGGAAGCGCACAGGATGCGGCCGGCTTTGGCGGTCCAGGAGACACTTCAACAAGACACATACGGCAGTTACCGGCAATAGAAAGCCGTTCATGATAACAAAAGCGCGGAATTTCAATACCAGCCTGTTCGGCGGCTTGCAGCACGGTCGTACCTTGCTCTACTTCTACTTCAATTCCATCTATGGTTAGCGTTGGCATATTTTAATTCTCCTACGCTGCATTATGTTGTTTTTTATATTCAAGAATGCGTGCTTCCACTTCGGGTCTGAAGTGGCGCATTAATCCTTGAATGGGCCATGCAGCAGCGTCACCAAGGGCACAGATTGTGTGTCCCTCAATTTGCTTCGTAACATCAAGTAACATATCAATTTCTTCTATTTCCGCTTCGCCGGTGCAAAGACGTTCCATCACGCGCCACATCCAGCCTGTGCCTTCACGGCACGGCGTACATTGACCGCAGCTTTCATGTTTATAAAATGCCGATAGCCGTGTAATAGCCCGTAGCAGATCAGTTGATTTATCCATCACAATCACCGCCGCTGTACCAAGACCGGTACCTTCTGCGCGTAGACTGTCAAAATCCATCAGTACCGTATCGCAAACCGTCTTCGGTATCATATGAACGGACGAACCGCCGGGAATAATCGCCAGCAGGTTATCCCAGCCACCGCGAACACCGCCAGCATGCTTTTCAATAAGCTCTTTAAGCGGAATACCCATTTCTTCTTCGACGTTACAAGGATTATTCACATGTCCGGAAATACAGAATAGCTTGGTGCCCGTGTTATTTTCGCGGCCAAGTCCTGCGAACCATGAACCACCTCTGCGTAATATAGTCGGCACCACCGCGATTGATTCAACATTATTCACCGTTGTTGGACATCCGAAAACACCAACATTAGCCGGGAATGGCGGCT